>NZ_JBQFTM010000006.1:0-232464 GCF_056538605.1 Ruegeria sp. BF7 | reverse complement strand
GTCCCACCGTCTCACCGGTGCGTCCCAAGCGCCTCAGCAGCGCCGGTGAAGGGGGTTCTAAGTATAACCAGCACTAGCCGCAAGCAGAAAAAACACGAAATCTGCAAAAAACCGCGTAATCAAATAATTTTCTATTAAATCAATATGTTGAAGTGAGCCAAGTTGAACCCGCCGAGTATTTCCGTAAGAGCTACGCCCCGAATCCCGGCTTCTACACAGAATTACCCACAGACTCGGCAGAGAGTCAGGCGGAATCGGCCTCACGCGGTCGAGTCTGCAGACCCGCACCCGGGAGGCGCAGCAGCAGCAAGCCAACGATCAGGGTCAAATAGACCAGCGGTTCGATCTGAAATCCCTTGGCCAGCATGACGTAGTGCAGCCCCCCCAGAACCGCTGCCGGGAAGACAAGCCGTTGCAGGCTGCGCCAACGAGGCCCCAGTTTGCGCACGGACAGATTGTTCGATGTCACCGCTAGCGGCAGCATCAGGGTAAACGCGGCCATGCCGACCGTAATATAAGGGCGTTTGACAATATCAGCCCAGATCTGGCTGGGCACTTGAACATCCAGGACCAACCACACCAACAGGTGCAGGCTGACATAGGTAAATGTCAGTACGCCAAGGGCACGGCGGAACTTCAACAGGTTCAGCCCGAGGAACCGTCGCAGCGGGGAAATCGCCAGCACCGCAATCAACAGTTGCAGCGCCAGCTCTCCGTACCGGTGTTCCAGCGCCTCGATCGGTTCCACGCCCAAACCACCGGTCAGCGCCTGATAGAACAGCCACGGTGCTGGGAGCACTCCCAACAGATATACCGCCAAGACTGGAATACGGCGCAATATCTGATTCACCCGTTGCATAAGCTTAATAGTATTCCGCCAGATCCATGCCCTCGTACAGGCCCGCAACTTCTTTCTCGTAGCCATTGAACATCAGAGTCGGAATCCGCTTGGCAAAGAGGCCGCCGCCGATCTGACGTTCCGAGGCCTGAGACCAGCGCGGGTGATTCACATTCGGGTTCACATTACTATAGAAACCATACTCGCGCGGGTTGGACATGTTCCAACTGGTGGGCGGCTCGACATCCGTCAGGGTGATCCGCACGATCGACTTAATCGACTTGAAGCCGTATTTCCACGGCACCACCAGACGCAGCGGCGCACCGTTCTGGTTCGGGATCGGACGACCATAGATGCCGGTGGCCATGATGGTCAGCGGGTGCATCGCCTCATCCAGGCGCAGACCTTCGCGATAGGGCCAGTCCAGAATCGGATATCGCACGCCCGGCATCTCATCAGGGATCACGGCGGTTTCAAAAGCCACGTATCTGGCGCCATCCTGCACGCCGGCCAAATTCAGCAGATCGGCCAGTTCGAACCCGTTCCAGGGAATCACCATCGACCAGGCCTCGACACAGCGGAAGCGGTATATGCGTTCCTCAACCGTCATCTCGGACATAATGTCTTTGAAGTCGTACTCGCCCGGATTGTCGACCAGACCGTCGATCTTGATGCTCCAAGGTTCGGTCGTCAGCGCGCCCGCATATTTGACCGGATCGTCCTTGCCGGTCCCGAACTCGTAATAATTGTTGTACGAGGTGATCTCTTCCCACGTGTTCGGTTCCAGCGCCTCCTGCGCCGCGGCCCCACGCGTCATCCCCGCCAGTCCGACACCCGCCAGCCCGGCCAAGACCTGCCGCCGGTTCAGAAACGCCGCCCGCGGGGTGACGTCGGCTTGTGTCAGTGAATTGGTCCAGCGAAACGCCATGTATGTCTCCAGTCGTCAAACTTACTCGGGTATGAGGTAATCCGCTGATAGCACAGAGCCAAGGAAACAGGCGTCACGATTGAGAGACGAGATTGTAACGTATCGGGCGCGGCCTCACCTCCGCAGCCCCGTCATTGCGATTCCAAAATGACACATAGCGACACAGCATTTGACAACGCTCCGGAAAAGAACTGGCGCAGCCTTAGCGGCTTCGATACGCCGACATATAGACGGATACCGATCAGAGATTATAGCAGTGCTGTTTGCCAAAGCCTTCCCTTTGTCCTTGTCTATTTTCTGGCGCTTGGCGGTAGTTTTGCCGGTCATGTTTATTGGATTGACCCTCTACAATCTGATCGGAGCCCTGGTCGGGTTCTTGCTGGGCCTTATTTTCCCGCCATTTGCATTTATTGTGACGTTCCTGATCATGGCCTCTTCCAGCGTCGTCCCGACCCTGCTTGGAACAAGGATGGGTCTGCAGGTCAAAGGCGTGAAACCCAGCACAGGAATCAAAGGGCTGTTCACCCCGGCGGTGATCTACGGCGCTGTCGAGGGCGTGAGCGTGACCCTCATCCTGGGCGTGGTTATTGCGGCCTCGATTTTCGTGATTTCACCCGACATTCTGCAGCAGAGTGAAGTCGCCGACCTGGCGCTTGAATATGTCGACCCGTCCTGGGCGCTTCCGGGGTTGCTGGGGCTGCTTGCGGTCTTTTTGTCCATATGCTCGATCCGGGCCAGCCTGCTTGTACCGATCACATCCGCCTCGGTCGGGCGGGACCCGGACGGTATGCACTATACGCCTTTCCGGCATTTTCGGGCGTCGTTCGGCCCGTTGTTTGCGCTGACCATCTTCAGCTACGTGGGGATGTTCGTCCTGCATGCGCTTCTTATCGCGTTGTTGATTGCCACGGATTATTTCGGGTCGTTGCAGGCTGACCTGCAAGAGCTTGAAGACATGACAAAGGGCATGGCATCCATCCGCCCCATCTGGTCGCTGATCGGTCTGTTCGTCGTCTACATGCTGATTGGAACCTGGGTTTTCAGCCTGCAATGCGCAGGCGGCGTTCTGGGGTATCTGCGTTTGCGCGACACGGCGCCAAAACTGGCCGAGGTGATCGAGGCCAATCTAAAGCCCGTGCAAAGCGCTGAGGACGCCCCTCGGATGAGCGCGGAAGACCTGCGCGCCCTGCGCAAAAGCCGCCAGACAGGCAACTACTGAAGCCGGTCTGCGCGCTCGGGGGAGTGACGGTGGCGTTACCTTCTGCCAACCCGGACTTTACAACGCTTGCGGCAAAAATGCAGGCTGATCCTCAGGAACTGAAAACGAAAAGCGGGTGGCCTGCCCATCCGATCAGTTGAAGAACCTCAGAGGGAGAAGACGAATGTGTGACATTTGCGTAATGAACGCCGTCAAGAACCGTATGCTGTCGCGGCGCGGGTTTTTCAAAGCCGCAGCTGCCACCGGCGTGGCCGCCGCTGCAACCGGAGCTGCCGCGCCCGCGGCACTGGCTGCAGGTCACGGCGGGATCGAGGACATGACCCATCCGCTCAGCGCCGATTTCCCGACATATTTCGGAGAGCCGGGATATGCGTCCGAACAGGTATTCAATTTCGCGGACCATGGCTTCAACGTGCAACGGATGATGGTGAATGAACATACCGGCACGCATATTGATGCACCTTTGCATTTTTCTGCCGATGGGGCTTCGGTAGAGGAAATCCCGGTCTCGGATCTTGTTGCTCCACTCTGTGTCGTGGACATCGCGGCCCGCGCAGCCGAAGACGTGGATACGCTGCTCACCCCGGATGACCTGAGGGCGTGGATGTCGGCCAATGGCGACATTCCGGACGGCGCTTGTGTCGCGCTGTATTCCGGCTGGGCTGCCAAGGCCGATAATGACGCTTATCGCGGGTTTGACGGTCAAGCACAGCATTATCCCGGTTTCCACGTTGAGGCTGCGCAGATGTTGATGGAAGAAACCGGCGCGCGCTCGATTGCATCGGACACCCTGTCTCTGGACCACGGCATATCTACAGATTTCGCCACACACTATGCATGGTTGCCAACCGGCCGCTTTGGGATCGAAAACATGGCCGGTCTGGATCGGGTACCTGCGGCCGGTGCCACGTTGGTCATAGGCGCCCCCAAACATGTCGGCGGCACGGGCGGTCCGGCACGAATATTTGCACTGATATAAAACGGTTTCAGGGCCCGCTTTCCAAGTCTCTAATATGACCAAGACCAAAGACCATCCTTTGCCGAACCTTGCCCTGATCAGCCCCGAGGCCCAGGCGTTTGCAGCCCAGGCCCAGAGCCGCGATCTGAGCCTGCCCCTGGACGAGTTTCGAGTCATCTTGCGCGAGCAAAGCGAACAGGGGTGTGCGTTGGTGCTTGAAAAAACCGGCGTCACCCTGTCCGAGCAGGCAATCGCAGGCGTTCAATGCATGATCATCACGCCACCTGAACCGCGTGCAGGCCGCAAGCTTGTCTATCTGTTCGGGGGCGGTTTTACCTTGGGCAGCCCGTTCGAGGATCTGCCGATTTCCGCCTCGCTCGCGGAAAAAACCGGTGCTGTTGTGATTGCGCCCCATTACCCGCTGGCCCCAGAACACCCCTACCCGGCGGCCCTTGACGCCTGTACTGCGGTGATCTCTGCAGTTTTGGCCGAAACGCCCGGCGCTTGCCTGTGCGGAGAATCTGCTGGCGGCAACCTGGCGCTGGCAGCGCTTCACCGGCTGCGGGCGACTCATGATCTGCAACCAAAAGCGCTGGCCCTGCTGTCGCCGTTTGTCGATCTGCTCAATCCCGGTGACAGCGGACAGGCTGACCAAGACCCGTTTCTCAACCAGTCGGAAATCGAGTTTTTCCGGTCCTGTTACGTGCCCCAGAACGCCGACCCGACGCACCCTGACATCTCACCGATCTACGGTCCGTTCGACGCCGATTTTCCGCCCGTCTTCCTGACCAGCGGAACCCGCGATCACCTGCTGAGCGGCTGCGTGCGTCTGGATCACCTCCTACGTAGGGCGGGTGCGGACAGCACTTTGCGCATCTGGGAGGGCATGTGGCACGTGTTCGAATTCTACCCGGATATCCCCGAGGCGGACGCGTCGCTGACGGAAATCGCCGGTTTTCTGAACCGGCATTTTGCCGGGGCATAAAAAAGACCCGCCGAAATGGCGGGTCTTTTTCGTTTTCAGAGGTTCGTCAGTGCACGACGGCATCATCCGGGCGGGGACGTTCCGACGTCCCCAACCGGTCACCGATGATCAGGCCATCGGCCCCGGCGGTCACGGGAACGGTTTCGCCATCCTTGATCTCACCGGCCAGCAAGGCTTCGGCCAGCGGGTTCTGCAAGGCGCGCTGGATCACGCGTTTCAGCGGACGTGCACCGAAGACCGGATCATAGCCTTCGTTGGCCAGCCATTCCTTCGCGCCATTGTCCAACACCAGCTCGATCTTGCGGGCGGCCAGACGTTTCTGCAGGCGTGCCATCTGGATATCGACAATGCCATCCATATCGGCCCGCTTGAGCCGATCAAAGATGATGGTCTCGTCCAGACGGTTCAGGAACTCGGGCCGGAAATGCGCTCGGACCGCATCCATCACATCTCGCCGTGCCTGCGCGCTGTCAGCTCCTTCGGGCAACTGGCTGAGCGCCTGAGACCCAAGGTTCGACGTCAGGATGATCAGCGTCTGCTTGAAGTCCACGGTGCGACCCTGACCATCGGTCAGAACACCATCGTCCAGAACCTGCAACAGCACGTTGAACACATCCGGATGCGCCTTTTCGACCTCATCAAACAGCACGACCTGATAGGGCCGGCGCCGTACCGCTTCGGTCAGCACGCCACCTTCGTCATAGCCGACATAGCCCGGAGGGGCACCTATCAGACGGGCGACCGCGTGTTTCTCCATGAACTCGGACATGTCGATGCGCACCATCGCGTTGTCGTCGTCGAACAGGAAATTTGCCACGGCTTTGGTCAGCTCGGTCTTACCCACGCCGGTCGGGCCGAGGAACAAGAACGAGCCCAGCGGGCGGCCTTCGTCATTCAGGCCTGCACGCGCACGGCGCACGGCGTTGGCCACGGCGGTCACAGCCGCATCCTGACCGATCACACGGGAGTGCAGATCGTCTTCCATCCGCAGCAGTTTCTCGCGCTCACCTTCCAGCATTTTCGAGGTCGGAATACCCGTCCAGCGTTCGACCACCGAGGCGATCTGTTCCGGACGCACCGTTTCCTCGGCCATCATCTGGCTACTTTCGGCGTTTTCAGCCTCAGTCAGCTTTTTCTCAAGCTCGGGGATGACGCCATAGGACAGCTCACCCGCCTTGGCGAGGTTGCCTTCGCGCTTGGCGATCTCCAGATCAGCCCGCGCCTTGTCGAGCTGTTCCTTCAAATCACGCGCGCCCGCAAGCTTGTCACGTTCGGCCTGCCATTGGGCGGTCATCTCGGCGGATTGCTCCTGCAGATCAGCCAGATCCTTTTGCAAGGTTTCCAGACGATCCTTCGAGGCCGCGTCATCTTCCAGCTTCAGTGCCTCTTCCTCGATCTGCATCTGCAGGATCTGACGATCCAGCTGATCGAGCTCCTCGGGCTTGGAGTCCACTTCCATCCGCAGGCGCGACGCGGCCTCATCGACCAAGTCGATGGCTTTGTCGGGCAGGAACCGGTCGGTGATATAGCGATGCGACAAAGTCGCCGCCGATACCAGCGCCGAATCCGAGATACGCACGCCATGGTGCAGTTCGTACTTTTCCTTGATGCCGCGCAGGATGCTGATGGTGTCCTCGACCGTCGGCTCGGTGACCATCACAGGCTGGAACCGGCGCGCAAGGGCCGCGTCTTTTTCGACGTACTTACGGTACTCGTCCAGCGTGGTCGCACCAATACAATGCAACTCACCCCGGGCAAGCGCAGGCTTGATCAGGTTTGCGGCATCCATCGCGCCGTCGGATTTACCGGCGCCGACCAGAGTGTGCATCTCATCGATGAACAGGATGATCTCACCAGCGGCTTCAGTCACCTCGGTCAGAACGGCCTTCAGACGCTCCTCGAATTCACCGCGATACTTCGCACCGGCAATCAACGCACCCATATCGAGCGCGAGCAGCTTCTTGTCCTTCAGCGATTCCGGTACGTCGCCGTTGACGATGCGCAGGGCCATGCCCTCGGCAATCGCGGTTTTACCGACGCCGGGTTCACCGATCAGAACCGGGTTGTTCTTGGTGCGACGCGACAAAACCTGCATCGAGCGGCGGATTTCCTCATCCCGCCCGATGATCGGGTCGATCTTGCCCTCGGCAGCAGCCTCGGTCAGGTCGCGCGCGTATTTCTTAAGCGCGTCATAGCCCTCTTCCGCCGACGCAGTGTCAGCGGTGCGCCCCTTGCGGATATCGTTTATCGCCTCGTTCAGTTTCTGCGCGGACACAGCGCCAGCATCCAAAGCGTCCTTGGCTTTGGATTTCACCATGCACAGCGCCATCAACACGCGTTCGACCGGTACAAAGCTGTCACCCGCCTTGGTGGCAATCTTCTGTGCCTCGTCCAACACCTTGGCAGTCTGGCCGTCCATATAAATCTGGCTCGCGTCGCCGCTGACTTTCGGGATTCTCCCCATCGCCGCGTCCAGCGCCTCAACCACGCGGTTCGGTGCACCGCCCGCGCGGGTGATCAGGTTGCTGGCCAGCCCCTGATCGTCATCCATCAATGCCTTGAGTATATGTGTGGGCTCCAGCCTTTGGTGCCCCTCGCGCAGCGCAATCGTCTGCGCCGCCTGCACGAATCCCCGTGCCCGCTCGGTGAACTTGTTCAAGTCCATATTATTCTCCTTTTCCTCAAGCGCCCTGAATGTGATGCGCCCGCTTGGCGGCACGCGTCGGTCTGGGCCTCGCATTCAATCTGGTGAATTTCTGAACGCTTTCAAGACATAGCATACGCAAATGCCGCAGTGTTTTCTTCTATCTCCACGCACAACGCGCCGGTTGCCGTAGTTAACACATCGCAATGCCGGGAAGTTCCACAAGGCCGAAATGACACAAACTCATCAAAACCTTTGGCCTTGCCCGGAAAATCACGCTCAATTTTTTTCGCGTCTCCGACAAGAGAGTTTGAGTTGAATGTTTGCGCCGTCACGATGGCCTGTAAGACCATTGGTATTTTTCGAAATGGATTGAGTATTGTGGCCAGATGCTCGGTACGAAAAACCAGTAAATCGTTGGTCGTGGCAACGACGACGTTCATTCTGAAATGGCGAAAGACTGCAACCTGATCAGAATCCCACGCAATCAGTTGCCAGAGGATTTTGATGAACAACGTTGGCGGATACTCACCGATATCTGCGCTGTTCTTCTCAACTCGCATGCCTGGGTGCTGTGCGGAGACGTGGACGGATTCGTCCTGCCGACACAGCGCGAGCAGACCTTGCTTCAGATTTTGGAAAGCCAACTGCCGTAAAGTGTCGTGGGGCGGTGGGGTTCGAGGTCGAGCCGCTGCCAGAGGACCGGATGCAACTCAGGTCTTCGGCGCGCTATTCCAAACGCTTTAACTTGAGCGAACCGATCAAGTTTTTTCTGGGCGCACTCGGGGCTTTCCATCCATGGGCCCACGCCCCCGAATTTGCGCTGATTCACTTTCCACTGGCCAACAGGACATCCATGCAACACCGGTTTGACGCTCCGGAGGCCGATTTCAGGATGCTGCGCGATGCACCGGTGCAGGACCGCAGTTTCCGTCACAGCGCTTTGATCAAGTGGGGAGACACGCAACGCTGCAAAGCCAACTCGTCTGCGCAATTGCGAGACGGTGACACAAACATCCCCTTACGTGATGCCATGCTGCAAGCCGTGCCACACCTGATCAGCTCGATGAAGATCGCCGAGGGCAAAGAATATCCTGTAGCGCCGCGCGGGCTGAGGAAAATCAATCTCCTGGCAGAAATGGACGACAGGCTGACGTCGCTTTTTCCTAGGGTCGGCCACGCCTGGGGCGGTCTATCGGCGAGGAACCGTAAAGACTGAATAGCCTCCGGTTGCCGCCACCTGCCGCGCACCATACATCTCGACCAAGGATTGCGCCGCATCGCTTCCTGTCGGACAGGATACAAGATCCGCCGCATCATCCAGAAAATCGATTGTAAAGGCTGTTTCCCCGGTCAGCCGACAATCGTCATCGGTGGACCGATATCCGCGCACAAGACGCAGATCATCATTTGTTGGTGACACGATGAAAGTGTCCGCAGCTTCTGTCTCCAGCGGCATGTCCTGACACGCCGCCAATACCAGAACAAATCCAACTCCAATCCGTGCTTTCATATTCTCCCCCATCTGAAATGCGCCATTGAATGTCCTGCACCATATCACAGTCCAGTTTTTACGGGTTGGTTTTCGTCACCCTTCGGTCCCGCATGGACAGAGGCGCCCGAACCCGCTAGGACGCAGACGTTTGCCAAAAAGGAGCTTGCCCCATGTCCGATGACCGCCTGATCGTTGCCCTTGATGTCCCGAACGCCCTGCAGGGTTTAGCCATGGCCGAGCGGCTGGGCGACGCGGTGTCCTTCTACAAGATCGGGCTGGGAATGCTGACCGGAGGCGGTTTGGCTCTGGCCAATGAGCTGAAACAGGATCATGGCAAGCGCATATTTCTGGACATGAAGCTGTTCGATATCAGCAACACGGTGGAAAACGCTGTGCGGGGGCTGGCGCAGTTCGATCTGGATTTCCTGACCGTGCATGGCGACCCGCATGTGGTGCGTGCCGCGAAAGAGGGGGCCTCAGGCAAAGACCTCAAGATTCTGGCGGTAACCATACTGACTTCGCTGAACCGGGACGATCTGGATGCCAGCCTGCTGAAACAGGGCGACGTGCAGGATCTGGTGGTTGAACGTGCGGCCAACGCACTAGAAGCTGGCGCCGATGGTGTGATCTCCAGCCCGCAGGAAGCCGCCTTGATCCGCGCCCTGCCGCAGGCCGAGGGCCGCCTGATCGTCACACCTGGCGTCCGCCCGGCTGGCTCAGCCCTCGGCGACCAGAAACGTGTGGCCACCCCGGCCAGCGCCATCGGCGACGGTGCCGATCACATCGTTGTCGGACGCCCGATCTATCAGGCCGCGGATCCGAAAGCGGCCGCAGAGGCGGTTCTTGCCGAGTTAAATTCCTTGACACAGCACTGAGACACCCTTGCAGATCGGCGGATTTTCACACCGAAAACCGCAGTCAACCGGTTGACCTTGCGTCACTTTTCGGCTGGTCCGCGCCAAATCGTCCCTGTGCCCCAAAACACACATGAAAAACCCGAGTTTTTCTAGCGTGATCTGGGTCCTATCGAAACCGGCGATTTTAGGCGATTCTAGGGTCGTGATACTCCCCGCGGACCGTCTCTTCCTGAGGTCCGTCACCTCCCCCCGCCACTTCGCGGGGGGTCTTCTTCCGGACATCGCCGTGACCTTTGCATCCGCTGGTACTTTGCGCAGCAGCCGAGGCTGGTATAAGTAAGCCGCTGACTGGATCGCACGGAAGGCGGGAAAACTACATGCCCGGTCTCTGCCGAGATTGCCTGACCACCTTGACCAACGAACGGCGCTGTCCTGCCTGCGGCAGCCCGCGGGTAAAGACACATCCGGAACTGTTCGATCTGTCCATCGCGCATATGGATTGTGACGCCTTTTACGCCTCGGTCGAGAAGCGCGACGATCCGGAACTGGCCGACAAACCGGTGATCATCGGCGGCGGCAAGCGGGGCGTTGTGTCCACCGCCTGCTATGTGGCCCGCATTCGCGGCGTCCGTTCGGCGATGCCGATGTTCAAGGCGCTGCAACTCTGCCCCGAGGCGGTGGTGATTAAGCCGCGCATGTCGGTCTATGCCGAAGTCTCGCGCGAGATTCGCAAGATGATGGATGAGCTGACTCCGGTGGTTGAGCCGCTGTCATTGGATGAGGCGTTCATGGACCTGTCCGGCACCGAACGCCTGCACGGTGCGCCGCCTGCCGTGATGCTGGCGCGGCTGGTGAAGCGGATGAAGGATGAGTTGGGCGTGACCGGCTCGATCGGCCTGTCGCACAACAAGTTTCTGGCCAAGGTCGCGTCCGATCTCGACAAGCCACGCGGGTTTTCGGTGATCGGTCAGGCTGAGACGGCGGGCTTCCTGTATGACAAACCGGTGCGGCTGATCTGGGGCATCGGTCCGGCCGCACAGGAATCTCTGGACCGCGCAGGTATCCGCAGCTTTTCCGACCTGCTGCGATGGGACCAAGAGGCGCTGACTGCGCGGTTCGGATCCATGGGTTATCGGCTGTGGCATCTGGCCCGCGGGCAGGACAAGCGACGCGTCTCGGCGCACGAGCCGATGAAATCGATCAGCAACGAGACCACGTTCTTCGAAGACACCGCCAGTCTGGACATTCTGGATGGCCACTTGTGGCGCATGTCAGAAAAGGTAGCCGACCGCGCCAAGGCCAAGGCGCTGGCCGGACGGGTCATCACGCTGAAACTGAAACGCGCCAATCACAAGATCATCACCCGCCGCCTGTCCCTGCGGGACGCGACGCAGATCGCTGACCGGATTTATCGCACCGCACGGGGGTTGTTCGATCAGGTCGGGGATCAGGGGCCCTATCGCTTGCTGGGCGTTGGCCTGTCCGATCTGTGCGCTGAATCGCAGGCGGACATATCGGGTGACCTGCTGGACCCCGGCGCCACCCAAAGGTCACAAGCTGAGCGGGCCACCGATGAGATCCGGCGTCGCTTTGGCAGCGATGCGATTGTCAAAGGCCGCGCCCTGCGCTGAGGTCACTCGGCGGCCAAACGCAGGGATTCCTCGCCGATACCGGCAATGTCCCGAATGATCTCACGCAGAATCTCCTGAAACGCGGCGAAGTTCTCATTCGGCTCGATTCGGACTTCGTCCATATACAGCGCCCGGTCGATCTCGATCTGTACGGCGTGCTGATCACGGGTCGGGCGGCCATAGGTCTGGGTGACGTAAGCCCCGGCAAACGGCGTGTTGCGCGCAACGTTCAGCCCGGCGGCGACAAAGGCCGCTTCGATCCGGTCTACCACATCGACCGACGCCGACGCCCCGAACCTGTCGCCCAGCACAACGTCCGGGCGTCTGGTTCTTGGATTGCTGACCATGGCAACGGCCTCATGCGGCATCGAATGGCAATCGACCAGAATCGCCTGCCCGAACGCCTTGTGCGATTCGGTGAGCAGGGATTTGATGCGGGCGTGATACGGGCGCCAGATGGTGTCGATACGCAGGCGGGCCTCATCCATCGTCAGCTTGCCGCGATAAATCGCACGCCCATTCGCCACCACGCGGGGAATCACCCCCAACCCCGAAGCCACACGCGGGTTGTGCCCATGACGGCGCGCGCCCTGAATCAGCGCAGGGTCCAGCTCCTCGGCGCTGCGGTTCAGGTCCAGATAGGCACGCGGCATCACAGCCGAGATCAACGGCGCGCCAAAATCAGCCGCCGCAGAAAACAACTGATCCACAAAGGCATCTTCCGAGGATCGAATCACGTTTTCGCTCAGAACCGAGCGGCTGAGCATGGTTTCAGGGTAATTCCGGCCACTATGCGGAGAGGAAAACACCACGCAGGACGTGCGGCTGGTGGGCATATCCAATACATAGGGCGTGTTCTGCATGGTGACTCCTTGTTCGGTTTCAACATAGACCGGAAAATAGTTCTACCAAACCCCTTGAACCCCTCTGCGACTCCTTTTATAGACCCCGCTACCGGCGCGGGGATCCGCGCCCCATTTCGTTATGGGGCAGGGCACGCAAAGGTTTCAGTGGGCGGTTAGCTCAGCGGTAGAGCACTTCGTTGACATCGAAGGGGTCACAAGTTCGATCCTTGTACCGCCCACCATCGTTTCACTGTTCCGGAGTTCCGGGGCACCCGCTAACCCAGGCGCTGGCCACGTCCTTGATGAAGGCGCCGCAGATTGGAGACAGACCAATGAAGGTCAAGAACTCGCTCCGCTCGCTCAAGAACCGGCACCGTGATTGCCGGGTTGTGCGTCGCAAAGGCCGCGTCTACGTGATCAACAAGACGCAGCGCAAGTTCAAAGCTCGCCAGGGCTGAGAATTGCACATAACTGTTTGAAAGAACCGCGCCCCTGGGTGCGGTTTTTTTGTTGGGCACTTCTATGTCTGCTACGCGGACAAACCTGCCGTTTGTTCCACAAGCTGATAGGGGTGATACTGGCCGCTCTAAAGCACTTCTCCTAGTTTGGCGTTGAGATAAACAGCAGGCTAGTCGGTTAACCTTAAGCGCGCCAAGACTTCATCAACGGAATCCACAAACGTGCTACATTTTAACGAAACTACCTGAGTAAAATGGCCGCTGACATAGGTCTCAGTGTAGAAACCTTCCCACTCCTCAGAATCGCACTTTCTAAGATAGAGTTGATAATCGCCTTTGTAGTTCATCGAAAACTTGTCGAGTGATAATTCACTGTAGGCTTTCCTAAACTCAGCTCTGTTAGTTATTCGGGATATCCCTTTGAAGCTGCCAGCAGGAAACGACTCTTCAATCAGCATATATGCCCTATTCGGCTCGCCTAGAAATATTTCTAGGCCATTCTCTAAATCGTGCGTGTAGTCAAAGTTGAATGCTGTGCCAGACGAATACCTTTCACCGTCGTTGTCGATTGAGATGTGGTGATCGTCGCTGGTTGGAACAAATTTGCTTGCAAGGATTTCGCAGATCATACGACCCCCAATTGGGTCTTCTTGTGCAAATGACTGCGAACCTAGAAGAGCAACTAAGATGGCAGGGATAGCTTTCATTTTGTCCGCTTCCTCTTTCGATCATCTTACCTGAAATCAACGTTAAGTCACGATTCAGTGCGGCACCCAAACTTCCTGCCAAGTCAAAATCGTGTTGCCATGGGTAGAATACCGTCAGTTTCAAATGTCTGCACTGGGCTCTATTTCGGTCATTTCCACCGCATTTTTTCAGGTACTCGTGGGCTCATGCCCTTACGCGCCCGCCAACGGCGACCTTTTGACCAACTAATTTTGTCGGAATTGCTTGCATCTCCTCGAGAATCGTTTAATTGACCAAATCAGTCGGATATCGATCCACCGAATTTTAAAATGTTGGAACACATGATGCTGAAATCCTCTACCTGCATTGCCGCCGCTCTGACGGCCCTGATTGCAACCTCCGCCGCTGCCGAGGGGGAACTGAACCTCTATTCCTCGCGCCACTACGACACCGACGAAAACCTGTACGGTGACTTCGAAGAGGCGACCGGCATCACCATCAACCGTATCGAGGGCAAGGCTGATGAGTTGATCGCCCGTATGGAAGCTGAAGGGGCGAACTCGCCTGCCGATATCCTGCTGACCGTCGATACATCTCGTCTGGCGCGAGCCAAAAACGCGGGCATCCTGCAATCGATCGACAGCACCGTTCTGGAAGAGCGTATCCCTGCCAACCTGCAGGACACCGATAACGAGTGGTTCGGCTTTTCCCAGCGGGGCCGCATCATCTTTTTCGACAAGGAAAACGTGGCCAACCCGCCGGCCACCTATGCCGATCTGGCCAAGCCGGAATACAAGGGCCTGATCTGCATCCGGTCGTCCAGCAACACCTACAACCAGACCCTGCTGGCCTCGATCATCACCCATGAGGGCCCCGAGGCTGCCAAAGCCTGGGCCGAAGGCATCGTTGCCAACATGGCGCGTGACCCGCAGGGCGGCGACACCGACCAGCTGCGCGGCATCGTTTCGGGTGAATGCGACATCGCAGTTTCGAACACATATTACTTTGCCCGCGCCATCCGCAAGGACATCAAAGGTGTGTCCGCTGACATCGACTCGATCGGCTGGGTCTTCCCCAACCAGGACGGCACCGGCGCGCATATGAACCTGTCCGGCGCCGGTGTGGCGGCGAACGCACCGAACAAGGAAAACGCGATCCTGTTCCTGGAATACCTAGCCAGCGACTCGGCCCAGAAATACTTCTCGGCAGGCAATGACGAATTCCCGGCGGTCGAAGGGGTCGAACTTGTGGACTCGGTCAAGGCATTGGGTGAGTTCAAGGCCGATGAGGTGAACCTGTCCGAAGTCGCAGAGAATCTGCCCGAGGCGCAGAAAATCTTCAACGAGGTCGGCTGGAACTGATCCGGACAAACACACAGATCAAACGACAGGGCGCAGAAACTTCTGCGCCCCCTCTTGTTGCGTTACAAATTTTTTTGGACGATAATCTCAGATACGAACGCGATTCTCATATCTGAACAATGCTGGATGATCTCTCAAACCGCCTTGCCAACCGCCTGAACGAACTGCGCCGGGGCCATAGATGGTCACTGGACCAACTGGCCGAGCGCAGCGGCGTCAGCCGCGCCACCCTCTCGCGGATGGAGAAGGGGGATGTCAGCCCCACCGCGGAAACGCTCGGGAGGTTATGTTCCGCATATGGCCTGCCGATGTCCCGCCTGCTGATGATGGTCGAGGATAGCTTCGACCCACGCGTGCCCTTTGAACGGCAACCGGAATGGCGCGATCCCGAAACCGGGTTCACCCGCCGGTCGGTGTCTCCACCTGCCACCGGTCTCAGCGCCGAGGTTCTGGAAAGCCATCTGCCGCCCGGTACGGTGATCACCTATGACACCCCGCCAAAGCCCGGGCAGGAGCATCACCTGATCATACTGGACGGTGCCCTGACGCTGACGGTGGACGGGGTCGCACATGATCTGAATGGCGGCGATTGCCTGCGCTATCATCTGTCCGGCCCGACCCGGTTTGAAACAACGCCCGCTCGGGGCGCGCGATACCTGCTGGTTCTGATATGATTTTGCGTCTGGACAACAGCGGCTTTGACGACGCCCTGCAGGATCTGACGGATATCCTGCACGCCTGTGTACAGGACGGCGCCAGCATCGGGTTCGTCCTGCCCTTCACATTGGATCAAGCACGCGCCTATTGGCAGAACCATGTGCAGCAAGACATTCAAACCGGTGCACTGGACCTGTTCGTGGCCCGCGACAGTGGTCGGGTTGTGGGCACGGTGCAATTGATCCCGGCAGCAATGCCCAACCAACCGCATCGCGCCGATGTGGCCAAGCTGCTGGTCCACCCAAAGGCCCGGCGCCGAGGGCTTGGGCGCGCTTTGATGGACGCGCTACAGGATCGGGCGACCCAATTGGGCAGGACTCTACTGGTGTTGGATACGCGCAGCTCTGACCCCTCGCGCATCCTGTATCAAAGCATGGGATTTCAGATCGCCGGAGAGATTCCGAACTACTGCCGTAACCCGTTCGAAGACCGGCTGGAGCCAACGACTTATATGTTCAAGGATCTGAGTTAGGCCGAGCTTTTGCGCACATTAGCGGCAAAGCAATAACCGATACCATGCACAGTCTTGATGAATGTCGGCGCGGTGGGGTCGGGTTCGATCTTTTTGCGCAACCGTGCCACATGCACGTCGATGGTTCGATCGCCCACAATGGTCTCGCGCCCGCGCGCCTTGTCCAGCAGTTGGTCCCGGGAAAAGACCATATGCGGGTTCGTCACAAAAGCCAGCAGCACATCGAATTCCGTGGTCGTCAACGGCGTGGCTTCGGATGCACCGGTTGCCGTCAGTGTGCGCTCATTCACGTTCAGCACCCAGTCGCCGAATTTGACCTGAGGCGTCTCGGCCCCGTTGGCCCCTTTCTCTTCGGGCCGGGCCCGACGCAGAACGGTGCGTATGCGAGCCAGAACCTCGCGCGCCTCAAAAGGTTTGGTGATGTAGTCATCGGCCCCGAACTCCAACCCGACGACCCGATCGAAAATCTCATCCCGGCCCGAAAGAACGATGATCGGAATGTTGGAACTCACCCGCAGCTCGCGCGTGATGTCGAACCCGTTGCGACCGGGCAGACCGATATCCAGCAGGATCAGATCGATCTCGGAGGTGCCCAGAACAGCGTCCATCGCATTGCCATCGGCGGCGCAGCTGACCCGGCAGCCCTGCTTTTCAAGGTAGCGCTGCAGAAAGGACGTGATCTGCGGGTCATCATCGACGACAAGGATATGTTCTTTAACCATAATCGAGTCCAAGCGGGCGCGTAGAGCTGGCACATAACAGTTGTAGCTGCCGCCGCCCGGCTCTTGCAAGAACCAGGCTGACCTGTCCAACGGTGTCAGAATCGCAGGAACTGCAACCCGTGGCCCTGCGGTAATGCCTCGGTTTCGGCCGGAATGACGGCCAGGCCATCCGCTTGCGCCAGCAACGCGACCCGACCGCTATAGGACGGCGCCATCAGGCGCAATCGAGGGGTGCCGTCGGGTGACGTGCCCTCGATCACGACAGGGCGATATTCCTGCCGACCGGCGCGACGTTCCAGCGGCTCGGCCAGAACCGCCTGTTCCGGCGTGCGCGGAGCGTGGTGCAGACCGGCCCGGCGCGCCATCATATGCGATCCGATAATCTGCCATGTCACGTAGGCCGAGACCGGATTGCCCGGCAGCCCGACATAGAGCGCATCGCCCCGGCGACCGAACATGATCGGTTTGCCCGGCTTCATCGCAACCTTCATCACTTCGGTCTGACCACCGATTTCGGCAAACAGGCGCGGCATGTGGTCTTCTTCACCAACCGATACGCCGCCCGTCGTAACGATCAGATCAGAGGAATCACAGGTCGCGCGCAACACCTGCTCCAACCGCTCGGGATCATCTTCAACCGGGCCCTTGTCGGTCAGGTCGATCCACGGTTTGTCCAGCAGCGCGCGCAGCATGTAGCGATTTGAGTTGTAAATCTGACCGGGGCCCAAAGCCTCGCCCGGCTGGCGCAACTCGCTGCCGGTCGAGAAGATCGTGACCTTGAGCTTGCGACATACTCTGACCTCGCCATACCCGGCCGAGGCCAGCGCGGCAGCCTCGCGCGCGGTGATCTCACATCCGCGCCGCAGGATCGGTGCACCGGCTTTCAGGTCCTCGCCCGCACGGCGGATATGCTGACCAGGCTCAGGACGGCGCGTAAAACGGATACCGTCAGCGGTGGTCTCGCAATCTTCCTGCATCAGAACGGCATCAAAATCCGCTGGCACCAGAGCGCCGGTGAATATCCGCAGCGCGGCACCTGCGGGCGCATCATGGGCACCACTGTCACCTGCGGCCACACGCCCGGCGACCGGCAAGTCAAACGTCGGACCATCGCCCAGTTCCGTCGTTCGCACCGCATAGCCATCCATGGCCGAGTTATCAAAGGCGGGCATGTCCACTTTGCTGGTGCAGTCCTCGGCCAGCACCCGGCCGATGGCGTCGATCAGCGGCAGCGTCTCGGTACCGGCAACCGGATCGGACACGGCCAGACCCCGGGTCAGAGCTTCGGACACCGTCAAATACATTTGAGCGTGCCGGTCGCAGGCGCATCCATCAGCCATTTTGATCCTCCAACTGTTCGAACAGCTCTTCAAACCCGGCCCGTTCGGCCTCACCCAATTTCGGCAGGTAGGCGCGCGCCTCTTCCAGGTTCGGGCTGGGGTCACCCACAATCAGCAGCATCACCATGCCATGCCGCCCATGCACACGGCAACGGATGCCATAGACGCCCTCTTTTTCAAAGGTCAGGTCCATCTCGGGCTTGCCGCGAATCTCGAACGCGCGCGCACCCACAGGGATCATACGAATGATCGAGGTCACCGTATGCCGCCCCGTCGAGCCTTTGAAACGGACGGTCGATCCGGCCGGTACCTGCAGCAGCTTCGGCTCAAACCGAAAGGCATGGGCCGGAGTATCTGCGTTGAGGTCTATGATCTGGTGCACTACGGCGACCTCAGGGAGGTCCTCGGCCTGTGCGGCGGGGGCAAAGACCATCGCCCCCGCAATAATCGCTGCACTCAATTTCAGCGAAATCTTCATTTGTCTCTCCGGGTTCAGGCCTCTTGCGAGGGATTCCCCAGCAGGTCGGCCAGTGCGCTGATCATCACCGGCCACTGGGCGCGGCGGTCTTCGTCGCGCAGCCCGGTCAGCAATTCGCGCCCAATGGACACCACCGCCGGGGCACTGTCATTGACATAGGTCACGATTCGCTGTTCGGAGTTGGCCAGAAGGAAGGGCACGATGGTCGCGCCCGCCTGATCCGGCGCGGTTTCCGACAGCAGCCGCATCGCCGCCTGACGTACCGGGGCCGATACGTCGTCCAGCAGGCTGCGCGCCACGTCCGGTGTGCCATCCCATCTGGTCAGGATGTGCATGGCGTCGATGCGGAACGGCGTATCTCCGGTTTTCACCATCGCCCGCAGCTTGCCAAGCAGCGCGTCCTGCGGCGACAGGTCGGCCTGTTGCAGCAGTTTCAGGGCCTGCAGCGAAAGGGCGGAATCCGTGTGCGACAGGCCCTGGGTGATCAGATCGACCAACTGGCTTTCATCCAGCTCCGAGCCGCGACGCGCCACCGCGACGCCCAGCGCCGCAAGCGCCTGTTGCGCGATCTCGGTCTCGGGGTCATCGGCGATTTGTGCCAACATGATCTGCATGCCCTTCACCTCACCCAGCAGGCGTATGGCGGACATGCGGGCTTCACGTTCCAGCGCCTCAGCATCGTCATCCAGCGCAACGCGGCGACGTTTGGGGTGGCGGGTCGCCTTTGCCAACAATGACTGTTCGCGTGGGCTCAGGGGCTGGACTTCGTCCTCCTCGGCCTCCTGTGTCATCTCGGCGGCAATGGCATCATGGCCAAGGATCGCGCCAAGGCTGGAGGTCGGGCCGTTTTCGCCCCCCTTGGACACGTCCAGCCCCGCCCCTTCCAGCGCGGCGATGTCGGTTCGCGGCGACTTTGCGAGCTGTTCTTCCGAATCCGAAATCGGGGCTAAAGCAATGGACAGCAGCAATTCGCGACCTTGCTGCAGGTTCACATGCGGGCGGTCCGCATCGGTGACGATCATTGCCAGAGAGGCCACGGCCTTCAGCCGCACCGACCGGAAAGGCGAACGGCAGGCGCGCTGCAACCACTCTGCTGCTTCGTGCAATGGCGAGGTCGCCAGCGCATCGACAATGGCCCATTGGGTGCGCTCGGCCTTGAGGTCGTCGACGTCAGCCGAGAACAGCGCATTCAGGCGATCCGCCACAAGCTCGGGGGCCAGTGCCGCCAGCAAGCCCAATGCCTGTGCCGAAACCTCGGGCCGGTGGCCGGTGGCAAGGAAATCCAGCACCTGCCAGCGCAGGTCCTCCTGATCCGCAATCGGCGTGGTTCGGTCCAGACGTTCAATCAGCGCCAGTTGCACCTTGGCTCCGGGGTCGCGCATCATGCGATCCAACAGTTCGGGCTCCGAAAAAACAGGCAGGTTCAGCGCCGCGATGCGAATCTCTTCTACCGCGTCGGTAAGCGCCTGTTCGACCAATGCCGGATCGTTCGGCATAAGTGCCTCATAGGCGATCAGGCGCACGGCGCCGTCCTTGTCGGTGACGGCCTTGCGAAGAATGGCTTCGGCTTCGACGCCACCAATCGTCGCCAGCGTCCCTAGGGCGCGATGGCGCAGGCGGCGGTTCGAGGATTGAGCGAACACACCCAACGTCGGAACGGCAGGCTGGCCGATCCGGCCCAACGCTTCGCAGGCGACATCGCCCAATTCCTGCCCGTCTTCGTCCATCAGAGCCGTGACAATCGGTTCGATCGCGGCAGCGTCACCCAACTGACCCAATGCCTTGATTGCAGCGATTTGGGTGTCCAGCCAGTCGTCCCACTCGTCCTGATGGAGTTCGTCTTCGTCCCACGTGACCTCATCCCCACGCCCGGTCACGAAGGTGCGCAGGTAAGGCGCGGCATCGTCGAATTGCAATTCCGCCAAGGCGTTCACGCAGGCCAGCTTCACCTCACCACAGGGATCGTGGATCAGGTTCTCCAGAAGTTGCGAAGCGGCTTCCTGTACTCCCAAAGCGCCCAGCGCCTGAGCGGCGTCCTGACGGACGTCTTCGTCATCATCCAGCAGCGCCTCGACCAAGGCCGGGCTGTTCTTGGCACCAATAGCAGTTAGGGCCTGTATGGCGCGCAGGCGGATCACGTCATAATCGGATTTTGCGTATTCGGAAAACAGGCTGGTGGCCTCGTCGCGCAGGGCGGTATCGGAATGCATGTTCATATCAAGCTGCCATGTTTGCGGTTGGGCGGGTTGGGTGAAAGTGGAAGGCAGGTTTCCCAACCGATACCTGCCTTCCAGTTAGGCCGGGGACGCCGGCCTATGGTCCCTTCTGCAGTGGGACCGAACCCGAAGGGCGGCATGGCATCCGCCCCCCGGAAAGCTGTCATCAGGCGATGTCGCGCGGCGCAAAGGACATCGTACGGAACGAGGTCTTGTAGGGGCTCGGCCCCAGTTTGCGGACCTTGGCAACACCCATCTTGTAGTTGTAGTTGCCGCTGATCCAGTCGACGATCCGGCCCTCAAGTGCGTTTGCAGGCTGCTGCATGTGCAGGAAGTCCATGTAAACAACGCTTTTCTTGATGGCGGGCGTGACCATGGCCACGGCGGTGATCGCCGCTTTGGTCAGTTCGATATGCCCGTTCTCCATCAGTTTCGAGAACTGGAAGTCATCACCTTCCACACCCAGCAGCGTAGTCTTGTTACCCGGAACGCGTTCCGAATAGACCATCACATAATCGCCGCTTTCGATGCCGCGCTCGGCCGCATCGTCGGGGTGGATTTCGACCCAGTTTTCCGGCCAGCGCTGCACGATGTACGGGCGACGGCGGTCGTCGAAACCGGATTGCCAGCGTTCGTTGATCCGACCGGAGGTCGCCCACAACTCGCCTTCGTCCTTGTTTGGTTTCAGCCATTCCCAATAGTCCGAGAACAGACCCCAAGGCGATTTCTGGATGTTGCACTTACCGGTTTGGCTGTTGAAGTGCGTCAGCTTCTTGTTGAACACATCTTTCCCAGCTGCACCGGTCTCCGGCAGCGTGCGTGTCGTGTCGTGCAGGCGCTTGGTCTCAATCAGTGTAACACCGTCGGCATCCAGCATGACCGGGCATTGCACCCCATCGGTGCCGAATTCACGGACCTTCTGGTGCAGGCCTTTGCCTTCCTTCTTGGCAAGATGATAGACCGCGTGGAAATCCTTGCGCGACCCGCGGGTAAAGCGCACGGCCTCTTCGGCGACCTCGTTCGAACTCTGCCAGTCGAACCCGTCAAAGCCCATCCGCTGTGCCAGTTGCGCGATGATCCACCAGTCGGGTTTCGCCGCACCGGGGGCATCATAGAACTTTTGATACAGGCGCAGGCGGCGTTCGCCATTGGCGCGCAGGAAGTCCTCTTCGCCCCAGGTTGCTGCCGGGAATACGATGTCGGCGTATCGGTTGCCGATCGGGTCCTGCAGATAGATGTCCTGATTGATCACCACCATGCCGCCGCTGTCGGCGCGCGCCTTCAGCGTATCGATCATCTCTTGCTTGTCGAAAGAGGCGATCTGATACGGGTTGCGGACGGTCAGTTCCTCGAACTTGTCAGCCAGTTGCTGCGATCCGCACATGGACTGAATCCATGTGGTGCCAATCACGTGGGCCATGCGGGTATGACCTGCGATCAGATACCGGTCGGTATCCATGGCGCGGCGGCGGCGACCCGGCAGTTTCTCGGGCGATTTGTTGCGTGGGTATTTCCCGCCCTTCACGCCGCCCCGCTGGTGACCACCGGCCCGGCCAATGACCTGACCCGGACGTCCACCACAGCCACAGATGATGCCCAGCGCGGAAATCGCCTGTGTGTTGCCAGTGTTGTTGGACCAGTAGAACCCTTTCTCGATCATGATCGAGGTTTTCGGGCGCGAGCCGTCCTCCTTGGGTTTGGCAAGCCATTCGGCAGCCGTATAGATCTTTTGCACATCGATCTCGGCCATGGCCGCGGCGATCTCGGGCGCGAATTCATCCTGCGACAACAGCCACTCTTTCCAGTCCTCGAAGCCTTTGGTCTGGAACTTGCCCCAGGTCGTGCGCCACTGCCACGGCGTGTTCCGGGTGCCCTGACCGAAGCCGGACGAGCTTTCCCACTTGTTGTTGACCCATTTCTGAATCCAGTCGCTGTCTTCCCAGCCGTTTTCCACGATGACGCGGGCAATGGCGTTGACGACCAGCAGGTCGGTACCGGGCAGTACGTCGATATGCAGACCGCCCATCTTTTCCGCATGGGCCACACCGGCGGACCGTCGCGGGATCAGATAGATCTCTTTCTGACCGTTCTGCATGCCCTTCATCATCCACTGGGTATAGAGGATGGTCTTGGTCTCATACGGGTCGGTGCCGCAGACCAGAAGGGTTTCCGCATCCCGCCAGTCCTCGTAGGACGGGCCGAAATTGTCGAACCCAGCGTCCCTGAAACCGGGGGTCGAGGTCACGTCGGACGGCGTGTCGTGGAAGGTGAAGTTCGCGGTGTTTATATGGCGCAGCGCGTATTTCGAGATCGCATAAGTGTTCTCGATATACTGATAGCTGAAGGTCTTCACGCCATAGGCGTTGGTGCCGTGTTTGGCGATGACGTGGTTGCCCACTTCAGCTGCCACATCCAGCGCCAGATCCCACGGAACCGGCATCAACGTGCCATAGATCCGCATCAGCGGCGTCTTCAGACGGTCACGCGTTGGAGTTTGCGGGTTATAGCATTTCTGCGCGATACACCCGCCCCGCAGGGAACTGTCGCCGTCGGTGTTGACGTATTGCGTGTCCTTGTCAGGGATGATTACCACGTGGTGCGGCTGACCCTTGTGCAGAACGATATTGTGCTGGTTCGGCGCGACCCAAGCACCCAGCGGTGCTACGGGGAAATCCTCGCCAAATGCGTTCTCGTCCGCGGAAGGGCCGCCCGGCTTGGCCGTTACGGGCCAGCGATAGACTTTGTAACCACAGGCCACGATGCAGTAATCGCAGGCGGTCGAGATGACCTCGGCGCCTTTGGGCGGCAGCGGGACGTTGGTTTCGGGTACGTAATACGGGGTTGCCATGATACTGTTTCCCCTTATGCAATCAGGTTGTCGTAACGGCCATAGATCAGGCCGAACATGCCAACGGCGTAGATGTCATCGCCGTCCAGTTCCAAAAGGACCTGCGGCAGCGACTGGTAGGCCTGCCCCGAAACGAGGATGCCGTGGCGTGTCACGTCATAGGTGGACAGGTGCAGTGGGCACGGACCCAGCACCTTGTGATCCGGCTTGTAGCTGTCAAACATCGACCCGCCCTGGTGGGTGCAGGTGAGGTTGAACGCCACAACGTCCCGCTGCGGACCGATACCGCCGCCGCTTTCCACGCCGGTCTTGACCAGGATCGAGTCCGAATAGTCGCCTTCATCCGGGTAGTAGAATTCGACCGGGACATCCTGCTCTAACTCAGAGAGCTTGCCGATCAGCTTGCGTGGATAGGTGGAGACCAAGGCGGGCACCTGTTCGGCCTGACCGTGGCGGGTGGGCATGGCCACCATCACGGCAAAGGTCGTGGCGCCCGAGGCGAACAGGAACTGGCGGCGGTTCACGGTGCAGGCCTTCTTGGCCTCGCCCGAACAGCTGCATCCGGTTGCGTTATGATCTGTCATGACGCTTACTCCTCTGCTGCAACCGCAGGAAGCGGCTGGTAGTCCGGCAGGTCGGGTTCCTCGATCAGGATTTCCTCGCCGGACAGGGATTTCAGGAAGGCCACCAGATCCGATTTCTCTTGGTCATTTAGACCAAGGGGTTGGATCAGCTGGGACTTGTTGGCCGAAAACTCGTTCTCGCCGCCGCCCTGGTTGTAGAATTCGACCACATCCTCAAGCGTCACCAACATGCCGTTATGCATGTAGGGTTCGGTATAGAGGGTATAGCGCAGGGACGGTGTGCGGAACTTACCCTTGTCAGCCTTTTCCTTGGTGCGGAAATAGAAGCCGGGGTCGTCCTTGGTGTGACGATACATCTCTTCGGTCGAGCCTTTGGCATAAAGCTCGTACCGGAAGGTAATCTGCGCCAGACCATCATCTTCCCAGCCGCTATATGGCGGAACGCCGGTGTTGTAGTATTTCTCATCCGACAGCAGCGCGCCGTTGTGGCATTCGGAACATTGCGCCTTGCCAGTGAACAGCTCCAGCCCGCGTTTTTGTTCTTCGGTCAGCGCCGCATCATCTCCGCGCAGATAGTTGTCGAAGGGCGTGTCGGTCTGAACGATGGTGCGTTCAAACGCAGCGATGGCCCGCCATGCGTTACCGACGCGCGGCCACTGATCGCCGAAGACATCGTTGAAGCGTTCGACATATTCGGGGACGAAGGCCAGACGGGCCTCCATCATGTCAGCCTCGCCGTTCCCTGCGACCGCGCCGCCTGCGGCGGATTTGGCCTGGCTTTCAAGGCTTTTGCTTGAGCCCGCCCAGAACAGCTTGCCGTAATAGGCCGAATTCACGATGGTCTGACTATTGCGCCAGTGGGTCGTGCCCGGATAGCCAAATGAAATCGGCGCCTCGACATCCCACCCAATATAGGGATTGTGACAGGCCGAGCAGGGCGTCGACGGGTTGCCCCCCAGACGCGGATCGAAGAAGAGCATTTTGCCAAGTTCGATCTTGGCGTCGGTCTGCGGGTTGTCCAGTGGGACGGGCGGCTCGCCCAGCGCCACCAGAGGCGCATCCGGGTCAGGGTCTGCCCCGCCGATACCGGCCTCAATCTCCATACTGGTTTCCGCAATGGCCTGCGAACCAAGGACGGCAAACAGGGCAGCGGTGGCGATAGTGCCTTTGAAGTAAGACGAAAGGTCTTTCATGGGTCCACTCCTCAGTTTGTCGCGTCTTGCCAGTTCTCGATCGGCGCATAGTCCGTATCGATACTCTCGGCGACGAATTCCGGGCCGGTCAGCGGCTCGCCGGACAGGGCCTTGAGGAAGGCCACCAGCTGCGCTTGCTCAGTCTCGGTGAGGCCAAGCGGCTTGATGCGCGGATCCTTGTTTTCATCGTCACCACCACCAGCGTTATAGAAGGCCACGACGTCCTCAAGCGTCGCCAGCGTACCGTTGTGCATATACGGCGCGGTATAGAACAGCTCACGCAGCGTGGGGGTCATGAAGGTTCCGAAAGTGTCGGCGGTGTGGGTGCGGATATACGCTCCGGGATCGGCGCGCAGGTTCATGTAGTTCGCAACGCCAAGAAACTTCATCATGGTCACAAAGGTGATGTGCCGTTCCGGAGTTGCCCAGATATCGGGGTTGTCGCCCACACCGATATTGTGCGGCAGGTCATCGGTGAACCGCTCGCCCGAGTGGCAGGAGTTACAGCCACTGGCATTGAACAGCTCATAGCCCGCTTTGGCCTCTTCGGACATCTCACCGGTGTCGAACGGCGCGCCGCGCGAGATCAATGTTTTCAGGTATTCCGGAATCGCGTTGCGGACACCACCGTTCGAAGGCTCGCCAAATCCGGCGGCTTCGAACATCTCGACATAGACCGGGTCCTGCTTGATGCGTTCCTGCATCAGGCGCATGTCCATGTTCATCGAATAGGTCTCGGTGATGCTTTCGCGGGTCACGTCATTCAGGTTGGTGCCGATGCGCCCGTCATGGAACCACGCCGCTCGCTTGGCGCTGTTGATCAGCGTTGGCACGTTGCGGAAATGCAGGTTGCCCGCATAGGCGTCCGACAGGGCCTGCCCGTCGGTGAAACCGTATTCCGGCTGGTGACAGCTGGCGCAGGACAGCTCGGTATCACCAGATAGTCTTGGATCAAAAAACAATCGTTTGCCAAGGGCCGCCTTGGCTGGGTCGAACTCTATGGCTTCTACCGGGCCCGGCTCATCCGCCTGGGCCTGGTGAACCGGGACTGCAACGCCCATCGTCAGCAGCGAAACTGTCGATAGCGCCGAGAACCATGTTCTGGCTTTGGTCATCATCTGAAAGCCCCTTTTTCGCTATTCCGATCTCACGGTTGGCCGCGGACCAGCTACACCAACCATAAGGGGCAGTTGTTTCGTAGTGATTTGATACAGGTTAAGGTCTGTGAAATGATGTTAAATTTTGTAACGAAACGCCCAGAGCCGACGCACGGATGATCCGCGCAAGGTCCTGAACCTCAACGGGTTTCTGAACACGGATCGTGGAGTCGTTCGCATCCGGAGTATCAGCGTCGTCGAAATAGCTGCTGACCAGGATCGTAGGCACTCCGGGACGCAGGGATCGGGTCGCGCTGATCAGGTCAGTACCCTTCAGACCCGACATCATCAGGTCCGTGACGATGACATCGTAGCTGTCCGGTGCCGCGCGGAATGCCTCCAACGCCCGCTGCGGATCAGAATATGCCTCGACTCGATAGCCATAACGGGTCAGCAATCGGCGCGTGACATACAGGACGTTTTCATCATCATCTACCAGCAGCACATGTTCATCCCCGGCCACCGCGCGAAGCTCGGCCTGCTGTTCACGGCTGAGTGCGGGCATCATCGGGTAGAACAGGCTGAACCGGGTGCCCTTGCCGGGTTCCGAGTGTAGCTCAACCCGGCCATGGGATTCCTCGACACTGTTATGCACGATGGTCAGCCCCAGGCCGGTGCCCTTGCCCACCGGTTTGGTCGAGAAGAACGGCTCGAACACCTTTTGCTGTACCTCGTCGCTCATTCCAGGCCCGGTGTCTGTGACATCCAGACGGATCACACCGATCGCCTCGTCTGGCAAGTCATCGAGCGCATTGTCATCCACCCGGTTGATCTTCAGCACCACCTCGCCGTGCTGATCGCCCATCGCCTCGAACGCGTTGTGGCACAGGTTCAGCAGGGTCTGGAAAAACAGGGTGGTGTCGAAATCGGAAAAGGCCGCGTCGATCTCAATGTCAAAGCGGGTCTCAATGCTGGGCGGGGCAGAGACCTTGATCAGCTCCAGCGCCTCTTGCGTGGCTTTCACCAGATCACCGCGCTGCGGGTTGCGTGGGCGCTGGCGAGCAAAGGTCAGCATCTTGCGCACCAGCGCCTGCGCCCGTCGCGCCGCAATCCGGATGTGGCTGACCGAGGTTTGGACATCCTCGTTCCCGTCGGCATCCAGTTCGATCAGATCGGCGTTGCCGATCACGCTCATCAGCACGTTGTTGAAATCATGCGCGACCGAGCCGGCCAGAATGCTGACGGCCTCCATCTTCTGCACCTGGGCGAATTGTTCGCGGGTGCGACGGGTTTCGGTAATGTCTTCTCCGATACCGATGTAATGCGTGACCGAGCCGTTCTGATCCACCAGCGGGAAAATGGCCGTGGAAACCCAGTAATGCGTGCCATCCTTGCGCAGGTTCCGGAACACGCCATACCAGCTTTGGCCCTGTTTCAGACGCCCCATCAAGTCCTTGTAGACCCCCTGCCCGGAATAGCCAGATTGCAGCATCTTGGGCGTGTGGCCATAGACCTCGTCCGCCGTGTACCCGCTGAGATCAAAGAACTTGCGATTGGCGTATTCGATATTCAGATCGGTATCGGTGATCAGGATCGAAGCCGGGCTTTGCTCCACCGCGCGGGCCAGTTTGCGTTCGGCCAGTTCAACCTGCTCGCGCAATGTCAGCTCGGCCTTCAGACGTCTGTTGGTACGCAGGATGTTGGCGATCAGCAAGGTGGTCAGAATGGCGACCACCCCGACAAGAACGATCAGCCCGACCAGCAGAACCGAGAAGTTGCGCACCAGCCGCTCGCCATCCGAAAACGCCCGCACCATGCCCGAGAGGCTGCGATCCCGCTCTTCGACCCACAGGTTTTCAAGCGCCGCCAAAGCCGCCAGCGCGCCACTGTCATCGACCCGGACACGGGTGTCGATCTGTTCAGCGGTCTGGCCTGCGGCGATACCCTCCTCGATCAGGGGTATATTGCCGGTATATTCCAGGGCAACGTCTTCGATCTGCCGCAAGGCGTCCAGTTCCACCTGCGACGGGCCCGAATTGCGATAGGCCTGAATCGTGCCCAAAAGGCGGGCCGATTGCTGACGCAGAACCGGGCCATAACTCGGGTCCTGCCGCAACACGTAGTTCTTGAAGTTGTGAATCAGACCGCCATAGCCGAAATCCGCACGGATGTCGGAAATCCAGTAACCGCGCGGCGTGGTTTCCACCGAATAGCTGTGCCAGGCCTGCCGCATATCGCCAATGCGGTTTCCTGTTTCGCGCGACATGTAAAGGAACACAGACAGGATGATCGCAAGCGCGATGCCGATTGCAAAGGCTACGGCAAGCGACCGCCTTGGATAACCCTCGACCACTTGGGGGACGTCTTTCATGCCTGCACCCTGACCTGAAAAGCCTTCAGGCTTAGGGTGTGTCATGAATTGTGCAGCCGCACCACTTGTATTGGTGCCGCAGGGGTTTAGTTCGGCCCCTCTGTTTCAGCCAATCCGTTCACATCAGCCGTGAAATCGGCCAGCATCGGAAGGTAGCTATCCCCGCGCCCCGAGGCCTCCATTGCCGCAAATGCATTTCGCAGCACGGCCTGCACAGGGGTCACGGCACCCACATCGTTGGCAAGGTTCGCCAGATACCGCATGTCCTTATGCGCATTGGTGATAGTGAACCTGTGAGCGTTTGCATCTCGTTCCAGCGTCCACTTCATGAAGGTTTCATAGAACCCGTTCGACAACCGGCCGGGGCGTATCACAGAATCCACCTGCTCCGCACTTAACCCGGACTTGCGGGCGACAGCCAGCGCCTCGGAATATAGCGTGGCGTATCCCAGCGAGATGAAGTTGTTGATCAGCTTCATTTTGTGACCCAACCCAACGTCGCCCATGTGTACGACCAGACCGGCCCAGCAGTCGAGGACAGGCTTGATGCGCTCGAAGGTCTCCGGCGCGGCGCCGACCATGGCGTCCAGAGTACCAGCCTCGGCCTCTTTTGGAGTGCGGCCAAGAGGCGCATCAGCCAGATCCATGCCAGCGGCCCGAAGATCTGCAGCCAGCCGCAATGTTGAGACCGGGTCGGAGGTCGAGCAATCCACCACGATCAACCCGTCCTTAGCCGACGCCAGAATCCCGTCATCTGACCGGACCAGTTGTTCAACCTGAGGGCTGCCGGATACACACAGATGGATGATGTCACATTGTTCGGCCATCTGTTTTGGCGAGGTGACCTCGGTCGCACCACGTTGCACCAAATCGTCAACCGGTTGGCGATTGCGGTGCCCCATGACGACAAGAGGATAACCATGTTCAAGGATATTTTTCGCCATGCCATGCCCCATCAGGCCGACGCCGATGAAACCGATAACGGGTTTTTCCATAATGTACCCCTTTCCTATGTCAGGGCTGCATTTTCACCGATATTCTCAATACCGAACCCCGTCGCCCCACTTGTGGTGGTGACAACCACTTGCCAAGGGCAACGGGATCAATGTTTCGTTACTTCTGGGCAGAGCGCAGCAGGGTTAAGATCCCGCCCCGGAAGCACCGGCACTGAGCTAAAAATCAAGACCGATATCAATGGTGCGATAGGAATGGGTCAGCGCGCCGGACGAGATATAGTCCACACCGGTCGCCGCGACGGCGGCCACCGTGTCACGGCTGATATTGCCCGAAGCTTCGGTCACGATCCGGCCGTCCACCAGCGCAACAGCATCTCTCAGCATCTCAGGCGGCATGTTGTCCAGCAACACCACATCGGCACCGCCGACCTCAAGCACTTCGGCCAGCTGGTCCAGCGTGTCCACCTCGATCTCGACCTTCATCATATGCGAGGCGCGGGCCTTGCTGGCCTCAAGCACCGCCCGCACGCCACCGACGGCTGCGATGTGGTTGTCCTTGATCAGGATCGCATCTGACAGCGAGAATCGATGGTTGAAACCGCCGCCATGCTGGACGGCCTGTTTCTCGAAAATGCGCAGGCCGGGCGTCGTCTTGCGGGTACAGGTAATGCGCGTTTTGGTGCCTCTAGTTTCACCTACCAGTGCGGCCGTAGCCGTCGCCACACCGGTCATGCGCCCGGCAAAGTTCAACGCCACCCTCTCGCCCGACAGGATCGACGCGGCACTGCCTTTGATCTCCATAAGCGTATCACCTTTGACGCACCGCTGACCGTCCGCAAGATGGGTCGTGACCTGCAGCAACGGATCGACCAGACGGAACGCCAGCGCGGCCACTTGCATGCCGGAAACCACCGCATCCTCACGCGCGTTCAGCCGGGCGTTATAGGTGGCATCCGCCGGGATCACGGTCAACGTAGTGACATCACCATTGGCCCCCAGATCCTCCATCAGCGCGGACCGGACCATGGGTTCAAGGATCATGTCGGGCAAAGCCGGATAAATCATGCTGCGTCCTTTGCAATGCGGTCCCGCAGGGCCATCGCCTGAGGCAGTGTCAGGGCCGAACGCTGGCCGGGGCCGGGAATAAGGTCAGGGAAATCGGATCGGTAGTGCGCACCGCGGCTTTCCTCGCGCAACAAAGCGGCAGCGGCGATCAAAGTGGCGGTGGCGGTCATGTTGAGGAACACTGCGGACTCGGAGTGTTTGTCTTCAAGCATAGCTATTTGCGTCAAGGCACGGCGCAGGCCTTGTTCGTCGCGCACCACACCGACATGTTCGGTCATGGTGCGGCGCAAGGCGGCCACATCCTGATCCAACGCGGTTTCATCACCAGAGATCAATTGGGCATCAACCTCGGGCGCGTCCCGCGTGGTCACCACATCCGCAATGTCCCGCGCGCAGGAGCGGGCAAAAACCAGTGCCTCGAGCAACCCATTGGAAGCCAGGCGATTGGCCCCGTGCAATCCGGTCGAAGCCGCCTCACCACAGACCCAAAGCGCGGTCAGGGAACTGCGCCCCGCCAGATCTGTCTCAACCCCGCCCATATGATAATGCGCCGAGGCGGTTACTGGGATCGGGTCGCGCGCTGGATCAACACCATTGCGCAGACAGGCTTCAGTCACTGCGGGGAATTGGGACGCAATTTCTGCCCCGATAGCATCGCGGGTGTCCAAGGCGGGTCGTTTTCCCACCTGCGCCTGCAGGTAGACGGCGCGGGCAACTGTATCGCGCGGGGCCAGTTCAGCGTCGGGGTGGATATCAGGCATGAACCGATGGCCGTCGCGGTCTATCAGAACGGCGCCTTCGCCGCGAAGGGCCTCGGTCGCCAACGGGGTCGGGTCTTCTCCGACATCAATCGCGGTGGGGTGAAACTGAACAAACTCGGCATCAGCGATCCGCGCGCCGGCACGGGCGGCCATGCCGATCCCCTGCCCCCGGATACGCGCCGGATTGGTGGTTTGGGCATAGAGGCCAGACGACCCGCCGGTGGCCAGGACATGCGCTGCCCCACGCAACAGAACGGTTGGCGCCGTGGCCGTATCTGCGTTGGTCAGATAAACACCAGTGACCTTCGTGCCGTCGCTTTCCAGCCCAACCGCCTGCGCGCCTTCGATCACCTGAACCGAAGGCGTCTGGCGCAATTCCTCGATCAGCGCGCGCATGATCTCGGACCCGGCCTGATCGCCCTTGACCCGCACCACCCGCGCCGCCGAATGCGCTGCCTCACGCGATTGCACAAAGCCACCGTCGGCGGTGCGGTCGAACCCGGTTCCGAGGTCGGACAGGTCGAGAATATGCTCCGGCGCGGCTTTGGTGACGAACTCGGCCACCTCGCGCAGGACCGACCCAGCGCCTGCGCGCATGGTGTCCTCGGCGTGGGCTTCGGGGCTGTCTGTCCGCGCCATCGCCGCCGCGACACCGCCCTGCGCCCAGGCCGAGCTTGCGCCTGAGCCCAGCGGTTCGGGCGAGATCATCACAACCGGACACGGGGCCAGCTTCAGTGCGGTGTAAACCGCCGCCAGCCCGGCCCCGATGATGACCACACGCGGCGTCTCAACGGTCTGCATGTCGTCGATCAAATACCCAATTGTCGCGAGAGGTCGATCATGCGCTGAACCGAAAGGCGCGCCTTGTCTGCCACGTCCGCATCAACCTCGACCTGTCCGGTCATGGTATCCAAAGCGAACAGCACCTTTTCCAGCGTGATCTTCTTCATGTAGGGGCACATGTTGCAGGGGCCTACAAACTCGACCTCGGGCAGTTCATCGGCAATGTTGGATGCCATCGAACATTCAGTGATCAGCAGCGCCTTTTCCGGTTTTTCATCGGTGACGTATTTGATGATGCCGCTGGTCGATCCCGAGAAATCCGCCTCGGCCACAACGTCCGGTGGACATTCGGGGTGAGCGATCAGCCGCGTGCCCGGGTTCCATTCGCGGAAATCGCGCAGGTCGCGGGCCGAATACTGTTCGTGCACGATGCACGAGCCTTCCCACCAGACCACATTCTTCTGTGGTACATCGCGGGCCACGTTCTGGGCCAGATACTGGTCGGGGGTCATGATGACGGTGTCGCTGTCCTGCGCGGCAACGATCTGTGCCGCGTTGGACGAGGTACAGCAGATGTCAGAGGCCGCTTTGACTTCGGCCGTGGTGTTCACATAGGACACAACGGGCGCACCGGGGTAGCGGCGACGCATTTCCTCGATGCCTTCAGCGGTGATCGATTCCGCCAGCGAGCACCCGGCCTCCATATCCGGCATCAGCACGGTTTTCTGCGGGCTAAGGATCTTGGAGGTCTCGGCCATGAAATGCACGCCGCATTGCACGATTACATCCGCCTCGACCTCGGTCGCCTTGATCGCCAGTTGCAGGCTGTCGCCACCGAAGTCGGAAATGCCATGGTAAATCTCGGGCGTCATATAGTTATGACCCAGAATAACGGCGTTGCGCTCGGCCTTCAGATCATTGATCGCCTTCACATAGGGCGCATAGATCGCCCAATCCACGGGCGAGACCACGCGGGACATGCGGTCGTAGATTTCGCTCATGCTTGCAGCAAGCTCGGGCGACGGGGCCAGGTCATACTTTTCGGAGAGATGCGCGCGCTGCGCGGGTAGGTCGAACACGGGACTGTTTTTCTGCCTGATTGACTCGTGACGCTTTTCATATGGTGTTTGTGGCGAATTTACCACCACCCAGATCAGAAGAATGTTCTGATAATGTTGGTGCCGGAAGAATTATCTTGCTGAACCACACAATTTTCAGCCCTCACTCTAATACCCGGCAATGGCGGTAATGATCACCGCGACCACCTTTCCGACTCACTGCGGATCAGAGGCATCCTGATTGGGATGCAAGAATCGACCTCTGTCATTGTCGAGACCGCAGCCCGACGCGTTGAAGAATTCTGCGGACAGGGCCGGACCGTCCGAATGGGCTTCGGCAAAGGTCAGGCTCCACATTGTCACAGCCAGTTTGTTTTCCGCATAGACTTCCCTCACCTCGGGCCGCTTTGGGCATGTCATTGCAGCCAGATCAACGGGCGCTTACTGGGCAAACTGTGGTCGTTGACGACAGCATTCACTTCGATTGAGATTTTTTTCGGAGTCAGAATCCGCTCTGACATCGGCGTAGCATTGGCTCAAACGAGCATGCAATTCTACGCGCTCTCGGCTCATTCCTGCCATTGGTCATCAGTTGTTAATGCTGCGCAGCAGCTTGTCGAACCTGCTGTGCGCTGCTGGTACGAAATCCAATGTCAGCTGAATTCACAATCTGCGGTCACAACTGACCTTTGCCTTTTTGTATTCGGAGCATTCATCGAAAAGGAATGCGCCAACCTCAGGGGCGGGTTACGACAAAGTTCGGTACTATCCCTGCCTTTTTGATCGCTGCTTCAACATCATGCCCTGCAAAGAACCCAAATCCTGAGATCAGCGCCGAAATTATGCCGGCATTGCGTGCGCCCAGAATGTCGGTGTGCAGGCTGTCGCCAACCATAAGAACTCGCGACTTGTCGATGTGCCCGAGGCGTTGGAAAGCAAGATCATAGATGTTGCCGAAAGGCTTTCCAAAGAACTGAGGGGCGACACCCGTCCGGTCTGCCAGCCGGTGCGCAAAAAGACCGGGCTCTTTGGAAAATCCGTACTCGCGAGGAGCAACAATATCAGGGTTGCCGACCATTACCGGGCGGGGACGCTCTCGCAAGGCGGACTCCAACATGGCTTGACGCGTTTCAGTCCAAACCGCTGACCCGATCATCAGAAACCCGTCGACGGTTTCGTAGGGCTTCGGATCATCCTCCAGATAAGTGAGTTTCAACCCCTCCAAATCGCGAAGTCCGGCGCTGGGGGTCGCCATCAATCCCCAATGCAACCCACTTTTACCGTTTAGCTCTGACAGCAACGTGGCCCGGCTGGTGATCACGTCCTGTGGCGCAAAATCGTATCCAAGCCTAGTATATTTCTCCAAAAGAGCGGCGTGCGGAAACCCTGCGGCATTTGACACAACCATAACACGCTTGCCGGCGGCTTTTAGTGACCTTACCCGATCTGGTGTATCTGGGATCGCCGTATCACCAATATTGAGAACTCCGAAGGCGTCGAGAAGGAACACGTCGAACTCATGAGCTATGTCCTCTAGTGTCTCGGCGTGACGATAGTTCACTTCAGTCGTTCTGTTTTCCGGAAGGCGATGTCGCACGGCCTCGTAGGCATTAAAAGCCTCTTGCGCAGAGAACCCGGTCAAATGATGGCTCCTCGTACTTTCGCCGAAACCCATTCACTGATCATGACCGCAACAAGAATTACAATAAGGATCAGGCTGACTTGCGGCCAGGCCAGAACGTTGAGCGAAGCCGACAATTGCAACCCGATACCTCCCGCTCCAACCAGCCCGAGCACCGTGGATTCGCGGATGTTGATATCCCAACGGAAGACGGCAATGCCGGCGAAAGCGGGCAGGATTTGCGGAACGATTCCGTAAGCCATGACCTGCCAGCGTGAAGCTCCGGTCGCCGTGATTGCTTCGACCTGCGTGTGATCAATTTCCTCAATCGCTTCGTAAAGAAGCTTTGCGCAAAACCCGATGGAACGGATGGCGATTGCTATGACACCGGCAAAGACGCCGGGACCAATAATCGCGATCAGAAGAAGCGCCCAGATCAACGAGTTGATTGAGCGGGTCGAAACGATGACCAACAGGGCAATGGGCCGGATGAACAAGGCCGATGGCGTGGTGTTGCGGGCCGCCAAAAAGGCAACCGGCACTGCCATGCACAGGGCGATGATCGTACCCAATGTAGCGATGTTCAGAGTATCCCAAATCGGGCGGCCCAGTTGGGTGATGTAGTCCCACTTAGGAGGCGTTGCACGGGTCCAGATATCGTTGGCGATGCGGGGCGCATCCCAGACGAAAAACCAAGTCGTCGATTCCGATATGAGTTGCCAGCAGTAAACAAATATCGCCACGCCCAACAGCCAGCCGAACCAGCGAACCAGACTCTGGCCCGTCGTCCGCCGACGCCAGATTTGCGTATCGTCGCGTTCAAGCACCGGCATTACTGAACCCTCGCCCGGATAACTCCCGAAAGGTATTCAAGTGCCATGACGATCCCGATGATAAGGATTAGAATGGCAGCTGCTGTGTCGTATTCATAACGATCAAACGCAGTGTTCAATGTTGCACCGATACCGCCTGCCCCCACGAGCCCAAGAATTGCGCTTTCTCGGAAATTGATGTCAATCCGATACATGGAAAGCCCCACAAGTCGCGGCATCACCTGTGGCTGAACGCCATAGTTGATCCATTGTGGCCAACGTGCGCCTGAGGCTTTGATCGCCTCGGCCTGCACCTTGTCCATGGCTTCGATATCTTCGGCCAGAAGTTTGGACAGAAACCCGATGGTGGCGAAGGAAAGCGTCAGAAATCCGGCCAGCGGGCCAAAGCCAAAGATAGCTACAAGCAAAATGGCGACGATGATCTCTTGCAAAGCCCGGCTTATCGCAACAATGCCTCGACAAATCATGTAGATTGGCAGTGGGGCGATATTGCGTGCTGCGCCCAATCCAATCGGGATTGAAATCAGGATGCCCACGACCGACGCGGCCACGGTCATCACGATACTCTCCAGAAGGCCGCTCCAAATATCTGACCACCGCGAAATGAAGTCCGGGCTGGTAAACGCGAGTACAAATGCCCATCCCCGGTCCAGCCCTTCATAGACCCGGCCCCAGTCAACATCGATGGTCATGAAAGCCGCAATCAGGTAGGCGAGAAAGCCAAGGATCAATGCCCAACGGAGCAATGGGTTTTTGACAAAGGCAGGCTTACGCCAGCCTTTTCCAAGCATGTCGTCTAACTCTCGATGGCTCATTCCGCAGCCTCGACATCTTCATCTTCGTCGACTTTTTCGATGGTCGCTTCCCAGTCCTCTTCCCCATAGATTTCGGTCAGCTTCTCGGGGGTAAGGCCTGTTGGAAGACCATCATAAACGATTTCGCCAAAGCGGAGGCCCACGACGCGCGGAACGAACATTTGGGCAAGCGCCACATCATGGATATTGATAATGGCCGCCAGTCCGCGTTCCTGACACAGCTCGGTGATCAGGCGCATAATCTGGCGACTGGTCTTTGGGTCCAGCGATGCAGTCGGCTCATCGACCAGCAACAGTTTCGGGTTTTGAATCAAGGCGCGGCAGATGCCGACCCTTTGGCGTTGACCACCCGACAGTTCATCTGCCCGTTTGTCAGCCATGTGCAACAACCCCACCCGATCAAGCAGGCGGAAGGCCTCGTCAACGTCCGACTGCGGATATCGTCGCAGGAAACTGCGCCAGAATCCAACATATCCCAGCCGTCCCGACAATACGTTTTCCATCACCGTGAGGCGTTCGACCAAGGCATATTCCTGAAAGATCATACCCATTTCGCGGCGCGCTTTACGCAAAGAGCCCGATCCGAGTTTGGTCAGGTCCACGTCACCCAAAAGGACACCACCGCTTGTGGGTTCAACCAACCGGTTAATGCACCGGATCATGGTCGATTTGCCCGCGCCTGAAGGACCAATCAACGCAAGCACCTGCCCCTTGGGAACCTCCAAATCAACCGCTTTCAGCGCCTGATCCCCGGTCTTGTATGTTTTTGTTAGCTCCTGAAGACGCAGCATAAATTGTCCCTGTTTAGGCTGTAGGCGGGCCGTTCAGGCCCGCCGATTATCCGTGTGTCACTGGCAAGCGTAGGAAACGCCATTTGCTGCGTCGATCTTGCGAATGACATCCCAGAAATCTTTGTAGTTCATTTCAATAAACTGAGCCTCGTTGGACTTAGAGAACTCTGCTTGAAGTGCTGTTCCTTCCCAGTCGAATGTGAAAAACGCTTCTCTGATTTTGTCCTGAAGATCAGGCGGAAGGTTGTAAACGGTACCAAAGCCAGTGGTTGGGAAGGTCTGCGATTTGTAGATAGACACGATCTGATCAGCATCGATCACGTCCCTAGCGATCATCCGTTTCATGACAGAATTGGCCACCGCACCTGCAGGATAATCTTTATTTGCAACGCCCAGCACCGTGTTGTCGTGCTTACCCGAGAAGACCGGTTCAAAATCACGATCCGCAACCATGTCATAGTCGCCCTTCAGGATGGCAGAGGGTGCCTTGAACCCAGAATTTGACGTGGGTGACGAGAATGCAAGCTTACCGCCCTTAATGTCTTCGACCGCCTCGACCCCTGATCCCGGAAAAGTAATCAACTCCATCTCATAGCCGAAATGTCCGTCTTCCGAAGCCATGATCGTGAATGGCCGGAACCCCGCGCAGTTTACAGCCAGCGGGTTCGATCCAGTATTGAAACCAGAGATATGCAAACGGCCGGACCGCATAGCTTCGATCTGTGCTGCGTTCGATTGAACCGGAAAAATCTCGGCCTTTTTACCGGTAACTTCTTCAAGATGGTCGATGAATTCGACCCATGCGTCCCGATAAACCGCCGGGTCCTCGACCGGAGTATAAGCAAAGATCAACGTGTCGGGATCAATCCACTCACTAGGATCAGTAGGAATATCCGCGATCAGATCTCCGTCGGCGTCACAAAAACGCTCGTCCAAATCACCGCGCGGACAATCCTGCGCCGACACCGTCCCACTCAGCGACATGAGCGCAATTGCGGATGCCCCAACCAATAGTTTGAAATCGACCTTCATGTTTTCCTCCCAGTTATGCGCGGCCCTTTTTTCGATCCGCTGTCAATCAATCATGGCATGCCTACCCGGCGACGAGAACATCGACCTCGGCGCCCTCAATAGCGTTACGCAATTCTCCTGTTGGTTTTTTGTCGGTAACTATGGAATCCAGGCCGCTAAGGTCGCCCACTTGAGACAGGCCTTTGCGACCGAACTTGCCGGAAGCTATAAGAAGATGCCGCTTCTCGGCACGTGTCAGCATCATCCTTTTTACTGCAGCAAAACCCTGCACTGTCTCTGAAGGACCTTCGGTTGAGAACCCTGAGGAACCGATCATGCACCTGTCGACATTGAAACGGGACAGAAATTCCAGAGTCTCGGTTCCGATCGTAGCAGATTCAGTTGCCAAGTATTCCCCTGGGCATAACAGGACTTGGGCAGCTCCATGGCCAAGGGTCATCGCAACGGGAATTGAATTGGTGATCACCGTGCAATGGGTACCAAGATAAGCCAGCGCACGTGCCATCTCGATGGTGGTTGAACCGGAGTCAATCATGACCGTTTCACCGCCCTGAATTAATTCTGCCGCGCTAACACCTATCCGCTCACGTTCCTCAACCTGTGCGTTTGTCCGTTCATCCAAGCCTGGAAAGTGCCCTTGCGCAGGGGCTGACGCCCCACCGTGTGCACGCGCGATCAAACCGTCGTTCGACAGGGCGTCGAAATCCCTGCGCACCGTCTCGTTAGAGACGTTGAACCGCTGTGCCAGTTCGTTGATGCGAACGTGCGGGCGTAGCTTCAACTCCAACAGTATCTGTTGGCGCCGATCGGATTTCTTGACCCGGCTCTGGTTCTTTTCAAACATTTTGCCGCGCGTTTTGGTTTTGGACATCCGACGACCCGACTAGGTTTCGAAACCTACTTTTGTGGGCTTTCGGGCATTTTGCAATAATTTTTGTTGCATAACCCTCGGAAGGTTGTGAGAATTCGAGAAATACCAAGTGTTTCAAAGCGCAGAGCAAAAGATGCGCAGGCTGATCAAATTCAGAAGCAAAATCGAGGGAGTGTTTTAACTGGCCAACTTGCTAATAAGACAGCTTCCTTTTGTTTTTTTGATCGTGCGGCATTGAGGGACAGAATGAGCGACAGCGAAACAGCAGATCAGATTGCGGCGCTTCCGATGCGCTGGGACAAGACTGGCAAGTTGCGTGTTCTGATGGTCACTTCGCGGGATACCGGCCGGTGGGTTATCCCAAAGGGATGGCTAATGGATGGCAAAAAGCCATGGCATGCAGCAGAAATAGAAGCTCAGGAAGAAGCGGGCGCAGTCGGTACCATCTCGAAGCGGCCAATCGGTTGCTTTTTCTACGACAAGCGATACGAGGGCAAAAGCAGCGTTCGCTGCCGCGTCACTCTTTACCCTCTGGTCGTTGAAAAGCTGAAGCGACACTGGAAGGAAGAAGGTGAGCGGACGCGTCACTGGTTTTCACCGACAAAAGCCGCAAAGTTGGTCGAAGAAAAAGACCTGTCACAATTGCTGAGAAATCTAACAGACAATCAAGAAGTAAAAACTGCCGTAAAGAAGCTTCGAAAGGCTGCTTGAGGAAGGGCATAAAAGAACCGGGAAACCCGGAAGCATTAAGCTCAATGGGAGGAAAAAATGAGGAAACTGACATCGACCGCGGTTGGATCGGTGATTGCCCTGGCCGCGTCACTGTCGGCGGCACAAGCCGACAAGCTGACACTCTATTGTTCGGCGCAAGAAGATTGGTGCCAACTCATGGCACGCAGCTTTGAAGATGCGACTGGCATCGACGTCAACATGACTCGAAAATCGTCAGGCGAGACCTTCGCACAAATCCGCGCCGAAAGTTCGAACCCGAAAGGAGACGTTTGGTGGGGTGGAACGGGTGATCCGCATTTGCAGGCCGCCGAAGAAGGCCTGACGATGGAATACATGTCGCCAATGCGCGACCAGCTTCACGATTGGGCGATATCCCAGGCTGAAAGCGCGGGCAACAAGACGATCGGTATTTATTCAGGCGCGCTTGGGTATGGCTACAATGCCGACCTTGTCGCCGCAAACAACTTGCCCGAACCTGCCTGTTGGGAAGACCTTCTGAAGCCCGAATACAAGGGACACGTTCAGATGGCGAACCCGAACTCTTCAGGGACGGCCTATACAACACTGGCCTCAATGGTGCAGATCTTTGGTGAGGATGAAGGCTTTGAGTTCATGAAAGGTCTGCATTCGAACATCAACCAATACACCAAGTCCGGCTCTGCGCCGATCAAGGCCGCCGGTCGTGGCGAGAACACAATTGGCATCGTCTTCATGCATGACGCCGTAAAGCAGGCCGTTTCAGGGTTCCCGATCAAGGTTGTCGCACCATGCGAGGGTACGGGGTACGAAATTGGATCAATGTCGATCATCGACGGTGCCCGCAACGAGGAAGAGGCGAAGAAGTTCTACGACTGGGCCCTGTCGCCCGAAGCTCAGAATCTTGCCCTTCAGGTCAACGCGTTTCAGGTGCCATCGAACAAGGGGGCGGAAACATCGGAAAGCGCACCTGATATGAGCCAGATCAAGCTGATCGACTATGACTTCAAAAAGTACGGTTCCTCAGATGAACGAAAACGTCTGTTGCAGAAATGGGACGAAGAGGTTTCGGTTCTGCCGCAGTAAATGACTGACACTACATCAAAAACGACCCATCCGATCTTGATCTTCTGGATCATCGCCGGGTGGGTCGGATTCTGCCTGTTGCCCTGGTACATGGTCGACGGCGGCCTGTGGTCGTTCGTATGGCTCTTGGACGGTTACCCGTTCGATGAGGATTATGCCCCCGCTGCATTTCTGATTGGACAGGGTGAGAAACTTTGGCTCTCTCCACTCCTGATCGCTCTGGCCCTACCACTTTTGGTGTTAAAACGCGCCAAATCTGACCCGCTTTATGCCCGCATTCTGATCCTGTCCGGTGCGCTCGGCTTCGGCTGGCTGATCGCTCAGGGTTTCAGCATTGGCATCCGAGGCTTCAACTTCGATTGGTTAGAAGCGTTGTTTGGCGAGCTTGGCGACCGTCAGTTCGGCATGGGCTACGGCGCAATGATCTGCGCATCGAGCTTTCTGTTCCTGCTCACTCAAGGTATCGCGGCAAGAGGTGCCATTAACGGTGACGTCTTTGTTGTAAGCGCCATCGGCGGCGTGATTACCATCGTCACCGCTTTTGTCTTTTTCCCCATCGCCAAGATGCTTTTCGCCGCTTTCATTACCGAAGACGGCGCGTATTCCATTGCGGTTTTTTTCTCGAAGTTCTTCGACGACCGGTTGTGGGGGCTGGGGTGTTTTCAAGGTGCCCGATGCGGTGCTGCGTGGAATTCACTGTTCCTAGCCATCCTTGTTGGCGTCATCACCACGGGTCTGGGTCTGTGCTTCGCGTTGGTCGTGACGCGCTCAGGCTTTCGCTATAAGCGGGCGCTGCGAGCATTGACTGTTCTTCCAATAATCACCCCACCATTCGTGATCGGCTTGGCGCTTATCCTACTTTTTGGCTTGTCCGGTTCTGTAACCCGGTTCTTTGCCGAGCTATTTGGCACACAACCGACACGCTGGCTTTACGGAATGCCAGGCATTCTGATCGCGCAGACACTCGCGTTCACTCCCATTGCATTTCTCGTACTAATAGGCGTGGTGGAAGGTGTTTCACCTTCGATGGAGGAAGCGGCCCAGACCCTGCGGGCCAGCAGATGGCAGACGTTCAAGACGGTTTCCTTACCCCTGATGCGGCCTGGTCTGGCGAATGCATTTCTTTTGGGCTTCATCGAAAGCATGGCTGACTTCGGCAACCCGCTTGTATTGGGTGGGAATTTCGACGTGCTGTCGACTGAGATATTCTTCGCCATCGTCGGTGCTCAATATGATCAAGGCCGGGCTGCGGTTCTGGCAATGGTGCTGCTGTTCTTTACCCTTTCCGCTTTTTACGCGCAGCGCGTCTGGCTGGGAAAGAAGAGCTACACAACAGTCACCGGCAAAGGCGATGCGGGTGTTCATCCGCTGATGCCAACCGGCCTTTCGGTTCCCGTTCTGCTCATTGCACTGGGCTGGGGGCTGTTCACAATCATTGTCTATGCGATGATCATCTACGGCAGTGTGGTCGAGTTGTGGGGGGTCGATAACTCGCTGACCATCAAGCACTACATCACCGCATTCTCGGTTCGCTTCGAAGAAGAGGGCATACGCTGGACCGGAGCTGCTTGGGACAGTTTCTGGACCACCATCACGATCGCCGCCATTGCTGCACCATTGACTGCCGCCGTTGGACTGGTGACTGCCTATCTGCTGACCAGGCAGAGCTTCGCGGGCAAGAACGCCTTTGAATTCGGCACCATGCTGTCCTTCGCGATCCCCGGCACTGTAATCGGCGTTAGCTACATCCTAGCCTTCAACGTTCCGCCAATCGAAATCACTGGCACGGGGGTTATCCTTGTTGTCAGCTTCATCTTCCGCAACATGCCGGTTGGCGTTCGCGCGGGCATTGCCAGCATGTCGCAACTTGACCGCAGCCTTGATGAATCCTCACTGACCCTTGGCGCAAACTCGTGGCAGACCTTCCGGAATGTTATCCTTCCGCTGTTGCGCCCTGCGATACTTGCTGCACTTGTCTACAGCTTTGTTCGTGCCATGACGGCAATCTCGGCCGTCATCTTTCTGGTCAGCGCGGAGTATGACATGGCAACCAGCTATATCATCGGTCGGGTCGAGAATAACGACTATGGCCTTGCTATCGCCTATTCGACGACGCTGATCTTCGTGATGCTCGCGGCGGTTGGCTTATTGCAACTTCTCGTCGGCCGGGTTCAGATTGGCCGGCGCACGCAGCTCGGAACGGAGACATCGCCATGACCGACACCAAAATCGGTTCCAAGGCCGCCCCGGTACGCTTTGAGAACGTGTCGAAAGTGTTCGGCAAGGATGTCGTCGCCGTCGATAACATCAACCTTCACGTAGACGCAGGAAAGCTCGTAACGCTGCTTGGCCCGTCGGGCTGCGGAAAAACAACGACATTGCGCATGATTGCAGGGTTGGAGATGGCCAGTTCCGGCAAGATCCTGATCGGTGATCGGGACGTGACCAAACTGCCAGCCACCGACCGCGATGTATCTATGGTATTTCAGTCATACGCGCTGTTCCCTCATATGAGCGTGCTGGAGAATGTGAAATATGGCCTCACATTCTCGGGCTTTGCGAAGGATGAGGCCCGCAGCCGCGCGTTGCATGGTTTGGAGCTGGTTGGCCTTCAAGGGTTCGACAACCGCCTTCCCTCAGAGTTATCCGGCGGCCAGCAGCAGCGTGTTGCCGTCGCACGGGCATTGGTTCTTGAGCCGCAGGTGCTGCTGTTCGACGAACCGTTGTCCAACCTCGACGCCAAGCTTCGTCGTCAAGTGCGTGAGGATATTCGGGCAATACAGCAAGACCTTGGTTTGACAGTTGTTTACGTTACCCACGATCAGGAAGAGGCGCTGGCTGTCTCGGATGAAATTGTCGTCATGCGCAATGCAGCGATCGCTCAGATGGGTACACCACGCCAGCTTTACGATGCCCCGAATGACCGGTTTGTTGCCGATTTCATCGGTGAGGCAAACCTTTTGGACTGCCAGGTCGTCGGCATCGAGGGCGACGCGGCAACTATAGAAATCGAAGGCTACCGCCACACATTACCACGCCGTGGTTTGTCCGAAGGGACCGCAACCATCGCCGTGCGCCCCTCACGTTTAGTGATCGGTTCAGATCAGGGCATACCAGCCACGGTGGCCAAAGCGACCTATGTTGGTGTTCGGATGGAGTACACGCTGACAGGTGCATTCGGTCAGGTTTTTGCCGTCCATGATGATGTCGATGCGCCGCTTGAACCCGGCACCGAAATAACGATGGGTTTTGCCGACAAAGGGCCGGTGCTTTTGCCGGACTAAATGCCGAATCTTTTGATCATCACACACCCCGAGGTGTCTATCGATCCGGCCGTCCCGATCACAGATTGGGGTCTGAGTGCGACGGGCCGCAGACGCGCTACTGAATTTGCTGCCAGTGAAATCTTGTCGAACGTCACGCAAATCTGGGCAAGCAACGAGCAAAAGGCCCGTGAAACGGGCGAGATTCTTGCTGCACCACGAACGCTACTCGTCAACTGTCACCTGGGCCTTGGAGAGAACGACCGCAGCGCAACCGGTTATTTGCCCCGGGGCGAATTCGAGGCAGCGGCTGATGCATTCTTTGCTCAGCCGGACGTCAGCTATCGCGGTTGGGAAACAGCTTTCGGGGCGCAAAAACGCATTCATCGCGCGGTCGCAGAGATTGTCCAGATGCATGACACCGGGGATCTTGCAATTGTTACACACGGAGCGGTCGGCACGTTGCTTTGGTGCGCACTGGCGGAGTGTTCGATAGACCGTAAACACGACCAGCCCTCACAGGGCCACTTCTGGCAGGCAGATTTAAAGACGCTCAAGCCTAACTCATGTTGGATCGCCTTGGCATAGACGTTAGGCGTTCCAAGCGCTCTCTGCGATTTCGCGCAGCGTCTCGAACACATCTGGCGTACCCACGATTACGCGCCCGCCTTCGCGGATCATCGCATCGGCGTTTTGACCCTCGACAATGCCACCCGCTTCCGAGACCAGCAATTGCCCAGCCAGACAATCCCAGGCGTTCATGTGTTCTTCCACGTAACCCAGGAGGCGCCCGGCAGCGACGTAGGCCAACGACAGAGCCCCACTGGCGTTTCTGTGAAACATGGCCCCATTCTCGATAAGATTCTCGACAATGGGTAAAACATGGCGGGTCTCAATCCGGTTCGAATACCCCACGGCGACTGTTCCATCCCGCAGCGCCACCCCTGATGCGACGCGTATTGGTGATCCGTTTAGAGTTGCTCCTTCTCCGCGCAGCGCTACAAAGGTCTCATCCACATTTGGATCACGTATCACACCGACTTCCGTGTGTCCTTCGGTGACGCCAGCCAGAACGATAGTCCATGCAGGTATGCCGTTGACGAAATTCGTTGTCCCATCAATTGGGTCAATCACCCAGTCAAAACCGCTCTTGCCAGCAGTAGCGCCGTGCTCTTCACCGAAGACACCGTCATTGGGCCACGCCTCCGCAATCCTCTGACGAATAAAGGTTTCAACATTCCTGTCCGCCTCGCTGACCCAGTCCTGAGCACCCTTTCGATCAACAACAAGACTACCCCGGTCCGCGAAGTACTTTTGAGCAATTGCCCCAGCCTCCTCGCAGACTGCGACGGCAAAATCTCTGCGTTCTGAAAGTCGAGACATGGGTGGTCCTTTTCCAGCTGGAGAGTCGCCTTGAACATTGCAGGCTAAGTGAATGGCTGGCAATCACAGAGTTGTTTCGATTGTTTTCAGAAGCTATTTCACCGCCGCCAATCGGGTGATGTCAGTGTTGGCGATTTCTTCTGCAAGCTGCCTCTGCGCCGCCTTCACCTGCGGCCCATAGCGAGCCCTCCGCTACTCTATTCGGTGCTGCACCAAAGCGGCCACTCGAAGGCCACCACCTTTTGCAGGCGCCGCGGTTTCTTCCTGATTAGGAGATTTGACGGCGACGAACTTCGGCTACATCCCAGAAAGTCCCGCGTTGGTGTTCAGTAGAAACTGACGAAAAACCGGGCTGCTTGCCGCCCCGATGCCACGGGCGTTTTCGCCAACCGCTGCGGCCTCCACGACCGGTGGAATCAAACCGCGTTTGTCTTGGTTGGTTAAGTAACGGCGAACCCTTGATACCAGTTCTTCCCGAACTTCCGGTGGGAACGCGCCATCGATGAAAATGGCCTCGAAGTCGATGACAGCACAAATTGAAAGAGCGGCCTTGGCCAATTCCTGTGCCGTGGTGCCAATCCATGGTTCGACATAGCGAGAAATGCTGCTCCAATCCTGCGGCTTCTTCCACAGAATCCCCGGATCGACGCCCGCTTCGATCAACCGGTCCTCGAGCAAAAACAGTGATGCCGTGTCGATCAGTTGCTGGCTTTCACCCAATGGACCTGTCGTGCGCATGGCGCCCAAGGCACCGGCATTGCCTTGGTTGCCTTCAAACACGGTTCCGTTCAACGCAACACCGCCGCCGATCATTGAGCCAATGAAGAAGTAGAAGTAGTCGCGATATTCTGCCCCACGCCCATAGAGATGCTCTGCGTGACAGGCGGCCGTCGCGTCGTTAACCACAAAAACAGGCAAGTCGCTGAATTTGGCGACCTCGGAGAAAAAGTTCACGTTTTTCCAGGACCGGAATTTTTTTGCCGCAAGCCCAGACAGGTCATGCCATTTCCAAAGCTCGAATGGGGTTCCGATTCCGATCCCGCAAACGCGGTCGCGAAGCCTCTGGGGCTCGTGGGACAGAAGCGTTTCCAAACCAGATTCCAAAAACCCGAAGATGATCTCGGGTAGCGGATAATCATAGGTCGTGGAAAGTTGGCGGCGCGGCGTTCCCGTAAAGTCGATCAAAAGCAGATCAGCGCTGCGCCGCCCGATCTTCATCCCAACCGACAAGATGCCTTCCGGGTTTAGCTCCATAGGGATCGAAGGCTTTCCCACCTTCCCGCGCAGTGGGGTTCCACGCTTGAGAATCGCATCCTTTTCAAGCTTGCGCAGAATGATCGACACAGTCTGAGGAGACAGGCCCGTTAATCGCGCGACGTCGGCGCCTGCGGCGGGCCCATGCCGTTGTAAAACTGTCAAAATCAGACGTTCGTTGTGATCGCGAACCCCGCTTTGACTTACCCCACCGGTCAGTGTTTTGAGCGCTTCTCTCTCCATAACCTTAAACATAAACACCTTGTTTTCTTATGAAAAGATACAGGAGCAAATTAATAAATAAACTTTATTTATTTATTGACAGAGAGGCTAGAATCACGGTTTCTTGAATAAGACCTTCATTGGAGGATGAGGGCGGGTCTCGCGGGAATGCCATGCGGGGCAACACATTTTTCTGGGAGGACAACATGAAAAGTCTATTCAAGATTGCGGCATCTGCGACCGTACTTACTATGGCGGCTGCATCTGCTCACGCGGCTGGGGAAACTGTTTGCCTGATCACGAAAACAGATACCAATCCATTCTTTGTAAAGATGAAGGAAGGCGCCACGGGCAAGGCTGAAGAGCTTGGCATGACCCTGAAGGCCTTTGCAGGCAAAGTTGACGGCGACCACGAAACCCAGGTTCAGGCTATTGAAACTTGCATTCTCGACGGTGCAAAGGGAATTCTCCTGACGGCCTCCGACACAAGTTCGATTGTCCCCGCTGTTCAGCAGGCGCGCGACGCTGGCATCCTGGTTATTGCATTGGACACACCGTTGAGCCCGATTGACTCTGCGGATGCAACCTTTGCGACAGACAACTACAAGGCTGGTTTGTTGATCGGACAATGGGCAAAAGCAAAAATGGGCGATGCGGCAGCGGACGCCAAGATCGCGACACTGGATCTGAACGTTAGCCAACCAACGGTAGACGTATTGCGCAATCAGGGCTTCCTCGATGGCTTTGGTGTGGACCTGGCAGACCCTAATGTCATTGGCGATGAATCGGATGCGCGACTGGTCGGCAGCGACGTGACCGACGGCAACGAAGAAGGCGGTCGCCGCGCCATGGAGAACCTTCTGGCCAAGGACGCAACGATCAACGTTGTTCACACGATCAACGAACCGGCAGCGGCAGGTGCCTACGAGGCTCTGAAGTCCATTGGACGTGAAAACGATGTTCTGATCGTTTCGGTCGACGGCGGTTGCCCCGGCGTACAAAATGTGCAGGCCGGAGTTATTGGCGCCACAAGCCAGCAATATCCGCTGTTGATGGCTTCGCTTGGGGTCGAGGCTGTCAAAAAGTGGGCCGATGAAGGAGTGAAGCCTGAAAACACGCCCGGTAAAGACTTCTACGATACCGGTGTCGCGCTCATAACGGACCAACCTGTTGATGGCGTAGAATCAATCTCGGTCGCCGAAGGCTTGGATCTCTGCTGGGGCTGACGCAGACCTAATGGATGAGGCGCATGAGAGCGCCTCATCAATCCTTTCACCAGCAAACCGAAACTTCCTGTACACTGATCTCGTGGGCGCAAAGCCATGCACGAAAAGGGGGAGATATGTCTGAATCAAACCAAAGCGCCCAGGGATTTGAATCCGCCGCCAGCAAAACAGAATCTGTAGCCGAGTTCGAAGATCATCGGCGTGGCGTATTGGGGAAGTTGCAACATCTTCTCCATGTTAACCCGTCCTTTGTGCCGCTAATTGTCCTGGTCGGGGCGATATTGATTTTCGGCCTGCTATTGGGCTCGAAGTTCTTCTCGCCTTTTGCCATGACACTGATCCTTCAGCAGGTTCAGATCGTCGGCATCGTGGCCGCAGCACAGAGCCTTGTTATTCTGACAGCAGGCATTGACCTGAGCGTCGGTGCGATCATGGTGTTTTCTTCTGTCATCATGGGGCAATTCACGTTCCGCTACGGCATTCCGGTACCTATCGCCGTCATGTGCGGTCTTGCGGTTGGAACCTTGATCGGAGCACTCAACGGCTGGCTTGTCAGCCGTGTCAAACTCCCGCCTTTCATCGTCACGCTAGGAATGTGGCAGATCGTTCTGGCCACCAACTTTCTGTATTCCGCAAATGAGACCATCAGGAGTCAGGATATTGAGGCGAACGCTCCTTTCCTTCAGTTCTTCGGAACCAAGTTCAGCATCGGTGGGGCGACCTTTACGATTGGCGTCATTTTCATGCTCGCCCTGATTTTTGTGTTGGCCTATGCGCTTAAACACACAGCCTGGGGCCGACATGTCTATGCGGTCGGCGATGATCCCGAGGCCGCCGAGCTATCCGGTGTCAACGTTCATCGAACCCTCATGTCCGTCTACATGTTATCCGGCTTGATCTGTGCCTTCGCCGGCTGGGCTTTGATCGGCCGCATCGGATCTGTTTCGCCAACGTCCGGCCAATTGGCCAACATCGAGAGCATCACCGCTGTTGTGATCGGAGGCATCTCTCTGTTCGGCGGAAGGGGCTCTATTCTGGGGTCGCTGTTCGGTGCGTTGATCGTTGGCGTATTCACACTTGGGCTGAGGTTGCTTGGCGCGGACGCTCAGTGGACCTTCCTGCTCATCGGACTTCTCATCATCGCAGCGGTCGCGGTCGACCAGTGGATCAGAAAGGTATCGGGCTAATGTCAGACACAACTCCAGTCGTCCAGGGGCGCGGGATCGTGAAGCGTTATGGCCACGTCACCGCCATCGATCATTCCGACTTTGAACTGCGCCAAGGAGAAATCCTTGCAGTTATCGGGGACAACGGCGCAGGTAAGTCCTCTATCGTCAAAGCGATCTGCGGTGCCACAATCCCGGATGAGGGCGAGATCCTCATTGAAGGCAAAAAGGTCAACTTCACCTCTCCGATCGACGCCCGGAATATGGGGATCGAGATTGTCTATCAGCAGCTTGCCATGTCCCCGGCCCTGTCCATTGCCGACAACATGTTCATGGGGCGCGAGATCCGCAAACAGGGCTTCATGGGCAAATTCATGCGTCAGCTCGACCGACCCGCGATGGAGAAATTCGCTCGTGAAAAATTGACCGAACTTGGACTGATGACCGTACAATCCATCAATCAGGCAGTTGAAACTCTGTCCGGTGGTCAGCGCCAGGGCGTAGCGGTTGCACGCGCTGCGGCCTTTGCAACCAAGTTCATTATCATGGACGAGCCGACGGCTGCATTGGGGGTCAAAGAGAGTCGCAAAGTTCTCGAACTCATTCAGGATGTGCGCGCACGTGGCATTCCGATCATTCTCATCAGCCACAACATGCCGCATGTCTTCGAAGTCGCCGATCGCATCCATGTGCACCGGCTGGGCAAAAGGCTCTGCACGATCGATCCTAAGGACTACACGATGTCCGACGCCGTGGCTTTCATGACCGGTGCCAAAGAGCCCCCGAAAGAGGACGCCGCGTGATCGAGCAGGATGTTAAGCGCGTTTGCGATCTGATCTCCTCCCGGAGGCAGGATGGGGTCCGCGCGATTGTCGCAATCGCTGGCCCCCCTGCGTCCGGAAAGTCGACCCTTGCAGAAACCGTTGTGCAATCGCTGAACGGGCAACAGAGTTCCGCGGTTCCGTTGGCCACGCTGGTTCCTATGGACGGCTATCATCTGGACAATCGCATACTTGAAGCGCGTGGTTTGCTAGCACGAAAAGGCGCACCGGAAACCTTCGACGGATACGGGTTTTGTAATGCAATCAGAGGGCTGAAGTCTGCGCGACATGTGTCTTTTCACCCCAAATTCGACCGCCAGATGGATCTGGCCATTGCCAACGCGATTGCTGTTCACCCAGAAACTCCGATTGTCGTCGTTGAGGGAAACTACCTTCTGATGGATAGCGCCCCGTGGAGTACACTGGCAGATGTCTATACCGCAACGGTTTTCGTCAGCCAAACTTTGGAAGAGCTCGAGAACAGGCTACAACACCGCTGGATCAGGCACGGACTTGACCCAAAGACCGCACTGCAACGCGCGAAAACGAACGATCTCCCCAATGCTAAACGTGTCATCAGAGATAGCGGGAAAGCCGATCTGACACTGAACCAGAATTGCACCGAATTCGGAATGCGCTACGCGTTCTGACCCCGCGTAATAGATTTAGAACTTTCCGCTGATTGTCAGAGCCATTGAACGGGTTCAAGTGCAATCAAAATCACTCCATGCACGATGCGGAAAACTAATGAGGTTCTTCACGGGCATTGCAGAAGCAAACAACATCAATGATCTGTTATGTAAGCTGATTTCCCTGCATCGAAAAAACCAGCGGGCCGCCGTGAACAGGTCTGTGGAGTTGGACGGATGGTTGGTGGCAATGCATAACAAACCGATCATCCATAACTCAATCGCCTTTCACAGGCCTGCCCGCGTCAAGGCGGAGCGAATGCGATTACGACGGTCTTCGTGGTTAAGCCCCAACGATTTGGCAAAGACTTCAGTAGAGAATTTGCTATCTCTTGCCTTAATTTCATTGGCGATGCTTCGTGCTGCCTCCATCGCCTCGCTTTCAACGTGGCAAACAACGAGGAGCGGTCTGCCTGGATAAAAGTCAGGTTGTTTTTGGACGATGTATTCGGCTTCTGCGCGCGCATGTTGAACATCCCCACTGAAGAAGTAGCTCAAAATTTTGATGGACGAAAACCAACCAGGGTAATTCTTGATCTCAGCAGTGCTTTTGAGGATTTCTTCTAACGCTTCCTCATGTTGCCCTGCCATTAGCAATGCGTAAGCCAATGTCGCTCGGGTTGCAGCGTTTCCAGGCTCTCGCATGAACCCCTGCCGAGCTGCTTCAATTGCGCCCTCATGATCGCCACGAGCGATCCGAATGGCGCGTAAAAGGGAATTGGGTCGGCTATCTGTCTCATCCGTCGCATTTCGCGCGGCTTCAAAGTCTTCTTCTGCCGCGCGAAGTAATTCCTGCGCCTCTTCCGGAGAAGACCACAACGCCTTTCGAGCACGGCAATAGGATCGGGCAATTCGTGGTGTCGGAAACTCGGGATCGTGCTTGAATGCTTCATTCCAAATTTCAATACACTGATCCATGGCATCCGGCGAATACCTTTGGAAAATGTTGAAAGCCTGAGCGCTCAATCGCCAAGCTTCGAAGTTGTTTGTACCGAGTTGCCACCTGTTGGTATAGCTCCCCGCCCCCAATTTGGTATGGACGCTGATAACAATGGTCTGTGCCAGTTCATCCTGCAGGTCGAAATAATCCTCTGCTTTTCTGTCAAATCTCTGCGCCCAAACCTGAACTCCAGAAAATTGGTCCACGAGTTTCGCTTGAATCCGCAGGCGTTCTGCCAGAGTTCGAACACTTCCGCTCAACCGGTATCTTGGTAGTTCCACCGCTTTGGTCTCATCGACAACAACGAGTTGCTCGACAGTCCCTATTGCAACTGCGATATCTTCTACGAGACCTGCTGCAAATCCGTTTATTGCATCGTCGTTTGGCGGCGAACTGAACGGGGCAATGGAAATCGTCGGTTTGATCTCCCCTCGACGTTCACCTTCTGAATTGTTCAGCGAGGAACGCCATCTGTAGACACGAACGGGTTTCTTTATGTTTTTGACCTCGTAAGGTCCGCTGTCTACGAATTCGTGTGCCCATTTTGCACCCAACCCCTGGAATGCGAAACCGGAGATGCACAACCCATCCGGGTCAGCAAGTGCTTCTAACCGTGATGCGACATTCACTCCGTCGCCGAAAATATCTCCTTCTTCGGCGATAATATCACCAAGATTTATGCCAACCCGCAACCGGATGCGGCGGTCTTCCGGCTGATCTTGTTCTCGGGATTTGTTATTTTCGAGAATGTCAGTTGCGGCTTGGACGGCATTTACTACAGAAGGGAATTCGGCAAGTACACCATCACCCATGTACTTCACCACTCGTCCGTCTTGCGACGAGATCTCCGGCTCTATCACCTCCCTTTGCAGTCGACGGATTCTCTGTAGAGTACCTTCTTCGTCCTCGCTCATAAGCTTGGTCGAGGCGATCACGTCAGCCGATAAAATCGCAGCCAGTTGGCGCTTCAAAACGGTTCTCCTTGGTGGTGCAAGCCATTTCCGGTGCGTGCTCAAACGCCAGGACCATCAAACTATCTTTATCATCGGCGACCAGTAAATTCACGGATAGTCTGGCGCGCACGCAGCCTACGGCTTTTATTCAAACCCACCTCGCCCCGCTCTTAACTTGATTCACGAGTCGAAGCCCAATTCGGGCAATGGTGGAATATCAAGGAAGAGCTGATCAGGGCCAAGTACAGCGTAAGCAGATTGAGTGTAACAATCAGAGATAATATCACCCAACGACCTCAAGCGTCATTTGTTTTAGGTGTCGCATATCCGTACCGCAGCAACCACCAAACACCCGAATAGACGGGTTTTCCCGCACGACATCCGCAATTTCTTTGCCGAGCTGTACGGGGTCTCCTGCATCCAAGTCCTCGGCCTCATCAAGTTCTGCGTGTGAACAACTTGATGCATTGGCAACAACGCCTTTGAGTCTTGGGTGCGCGTTGAGCGCGTCAGCGAAGTGAGTGGGGTGTGCACAATTCACCATATAGAACAGAGCCGCGCCGTCTGTTTCTGCCTCGATCTGGTTTACCGCATCAATGAGCTTTGTCCCATCAGCCAAACAGCCATCGGTTTCGACCACCAAAGACATAATGATCGGCAACCCAATGTCTCTTGCAGCCAGAACACAACCAGCGGCCTCGCTTGGGCGGTTGAACGTGTAGGCAGTCACCAGATCAACACTGGTTTCCTTTAGAACAGCAAGTTGCACACCGTGGTACTTACGCGCCTGTTCAACCGTCATGGACGGGATGTCAGCATAAGGGTCGTATCTTGGCCCAACGCAGGCGGAAACCAATACGTCGTTTCGACCGGCGTCTTTGCGCACCTCTTCCATCAGTGCGACACCATCCCTGTTTACCTCACGAAGGCGTTCAGCATCGTAACCCAAAGGAGCAGCACGGTCGGCATTTGCCATCCAGGTTGGTGCGTCAAGTATGCAGCCTACATCCATTTCACCAGCCAATTGAACGAGCGCACGCATTTGCCCGGCAAGAACTGCCCGGGTTCCAGGCTTCTCCAGCAAAGGAAACGAGGCAAATCCCGGGAGCTCGATACCGTGGTTAAAGATGAGGTCCGTACCTGTACCTGCATAAACAAGGAAGTTCTTGTCACTCTCGTGTGGGAGTTTCCGCGCCATTTTGCACCCCTCATACACCGTTGTTGCGCCGCATTCACAGTAACAGCGATCAGTTCTTCTGCAAAACCGGGGCGTTTTGCTTTTCCATTCGGACGCTTCGCCCATCCGCAGGATTATCTACGCCCATTTAGGCGGGGATCGCCGGAGTATCTGATCAAGCGTGACTATACCGTTCTGACCCACAGCCTGTTCTCCTGAACTCGGAACAGCAAGCTGAAGCTGACACAATGAGCGGACCGTTTTTTCTTTTTGAGTGGAGGAGAGGACAAGAGTGATAATGTTGAAGGTGGATGCACATGCGGGTTGGTGCGGTATTCTGGGGTTCACTCTGACGCTGCGATGTTTCGGTGCCACTGCCGAGATTGCCAACGACTCACCAGCTCGGGGCATTCAGAGAGAGTGCCACTTGGGGCCAAGTCACTCTCAATTGGTGACGCACTCAAGACATTTGAAATGACAGGAGGATCAGGGCGGTCGCCTTTAGCGCGTTCTGCCAAAACTGTGGATCACCGCTGACCCGCAGAAGCGAACAGATGAGTGGCTGCATCTACGTCCATGCGGCATCAATGGACGATCCCTCCACGTATCTTCCGGTGACATCGATTCACCACGAAGCAGCTCAGCCATGGTACGAAGCAGTGACTACAACCGAGGGAGCAGGCACATGATAACCTCTCATTTCTTTGTTTGCTTCCGACTGAACGCGCATTGCCAAATCCGCTCGTATTGCATCGCGTCGTTCTTTCGGCTGACGCCTGAGAAGCGATGCTGCACGCACTGCACCCCCGTCAAAAACATCAAAAAGCATCTGAGGATCTGAAACGCACAATTCACTTGCAACATCGATTAGCCGCACATTGCCAAAACCGGCACCTTCGACCATTGGTTTGGCAATTTTTCTATCCACGAGCATGTGTGCATCCGGCCCTGCGGGCAGAGAAATAGAAGAATCGGCCAGGCGCTCAACCGCGTCAAACAGCCAGCCAAACGCGCCATCTGACCCTTTGCCCTGCCATATCGAGAATGCAATCCTACCCCCCGGTTTCAGAACTCGGGCCACTTCCCTGAGGCCGCGTGCTGGGTCAGGAAAATGTGGGACGCCGAACCCTATTGTGACTGCATCAAAGACATCATCTGGAAAATTCATTGCCATCGCGTCACCCTGAACGAACCGCGCGGTTGGAACCGCTGATTGGGCAAGTTCAATCATCGGTCCAGAGAAATCCAAGCCGGTCACATCTGAGCCCCGGGCGACAAGCTCTGCTGCCACGACACCGTGTCCGGTGCACAGGTCAAGTACTTTGCAATTTGGCCCCGCAGCGACTTCGTCCGCAAGCTTTCTGGCAACCAGACGTGTCGCCGTTTCAAAGCCGGTGGCATACCCTTTGGCTATGGACGGATCCGCCCATCCGTGGCGTTCCATCTTCTCAAAGTCCGCTGTATCAGCCACTTCACCCCCCAAAGCCCCAAAATGTGACAAGAATACACTCAAGCGAAGTTCGGACCAGATTTGTTTTACTCAGCCCTGTCAGGTTCGACCCAGGTATTCGCCATGCTATCAACGAAGGCCTGATCTGCACCAAGGAACGAGACTTGAAAGCGGTTGTGATCGATATTGGATCCATCCAATGTCGGTTATTAACTTGCAGATTCTGGAGTGACCCGATGGACATAGCCCGCTTCTCCGAACGCCTTATGGGTATGAAAGACGAGGTTTGGTTGCGGCATACAAACCCTTGGTCAGTCTGGACCCGCGTACTGACACCGTTGCCCCTTATCGCGTTGGCGATCTGGAGTCGGGCGTGGATTGGCGGTTGGGTGTGGGTTGCCGTCGGGGTGGTTTTGGCTTGGGTCTGGATCAACCCGCGTGCGTTCTCACAGCCCAGGACCTTCGAAAGCTGGTCGGCACAAGGTGTACTGGGCGAGCGTGTCTGGCTGCGGCATCAAGACAAGGTTGCAGCTCATCATTTACAAGTAGCAAAAGCACTCGCCTATGTCAGCGGGTTGGGTCTTCTGCCGTTTGCGTACGGTCTTTGGGTGTTCGACTTGGGCTTTACATGCCTCGGTATAGCTGTGATCTCAGGGGGCAAGATGTGGTTTGTTGACCGAATGGCGTGGATCTGGAGCGACTTTCTGCTTGATGGTGGGTCGTTGGAAGACCTAGTGGCTGGGACCTAGCTGAGCAATCTGGCTGGTTCAAAGTCCCCTGCGGAAGCGTTAGCTTTCCGGCGCAATCGGGACCAGAGACAATCGTTTCTTGCGGAAGGCAAACGCTGGCATATCGACAAATCTGCGAAACACTTTTCGGAAACACTGAGAATTCTCACCGGTTTCCGCCCAAAGAAACTCGCAATCTGTTTTCATTCGCGAAAGCCCAAGTGAGCAATTGAAAACCGTTTTGCGAGACTCGCAAATGAACCCCTATCCTTTGTTTCACACCCGAAAGGTTAGGCGTAAAAAGATAATTCTATAATATTTTTGAGACATTTGTGGAGTGATCTCAGCCCCAATTCTTATGATCGACGCTTGACAAAAAACGGAGCGGTCTCTTCAGTTTGGTCAGCGAAGATCAAATGGTTTACAGCACTGGCGATTGAAGCAGCGGATTTAGCGAGAATTGCGGCGTAGCGAAGAAGACAGTGTTCCAATAACGCGATGTTCCGTTTGATGGAGGTATCGGGATCGCTTAGGGCATTCTCGTCTCTGTTTGTACGGAGTGCGATGCCAAGTTTGCAATTCCAGAGCAATCGTCTGGTGACCTGCAATACGAGAGAGATGCTGCGCAAGTCCGATATCATCTACGATGAATAGAAACGTTGTCCCGGATGCCATCCAACGGGTCAGGGAGTTGGCCGTCTAATTCGGGTTAAGCCGGGCATCCCCCACAAAGGCAACGATATCGGTTTCCAACAGGAAATCTGTCTACAGCATGCGGATGGCGCGAATGCCCTTTGAGTTGTGCCGCTGCACGCCCTTTCAATTCAAAGCTTTTCAAAGCTTCATGAACCCTTCTGCACTTGCCGCGCTCGCCTGGGTGCAATCAACGCCTGCAATAGGTCTTCCAGCCGTGCTTTGATCTTGCCATCGCCAAGGTCGCCGCGTTGATAAACCGGGCGCAGGCGGTGAAGACACCTCACGTGTCCTGCCCGAGATGACGCAAAAAAGGGCGGGTCAGGAGACCCGCCCTTGTTACCCATCAAACGGGTGCCGCGGTTCAGGCCGCCGCGTAGTGGTTGAACACTTCTGTGGTGCCATCCTTGCGGATCAGGAAGACCGAATAGGCCTCCCGTTCACTCTCCGGTCCCATGCCGGGTGAGCCAAAGGGCATACCGGGAACGGACAGCCCCACCGCATCGGGGCGCTCGGCCAGAAGACGCCGGATATCGGTTGGCGGCACATGGCCTTCGATGACGTAGCCCTCGACCAGTCCGGTGTGGCAGGAGGCCATCTCCTCCGGAACACCTTTGCTGGCTTTATACCGCGACAATGTCTCCCAGGAGGCGTTCTGCACCTCTATCTCGAATCCGTCGCGTTGCATGATGTCGATCCAGGCGCCGCAGCACCCGCAGTTCGGGTCCTTGAGGACCTCTAGCCGCAGTTTGGCGGTTGCCAGAGCCGGCGAGGCCAGAGCGATGCCGGAGGCACCGAGGCCAGCCAGGAAGAGGCGGCGGTCGAGTGTCGGGGTGGTCATGTCATTTCCTTTCCGTTTTCGCGCCTGCGGTACGACGACGCGTTTTGTAATCGAGGCCGCAGGCAAGTGTCATGATTTGTGTCAAGCGGGCGGTCATAAGCCGCCCTGCATCTGTTCGCTTTCGGAGCGCACCGCCTGCATGTCGCGGATGCGCTCGGGCCAGGTGGATTTGATATAGGCCAGGATGTCCCAGATCTGCTGGTCGCTCAGGCTGTCGCCGAACCCCGGCATGCCGCTGGCAAAGCCGGGCACGCCACGGGCTTTGAGCGCCACTTCCCCACCCTGTTTGGTGTAGTCAAACAGCAGCGCATCCCCGTGGTGCCACGTATGGCCGGTCTCGTCATGCGACGGCGCAGGCATTGTCCCATCCTCATTTGGGGCACGCCAGTTGGGCTGCCCTTCCAGATCGGCACCATGGCAGGACGCACAGAACTCGGCATATAGCACCGCACCTTCCTCAAGATCGGTCGTTTTCGGTTGCACTGGCGGTCCCGCCTCCGTGTCTGATGGAGCGAGCCAGGCGACCGCAGCACCGATGACGACCATCCCTGCCAAAGCAAATGCAAGGATTATTCCGGTTTTCATTGCCTCATCCCCCTTCATGTTCGTCCATCAGATAGGTCGCGATGGCTGTCCGGTCGGCCTCGGTCAGGAAACTTGTGCCGTAAAGCACGACCTCGCCCATGGACCCGCCAAAGGCGTCCCCTTCAGGTGTAATGCCCGTACGCAGGGCATAGGCAAGGCTGGCCACATCCCATCCCTTGTCAGCCAATGTCAGGTGATCGATGGCTGGTGCTTTCTCACCACCTGGCAACGCATTGCTGCCCTTGAAGTGCTCCGTTTCCGACTTGCGCGCGCCAACGATGTTGCGCGCCGTATGGCAGGCCGCGCAATGGCTGGCCCCTTCGGCCAGCTCGCGGCCCCGGTTCCATGTCTCCACCTTGCCCGTTATCGGCTCTGTCCTTGGAGGCTCCAGAAAAGCGGCGCGCCAGAGTTTCAACCCCCAGCGCTGGTTGAACGGAAAGTTCATTTCGGGCGGGCGCGAGGGTTCGGCGACCGGTGGCACGCTTTGGAATGCCGCCCAGAGATCGGCAACCTCTTGATCCGAGAAGTTGGCATAGAAAGGATAGGGAAAGGCCGGGTAATAGGCGTGCCCTTCGGGAGAGACCCCTTCGCGGACAGCGCGGGCGAACTGTGCCTGGCTCCAACCACCGATCCCGTGGTCAGGATCGGTGGTCAGGTTCGGCGAAAACAGCGTCCCAAACGGTGTATCCAACGCCATGCCACCCGCCAGTGGCGCTCCGCCTTTCGCATAATCGGTGTGACACGCGATGCAGCCAGAGGCGCGGGCCAGATAGGCACCGCGGTCGGCATCCCCCTCCACGGTGATGAGCGCGAGAGGCTGGCCGATCGGCCAGACCATCAGGCCGGCAAGGCTGACCGCGGCGATAACAGCGCCCGTCAGCCCCAGACGAAAGAACTTGCGCATCGTCCCGGCCTATTTCTCGACCCGAAAGCGGGTATGGCAGGCCGTGCAGACCTGTCCCATCATGGTGAAAACCCCGTCGGCCGGCATCTGTGACAGGTCCATCATATCGGAGCCTGCACCAGTGCCCATCATGCCACCCGCCATCATGCTGCCGCCCATCATATCACCTGCAGCAGACGTTTCACCGGCCATCATCAACCCGTTTTCGGAAGCGTCCGCCAATCCATCCGCCATCACGCGCAGCTGATCAGCTAGGGCCGAAAACGCGTCCCAGTCCTGCCAGATCTCTGGCTTCGCTTCGGATGGCGCATCAAGGCTGGCTTCGGGGAACAATCTGGTCATCGCCTCGCCCGCATGGCGACTGATATCCCCAGACCGTGCGCGCACAACGGATGCATCGTAATCGACCTGCCCCCGCATCATCGGCGTTAGCATTTTCATCGCCTCTTTCATCACACCCATGCCATCCATGCGTTCTTTGACAACGCCGGTAGCTCCGCCATGCGCAAACACCGATTGGCTTGACACAGCCAGAACGGACGCAATCAACGCGCCCAGCAACAGTTTTTCAGTTTTCATCGGATTTCCCTGTCTGAGTTATCTCATCACGCCAAAGGGCGTGCGCAGATACGGATCAGATCAGGGCTTTGGGTGGGGGCGGATCAAAATTCGAAACAACCGGGATGCCCTTGGTCGCGCGCGGCAGCCCATACCGTTCGCTGCATCCCAACAGATTCGCGTAAAGATTTGACAGTTGGACGATCGCAGGGCCGCTGCAGAACGCCCCACCGTGACAATGGCCCTGGTTGTCCTTTGCAGCATGTTCAGCGTGCGTTTGAACCTCTAGAGAAACCACGGAAAGCTCATGTTTTCCATGGGCCTCAGCGACGCCACTGGACATAAGCAGGGCGGCAACGAGCACGCCGACCGCGACGAGCATCAGCCTGGTCCATCTGCGCCTGTCCAAAAGCACCGCTCAGCTCATCCCGTTGTCTAGTTTCAATTCTCTTACCAAGGCGATGATGTTCTCAACGTCCGCGCGGGTCAAGTCTTCGACCAGCGATAACTTGCCGAACCGCCGATGAAACGCGTTCACGCGCTTCTATCCCCTTGCGTTGATCCCGAGACCGCTGAAAAGGTAGGGCAACGCCACGGGAAACCGACCGTCCTTCGAATAGAAACTGGCAGTATGCATCGGGACGGTTATGCGTTCTATCGAGCGGACAATGCGGTTTGGTTGACGGATTTCGTCCCTGTGCAATACCTCGGTTTGTAATCCGCTCGTATAGTTGCAAAGCGGACGAGCACCTGAACCTAGCGGGCTTATTGAATGAAATTGGCGATGGAAGGCAACGGTCGTGAGCAAACCATCTTTGAAACAGTGGTTCGGACGTTTAGGTCCAGCCAGGGAAACCGACCGGATGCCATCGGGCTTGCCCATTAGTTTGCGCTGCTCGAAATTCGCGCCCAAGTGATGGTAGTTTCGGCGTGAATCCGTCAACTTTGAAGAATTATCGCTCATTTAGAAGTGTATTTTGATTGATATAATTCAAGCTTCATCTGAATAAGGCAACACATCTGGTAGGTCGTGGTAGATCCCCTTCAACTCAGTTCGACGAGGCTCGCCATTTCTGCCGGTCGACGCAATTGCAAAGTCGCAGGCATACCGAACTCACGCAATGCAACGGGTGTGTGGGGTTGTAGCGCATGCACTTATGATCACCATTAATTTAGGTTGAACAAAACACAGTCCGAAGGAGCCCCCTATTTGCACATAACTTTGCGCGGTTTGCCCGAAAGTTTGCGCACGTACCATTTCGGTGTCGGTCTAAATCCTTCCGAAAACTTCCTTGAGTTCTGTGACTTGTTCTGCATCCAGTATCCGGGTTGGCATACCTCGCAGCGCCACGAGCAACTTGGCCGTTTCTTCTAACTCTTCTGCTGCACAGACCGCTGAGAAAAGGTCTTTTCCTGATACGACGGGTCCGTGGTTGGCCAGCAGAACCGCACTATATTTGCCACCCAGTTTGCGGATCAAATCACCGGATTGCGGGTCACCAGGCTTTATGTACGGAACCAGTTTGACCGTGCCGACGCGCATGACCACGTATGGTGTCAGCGGTGGAATACAGTCATTGGGATCGGTGTCTTCCAGACACGACAGAGCAGTGGCCCAGGTCGAATGTAGATGCACCACGGCGCCAGCCTCTGGTCTTGTCTCATAGAAGGCTTGGTGCAGAAAGACTTCCTTGGTTGGCTTGTCCCCAGAGACGTGGTTGCCATTAGGATCAATCTTGGCAATACGCTCAGGGTCGATATCTCCTAAAGTCGAATTGGTGGGTGTCATAAGGATTCCGTCGTGCAGACGTACGGATACATTGCCCGCAGTGCCGACAGAAAAGCCACGCGCAAACAGCGAGGCGCACAGTTCCGACATCTGCTGTCGCAGCGCCAGTTCTTCAGAAATCACTTGCCTGCCTCCATCAATCTGAGGGCTTTCGCGAAAAAGTCCGCAGCGCCAAAGTTTCCAGACTTTAGTGCCATCGCAATGGGTTGAGTTTTTCCAACGCTCAGGACTGGCACCCCCGGATCAATCTCCGGTCCAATCGACATGGCAGGGAAACCCAGTGTCTCAGACACGGCCTGGGATACTGCGCCGGAAGTCTCCCCTCCGGCCACGACAAGGCGCTTGTACCCCGTTTGGACAAGCTGCCGTGCTGTATCAGCAAAGAGATTGTCCAGCTTTTTCGCCACGGCTTCCTGACCGAAATGGTTTTGGATCGCACGTACATCTTCCGGGCTTCCTGACGAATATGCGAGAGGCGCCCGGCCCGAATGCGTTTCAAAAAATTCCAGCAGCGTTTGCATGGTCACTTCCCCGAACATTACACCCGAAACATCAATGGCCAACGTCGGATGAGACGTCGCGTGAGTTTCGATCTGCCTGCGGGTCGCACCTGAACAAGACCCAGCAAGGATCGCTGCGGGTCCAATAATACCAGTGAATGCGCAACCGGCTCTTTTGGACGAAGCCTTTCCGAGAAAATTTCTGGGTAGCCCCAGCGCAATCCCCGACCCGCCAGTAACGAGCTTGGCGTCATACAGAGCCTCACCCCAAGCCAGCAAATCCTCATCCGAAATCGCATCACCGATCACAAATCGTTCGTCGGCCTTCTGCAAAGCAGCCGCAATCGCCTCTGGTCCTTGCTTCACGATATTAACTGGCACCAACCCAACCGCTTCGTCGGTCTGATGCTTTAACCAGCGCCTGATGTTCGCATCGGTCATTGGAGTAAGAGGGTGATTTTCCATCCCAGACTCGTGCAACAGCTTGCCAAGCACAAAAAGATGACCCTGATAGACGGTGCGCCCGGTTGTCGGAAAGGCCGGGCAGAAAACCACCTTTTGCGCACCCAGTTCGTCGGCCAACGCTTTCGCAACTGGGCCGATGTTTCCCTCCATCGTGGAATCGAAGGTCGAGCAATACTTGAAGATGAACTGCTGGCATCCTTGATCCGCGAGCCACCGCAAAGCGCTCAGACTGTCTGCAATGGCTTCCTCAACCGATGCAGTGCGGCTCTTGAGTGAGATCACACCCGCTTCGATCTCCTCATCGGCCGGGGTAGTAGGAATACCCGGAAATTGAGCCGTTCGTAATCCACCCTCCGGTTCCACGCCCCTCGCCAAGGTGTTCGCAATATCACTCGCACCAGTAAAGTCGTCTGCAATGACACCTATTTTCATATTTCGATCTCCCTCAAGGGCCCTGGATCCAAGCGGTGGATATGAGGCGCGGCACCGACCGGGAAAATCTCACGCACAAGTGGATCATGGCCGGGCACGATCAGGCGAGGAGCCGAGGCCAACTTCTCGAGTGTCTTGAAGCCATCCATCATGTCCTGCAAATCGACAACGATGGGAAAGGCTTTGCGCGCCATGAAATTCTCATAGTAATGCGAGGCGTCCGAGGCGAGAACCATCCACCCGGCTGCCGTTCTTACGCGAACGCATTGCAACCCGCGCGAGTGCCCGCCGATGCAATGCACGGTCACCCCATCTGCAATCTCGGCCTCTCCATCGTAGAACACGATCTTACCTGAATAGAGGCGTTTTACGACCTCGCAAATATGGCCCGCAGTGAAAGGCGCGCGCAGGTGGTCGTGGCACATGCAGGGGCCGGTAGCGAAGGCCATTTCCGCCGATTGCATGTGCAACTTCGCGTTCGGGAACATATGCAGCCCGCCCGCGTGGTCATAGTGAAGATGGGTCACGATGATGTCTGTCACCGCTTCCGGTGTGATGTCCAAAGGGCGCAGAGCCTCGCGCGGGTCCATCGCGATGGGGCGACCACGGGCGGCAGCCTCTTCGTTGTCGTAACCGGTATCGACCAGAATAACATCGTTACCGTGCTTGAGTACCCAAATGAAATAGTCCATCGCATGAGGCGCGTCGTGGTCGTCATCCAAGATGAAGCTGTCGCGCCGGGTTCGAGCGTTGCGATCCGCGTATTTTACGGCGTGGATTTCCCAATCGTTCATCTGATGACCTCGGAAAACTGGTGAATTACCTTGGCGGCGATCATATCAGCCACAGCCGCATCGAAGGACTTGAAATGCGGGCTTTCGAGGTGAGCTTCGAAGGCGGTAATGTCATCATAAACTTCATAGAGAAAAACGGACTCATTATCTTTGCCGAGGCACACGTCGAACTGCTGGCATCCGGGTTCATCACGCAAAGAGGTTGAAGCGTTTTCGATCATCAGCGGCAAAAAGGTGTCCCGCGTTCCGGGCTTGAGAGTGAAGGTGACAGTAACCACAAACATCAGACAGAAAGTCCTTTCAGGCGTGAGAATGCGCGCTTCGCAACGGGCAGTTGGCTGAGGATCAGACCGATGTTGAGCACCAGCAGAATGGCCGCACCGGGGCGTGAAAAGAAAACCGAAAGATCCCCATCCGACAGGAACAATGACCGGCGGAAGGTTTCATCAAACAGACTTCCCAATATAACCCCAATAACCAGCGGAGCGATTGGGTACTTCATGAGGTTCATGAAATAGGCAACGGCGCCAACGCCAAGCATCAGGTAAAGATCGTTGATGCCACCACCGACGCTGAAAGACCCGATTGTTGTCAGGACCATCACGACCGGCAGGAATATGGTCTGCGGGATGGCGAGTATTTTGATAAAGACCCGAGCGGTGAAAAGCCCCATCAGGAACATCGTCAGGGATGCCAGCACTAGGATTGCAACCACGCGCAGAATGATTTCTGGGTCTATCGTCGGGCCCGGGATCACATTGTTGATTTTGAAAGCCCCCATCAAAGCGGCGGCAGGCGGCGAACCGGGAATGCCCAACACCAAAAGCGGGATCAGCGCGCCTCCAATGCAAGCGTTATTTGCGGTCTCTGAGCAAAGCAGACCTTCCAATGACCCTTTTCCAAACTTGTCGCCGTCGGCAGATACGGTCTTCCCGACACCGTAGCTGACCCAACCAGCGACATCTTCGCCGACGCCCGGAAGCGCCCCTACCCCGGTCCCGATCACCCCAGACCGGCCAATGGTCGGTAGATAGCGTCGAATAGAGCGAAGGTTCGGAAGAATACGGCCATTCAATGCCAGAACTTTCCCGGCCTCAACGTGCCTCAAACCATCGATGATTTGGGGGATGGCAAAGGCCCCCATCAAAACTGGCACGACCTGAAATCCGCTCATCAGGTAAGACCAGCCGAAGGTATAGCGCGGCTCAGACAACAGAGGGTCGAGCCCCACCATGGACATCGCAAGCCCGATCAGACCGGCGATCCATCCCTTAATCACCAGGTCTTCGCTCATCAAAGTGCCGGAAAGCAGAATGCCGAAAAGGGCAAGCAGCGCTTTCTCCGGGCTTGCGATGTTCTTTGAAACCAAAAGCAGCGCCCAGACAAAAATCAAAAGCGTGATGGTCCCGATAACTGTGCCAATGAAACTGGCCGTTGTGGTCAGCCCAAGTGCTTCGCCCCCTCGACCCGCTTTGGCCAACGGGTAGCCATCCATGGCCGTTGCCGCGCTGGCTGCCGTACCCGGAATGTTCAGCAGGATTGACGGGTAAGAGCCACCGTAAATCGCGCCCACATAGGCCCCGAGCAAGGCGATGAGCGAATAGTCCAGCGGGATCTTGTTGCCGAAAAACCCCGTCAGGATCGTCACCGCCAGCGTTGCCGTAAGGCCGGGCAATGCGCCGAACGTGATGCCCAGGAATACGGATGCAATCAAATACAGATAGGTCAGCGGGTCCACTGCCAGATCAACGAACGCCGTCCCAAACCCAGCCAGTTGCGAAAGGATAAAGTCCATCCGGTCAATCTTTCCATAGCGGACGAAGCGTCACGTAGTAGTGGTATTCGATTTGTTTGAATATCAGCCCGCCACGCGAGGGAACGTTTTGCCGGAAGACAAACGCCATCGCGCAAACAAGAATGAGCGGGGCCAATATCGCGACTAGTGGCACGAACCGCAAAACGCGTTCGGAAGCCGCTTTGGTCAGCACCAAGAGTGTCAACGCGACCCAAACGGCCAATGTAAACCAATCATCACCGTGTGCATTCCAATCCGCCTGAGCAGGAAACACGGCGAACGCAAACAAACCGGCAACGACAACTGCGATACAGGCCACCAAAGCACGCCGCGCGTAACCTCCGTAGTAGCCGTAAGTCAAAGCTGTAATCAGTAACCCCGAGCACAGAATGAAGTCCACTCTGGGAACCAGTCCGACGACATATGCAAGAAGGATCAGGCCTATTGTTGAAGCCCGATAGGCTTCCGACTTGTCCCATCCGATCCCCAAAGCAGTGAGCGCGTTTTGGGCCCCACCAGAACGGATCGAAATAGCCAGCAAAACGAAGGACAGGACAAGCAGTCCACCGAAGATGAACAACGGTACAATTGCAGCCGAGTTGTGCCAGTCCGACCCGCTTACACCAGCGCGGTTTTCACCCCAAAGGGGGATGTCCGACGTCTTCCAAAGGAAAAAGACGGACACCGCTATTAGAACAACCGAAGCCCAGAAGTCGCGTGTCCGCATGACCAGAGTTTCGTCAGGTTTGTCCATTGCCTGCCTCCTGTGGGAAAGGGCGCGACCAAGGGCGCCCTTTCAATACTGATCGGATTAGGGCTTCTCGATACCCAGCGAGGCCGGATCGACGGTCGCGGCGCCCAGATCTTGCAAGGTATAGGCAAAGGTAGCCTCAAGGTTCGCAAACAACTCCTGAGCTTCTTCGCCGTGTTGACCACCGACATCGTAATTGTTGGCCGCAGCCCATTCAGCGACAGTGTCAGATGCTATCGCCCGTTCGAACGCTTCGCCGAGGGCTGCCTTCACGTCATCTCCGGCCGAACTGTGAACGGCAAATCCGATGGCCTGTTTGAGCGGCAGGTACTGGTCGAGTCCGTCATAAATGCCAAAGGCAGATGGAACTGTAGCTCCGGCAATCTGCGCATCTTCGGGTGTCAACATCGCAAGAGGCTTCAACTGACCGCCTTCGATCAATGGGGCTTGCTCAGCCAAAGAGGTCACAACCAACGCGACCTCGCCTGCTATCGCCGCTTCCTGCCCTGGCGCTGAACCCTTGTATGGAACAAACTTGAATTCTGCGCCGGACCCCTTCTCGATGGCGAGAAGGTTCAAGTGGTGGATCGAACCCGCGCCGGAAGCCGCAGCTGGAATAGTGCCAGGGGCAGCCTTGGCGGCGTCGACCAGTTCTTCCAGCGTGTTATAGGGGCTGTCGGCAGGAACCGAAATCAAGTCAGGTGATCCGCCAACAATAAACGGGTACCAAAAGTCGAATTTCTTATCCCAACCACCCTGTACCGCAGCGGTAACGTTCGACTCCGACAAACCAACCAATGTGTAGCCATCGTCCGGTTGGTTCATCACGTAAACCATTCCATTGGAGCCCGCGACTCCACCTGTTTGATTGATTACGTTGATCGAGACCGGAAGGTGTTTTTCCATCTCGGCCATGATCATCCGGTTGATCGTGTCCGTGCCACCACCGGCCCCCCAAACCACAGCTGTGGTGATATCCCGATAGGGGTAATCCTGTGCAGCAGCAGCCCCTGCAATCCCGGTTGCCATCACAGCTGCGGCCGCCAACCGCCCTAGCTTCAGTTTCATTTCCAGTCCTCCCAAAACAACTTCGCGTTTATTATTGCATTTATTTGCGTATACATTAAATAATGCATTGTCAACGGAGTGTACGAAAACAGCCATCGCGCTATGAATGCGTAACGGGAAGGAAGCGGGCTAAAATGAAAAAGAATTACAATGTGGCAGTGTTTCACGGGGACGGAATCGGCCCTGAAATCATGGCCCCTACGCTTGAAATTCTGCGCCAGCTTTCAGGCAACAATCCCAGCTACGAGCTAGCGTTTACGGACGCGCCAGCAGGCGCCTCTCACTACGCAGAAACCGGAGAATCGTTTCCAGCGGGATCACTTGAAACGGCACGTAAGGCTGACGCGATACTGCTGTCGGCAATGGGTTTACCGGATGTGCGCTACCCTGACGGAACCGAAATTTCACCACAGATTGACCTGCGAAAGCGGCTTGGCCTATTTGCTGGCGTACGCCCGGTAAAAGTAAACAAGGGGCAATCGACTCCTTTGTCGCTCCCCAACGGAAAAGAGATCGACTTCGTCTTGATTCGCGAAAGCACAGAAGGGCTGTTCTTCACTCAAGGCGCTGGGGAAGTCACCGAGCACGAAGCACGTGAGACTCTGCTTATCACTCGTGAGGTGTCCGAAAAGCTGTTCCGCTTCGCATTTGAACTCGCCCGAAACCGCAAGGCAACCGGCCGTGGCCAGGGGCGGGTCACCTGTGTCGACAAGGCCAATGTATTCAGAGCATTTGCATTCTTCAGATCGATGTTTGACGCTGAGGCCAGCCGCCACCGCGATTTGCAGGCAGATCATGCCTATGTAGACGCTACCGCTCTATGGATGGTGCAAAAGCCCTGGGAGTTTGATGTCTTGGTGACCGAGAACATGTTCGGAGACATCCTCTCCGACCTTGGCGCAGGTCTCATGGGCGGTCTTGGGTTGGCTCCGTCAGCGGATATAGGATTGAACCACGCTGTGTTCCAACCCTGCCACGGCTCCGCTCCGGACATTGCTGGACAAGGTATTGCCAACCCCTTTGCTATGATCCTCTCCGCGGCAATGATGCTTGAGTGGTTAGGTTTGACCCATGATCACCCAGAACTGTCCTGCGACGGTGCACGATTGCGCGAAGCCGTGGAAAGAGTGACGACAAACGGCCACAACCTGACGCGGGACTTAGGTGGCACCGCAGGAACGCAGGCCGCAGCCTCATCAGTAATGGAAGCATTGCAGGCATGAATACTCAACAAGCCATCAGGGTCGCGTGTGTGGGCGCAGGTTATTTCAGCAAGTTCCACTACGACAGCTGGTCTCGAATGCCCGGCGCTGTCCCGGTTGCATCCTGTAACCGGGACATCAGAAAGGCGAAAGAAACAGGGCTGGCCGCTTACGATGATCTGTCAATAATGCTGGAGGCGGAAAAACCGGATCTCGTGGACATCATCCTTCCACCTGTAGCGCAGGCCGACGCCATCCGAACGGCACTGCGCTCTGGAATAAAATGGTTGATCTGCCAAAAGCCATTCTGCTTGTCTTTGGATGAAGCTGAAAAGATCGCCTCCGAGGCTGAAGCGATAGGTACAACTATCGTTGTGCACGAGAATTTTCGCTTTCAGCCCTGGTATCGCTCAATCAAAGAGGCGATGACCGAGGGTCGAATTGGAACGCCCCTCCAAGCTACTTTCCGACTTCGGCCCGGCGACGGACAGGGGCCACGCGCCTATCTTGACCGGCAGCCGTACTTTCAGGAAATGCCGCGGTTCCTTGTTCATGAAACAGCGGTTCACTGGATAGACACGTTCCGATTTTTGTTCGATGCGCCCAGCGCGGTTTACGCGGACTTGCGCCAAGTTAATCCCGTTATCACGGGCGAGGATGCAGGTTACATATTGTTTGACCATCCCAACGGTCTGAGGGCTCTGTTTGATGGAAACAGGTGCCTGGACCACAGTGCCGAAAACCTGCGTCAAACCATGGGCGAAGCTCTCATCGAAGGAACGGAAGGATCACTGGTTCTTAACGGCGACGGTTCAGTAGAACTCCGCGCTTTTGGAAAACAGGATCGACAACAAATTCTACCTCCGAGCGATCATGATGGATTTGGCGGAGATTGCGTCCACGCCTTGCAAAGTCACGTTGTTTCAGGCCTTCTACGGGGCACGCCGCTGGAAAACACGGCCCGAGATTATTTGGACGTGATCCGCATCGAAGAGAAAATCTATCATTCGGCTGCGGAGGGACGAAAGGTAAAGCTGGAGACACCGTGAAGGATCAGGACACCAAAACTCTTTCCAATACACAGCGCGCTGCAAGGGACTTGCGGCGGATGATTCTGTCCGGCGAACTTGCAGCCGGGACTGACCATCTGGAGTCGGAACTCGCCGAAACTCTGGGTATGTCCCGCACCCCGATACGGGAAGCTGCGCTGATGTTGGAGAGTAAAGGGTTGCTGGAAATGCGGCCCCGCAAAGGCGTGCGAATACTGCCTGTTTCATCGGACGATATGCGCGAAATTTACGACATATTGACGGAACTCGAGAGTCTCGCAGCACAGCGCGCCGCCGAAGTTGGTTATTCAGAAGATGAATTGGCGGTACTTGCTGGGTCAATCGCAAAAATGGATCACGCCATCGAAACCGAAGACCTGGAAGCCTGGGCGGAGGCCGATGAGTTGTTTCATCAGGAGCTCGTTCGCTTGGGCGGCAACAAACGGGTCGAAGCGATTGTCGCCATGATGAGCGACCAGGTGCGGCGCGCGCGCGCAACGACGTTGTTCATCAGACCCCTACCCGTCAAATCCAATGAAGATCACCGCGTCGTTTTCCAAGCGATTAGTGAAGGTCGACCGGATATCGCCCGTGAACGTCATCGAGAGCACAGGCTGCAAGCCAAGGCCATGCTTTGCGGGATTCTCGAAAAGCATCGACTTAACAGTCTCTGACCCTCTCGTGTCCGGTCTTCAACCGACTAGAATAACTGCTTGTTTTCGACCTTCTTGGCGTCCGGAATTTTCGTTGAAAACGCTCAAGCTTCAGCGATCATTGTACCCCAGCTGGAAAAGCCGCCATCTGTCTCACAGATGATCATCTCCATCCCGGTTACCGCATCGTTCCCAAAGTAACACTCCGCAAACACACCAGTGCCGATAAATGACAGAGTCAGGGCAACAAGGCCCAAAGCTGCAATCCTCTTCATGATACTCACTCCTTTAGATGAGCGTCATGTGGGAGTTGTTTTTGGCTGAAAGTACTTTGGTTTGATTAAGTTACGTTAATGGAAGACTGACAGAAGAGTTGTCTCTTCAGAAAGCAGCACGCTCTGAACGTTCGCTCAGAAAAGGCATTTTCAGAACCCAAAATGAAGAAACAGCGCCTCTGCGTTCAGGCATTGGCACATTTCGATCTCACACGGCGTCAAGCAGACCTATTTGAAGGTTGCAGCCCCTCGCTTGGTCGACCTTCAGTAAAAACCAATCTCGCTGACATCTACACGGGCTTCGTGATCGCGCCCGTAGGCTACAACTCCAACTGAGGTGATTTCGTCAGCAACGGGAATAGCGCGCAACATGGCACCTGAAGCCTTGAAGCCTGACAGAGGTAAATGGACTTCGGTCCATTCGTCAGACGTTGCGAACTCGGCCTGATAGTATTGCCACGGAAGCACCGTGCCACGCGTCCTGAGGTGAACAAAGTATTGTCCGCCGTTGCCCCGCACCAACAGCCTGACGCCCGATACACCTGCATCTGGCCGATCAGGCAACTTGCGTCGGAACTGGATGAAACCGCCGTTGTTTTCTGTACTGACGGTTCCGGTCAACCGCGCGAATGCAACATCACCTTCCGAACTAAACTGCACTTGCCCTGAAGAAACTCCTCCCATGACAGTGTCCGCAACGTAGTCCCAACGCGTCTCCGGAGATTTGGAGAAGTTCTCAGCAAGCTTTCCATCAGCCTGTGCCATTGTAGATCCGATAAAAACAACACCTGAAACAAGCCCAACGAAGTTTCCAAGCATATTGTTCTTTCTCAGTTCAGTATCGCAATAGAAAGGTTCAAGGCCGTGGCGAATGCGACCCACACAAAGTACGGCAGGAAGGTCAGTGCGGAAACCCGATCTGAATTCCTGACCCGAGCGATGAACACGACGATGACAATCAGCAACGCGACAATGACCACAAGGGCCAACCATGGCAGTTGCAGTACGAAAAAGGTTGGAGACCACAAAAAGTTCAGACCCATCTGCGCCCACCACAGCTTCATGGCGGTCGAGCTTCTGTCTGCTTCAAACTGGCGCCAACCCGCCATGGCGATCAACACATAAAGCACCGTCCAAACCGGGGCAAAAATCCTATTTGGTGGATTGAAAGCAGGTTTAGAAAGCTGCGCATACCAATCGCCAGGTGCGGTCAGTGTCCCGATCAGGACGCCACCTCCCAACATGAGCGCAAGAAATGCTATGCGGATCAACGAATTCGACATTGTGGGTCGGCTTTCAGCAGTCCTTGGTCGTCACGTTGACAAGCGCTTCGGAAGTGAAGGTCGCAATACCGGTTTCATCCGCATCGGCATATGACACCGTGGCGCCTTCGATCTCCGACCCTGTTACAGTGATTTCGCGTTGCCCGATGGTGTCATCTACATCGATGGTAAAGGCTAGTCTGTCCCCGGCCGCGAGGGAAGCGATCTCAAGCTCAATTGTATTTTGCCCGTCCACAACCGAAGGAAATTGACGCAGTGCATCAGCGCCCTCAACGAATTCAAGAGGTTGGAAGACCTTCACGCCCGCGCCTTTATCGGTGACGTCGAAAATCAAACGTCCGGCAGATTGCGACAAGTCAATTTTTAGAGTCGAGGCTTCAACTTCACACGTTCCGACATTTGTCAGAACAAAACGGTCCTTGGGTGCGCCTTCTATGAAGCGAATTTGAACTCCGGCTTGAAGCGAGGTGGCTGAGAAAACTCCAAGGGTCACCGCAAAAACGCAGGTTGGGAGCATGTTTATCTCCTTGCTGAGAGGTACTTGGTAGATACGCTTCGGCGGGTTTCTTGGATCAGACTTATGCTTTTTGACTATAACAGTTCAGCAGACAGGCTCTTTCGAAGTTCCATGCTCCGTATCTAGATCGATATCTAGATCGATTAGGTCAAAACATACCATTGTCATTCTCGCTCTTCGCGGGGACTTCCTGAAGAACGTCCCAATGTTCGACAATCTTACCTTGAGCGTCGAGGCGAAAGATATCGATCCCTGCGTACTCGAGACCATCTGGCCAGATCTGATGGCAATGCAGAACAACGTGGTCGTCTTCAGAAAACGCACGTTTGATGTCCACGCGCTTTCCCGGGTATTCGGCGGCCATGCGCTCAAAATATTCGACAAACGCTTGCTTGCCGTCGCCAACATGCGGATTGTGCTGCGTATAGGTTTCACCAACAAAGGTCGCTATGGCCTCGGCAGGTCGACACTCGTTGAACATCATTTCGTAGAAAGCGATGACGTTTTTCTTGTTTGTTTCGATGTCCGGCATGCTGATCTCCAAATCGACGTTTGCACCGCCCAAAAGTGTTGGCCCGTGTAATTTTTGGAAGCAACCCGGCAAGGACCTCGATCACCAATCGGCAAGAAGTTACCAGCTTGGTTTTGCGTTCCGACTGTTTCGAGGGTTTGCCACTTACTCGATTTCTTCGAAGTCGATATGAATATGATTTCCATCAGGATCGGCCACATGGATTTGGACCATGCGGGACCCCGGGACGTTAGTTTTGCGATACTGGATCTGACATGAGGTCAGTTTTTCCTCGAATGCACCCAACCCCGTGGCTGAGAGCGCAAAATGCTCGAGCTTGAGCTGCACTTCGGAGCCGACATTAGGCGTTCCTTCCTGACCCACAAGGTGGACCACGGCGTGATCACCTGCATACAACCAAGCTCCGGGAAACGGAAAATCAGGGCGGGCCCCGAGTTTCAAACCCAGGACCTTTTCATACCAAGTAACCATGTCAGACAACTTAGTTGTCACGATGTTCACATGATCCAGCCGTTCGATTCTCATCTAGAAACCCTCAAGCACGAGCTTTCCTTTGGCTTTGCCGCTTTCAAGGATAGCATGCGCTTTCATTAAGTTTGTTGCATTGATCTTACCAAGTGTTTCGGTTGCCGTGGATCTTATCTTTCCAACATCTATCAACCCGGCAACCTGATTCAGGATTTCGCTTTGACGGTTTATATCTCCAGTCCCAAAAAGCGACCGAGTGAACATGAACTCCCAATGCACGGAGATCGACTTGGGTTTGAACGGCGCGATGTCAAATTTCTCAGGATCGTCGATCAACCCAAAACGACCTTGGGGTGTCATCACCTCTCCAGCCTGAGACGCATATAGCTGGGAATGGTTCGTTGAATAGATGAAATCCACGTTTTCGACACCGAGAGCCCCAAGCTGTGTGCCAAATGGTTCCGCATGGTTGATGACATGGTGTGCGCCCAACTCTCGAACCCACTCTTGTGTCTCGGTACGGGATGCGGTGGCAATCACCGTCAAGTCAGTGAGAGCCCGCGCCAATTGAATGGTGATTGACCCGACACCACCTGCGCCACCTATGACCAGCAGCGTATTGGACCCGCCGGAAACGGCATTTTGGACTCGCAAGCGGTCGAACAGCATCTCGTACGCAGTAAGCGTCGTGAGCGGCATCGCCGCAGCCGCTGTCGCAGTTATGGATTTTGGCGCGGCTCCGACGATACGCTCATCCACCAGATGAAACTCAGCATTGGTTCCCGATCGGTTGATCGCCCCGGCGTACCAAACAGTATCGCCCGGACTGAAAGTCTTAACCAATTCGCCAACGGCCTCGACGCCCCCTACGGCGTCCCACCCCAAAATTTCAGGTGACGGGCCTTCAGGAGCACGTTTTTGCCGAATTTTCGTATCGACCGGGTTCACTGACACGGCCTGCACCTTCACCAACAAGTCGTGCCCCTTCGGTGTAGGTTTATCGGTCTCGAAATCGATTAACGCGTCCGCCCGATCAATCGATCCTGTCTGGCAGTATCCCACGGCTTTCATAACGTGCTCCTTTGTCCGGTTTTTAATCAACCGATGATGGTCATCTCATTCAACGTGAATTCTGCAACTGCGCCTTCTGTTGCTTCCAGGTACGCAGTCAGATGCTGAGCACCCATGTGGGTCTGCCAAAGCTCTCGGCTTTCCCAGTTTTCGTAGAACACGAAATGGGCCGGGTTGTCGTTGTCCTGATGCAGATCATAATTTATGCAACCCTCTTCGGCACGGGTTATGTCGATGAGCTTGATAAGCTCAGCCTTTACGAGGTCAATCTTGTCGGGGTTGGCTTTGATGTTGGCGACGATCGTCAGCTTGGCCATTGGAATAGGTCCCTTGTTTTCATGAGCGATGCGCTAGATTTACGCCGCAGTGCTTTCGGGATAAACAGGGCAGGAATGAACATATAATCCGGAAATTCCGTTTAATGCTTCTAAACAATCTTCGCTTGTTTCTGACCATCGCCGAGAAAGGCAGCCTTGTGGCAGCGGCGCGAGAGACTGGGATGTCGAGCACGACAGTATCCGAGCGGCTCGCGGCTCTGGAAGCACATTACGGTGTGGTTTTATTCAACCGAACCACCCGTTCCATTAGCCTGACCGAAGAAGGCCGGGTACTAGCCGATGGCGCAAAAAGCGTACTTAGCGAGGTTGCGGACCTGGACACACTTGTTCGGCACGGCGCCGAAACTTTATCTGGTCCAATTCGCATAAGCGCGCCTATCGACTTGGGACGGAGCTTTGTCTCCGAAGTTATTGCCGAATTCACCGAAGATAACCCTGCCGTCTCAATCGAGTTGTCCCTCTCAGACGGCTACGTCGACCTTGTTGGCCAGGGTTTTGACCTCGCCGTTCGCTTCGGCAACATCACAGACAGCTCGCTCAGATTGCGAAACCTAGGAAGCTACCAACGGTTCGTATGTGCGTCCCCGGGTTACCTGGCCTCATTCGGAACGCCCGAAAAACCAGAAGACCTATTAAACCACAACTGCTTGGTCATGAGGTTTGGAGACATGATCGACAATGTTTGGGAGTTTGGATCAGGACCAAGTGCCAAGCGCGTATCGGTAAAGGGAAATCGAATAGTCAATGATGGTTCACTAATCCGCGATTGGGCGATTGCAGGTCATGGGGTCGTCTTGAAGTCGGAACTTGACGTCGGCGACGATGTTCGATCTGGCAGACTTGTTTCTGTCTTGCGCGAGTTCCTCCCACCGCCGAAACCTTTGCAAATGATGCTTCCACCCAGCCGGGCCCAACCTCGGCGCGTAACAGCCTTGACTGAGTATTTGCGTCGCAAATTTAATGCGAGTTGAGACAGAGAGCGTTTGTGCAAAGACTATCTCTTCAAAAGGCACGCTCTGGTTCGCAGACTTGCTGGGTGAAGCCCGCTTGAAGTTAAAAAGACAAGCGCAGCGAGATTGGGATAACTTCCTGGCTTTGAGATTGCGGGAGTTGCGTAAAGGCGGCAGGCCTATGGTCTCAACACTGGGTGCCATCCCGGATGCGAGCGAGGTCAATGGCATTTGCAGTTCTGGCCGACATACCTATTCTTCAAAAAAGAAGCCAAGCGCGCTGCCGCGCTTGATGTCAATTGCACCGGTTAGCACTAGGCTTCAAGCCCCTAAGCTAGGCAGTTGTAACACAAGCTGTTGGCGTGTCTGCGTGTCTTCAGCCTCAGAGGCCCAACCGACCTCCAAAGGCAGAAATCTCAGCGATCAACAAATTCGCTAGACCTCAGAAATTGCGCTCGCAGTCCGAAGCTGACATTCCCAACTGAGCTTGGCAATACCAGCCCGTGAACAAAGCAGCCGTACACCCATTGCTAGGGTGTAAGTTGGGTGAGATAGGCGATTATGGCGATCCGAGCTGATCGATCAGGTTGATTGCCACGAGTCATGTCGGTTCCGGGAACGATGTTGAATGGATCGGCCAGAAAAACGTTCAATTCATCGGGTGTCCAGTATCCAGTCTGGGTCTGCATCTCATCAGAATAAGGAAAGCCCTCGACTGATGCTTTGGCCCTCCCGACAACGCCGACAAGGTTGGGGCCAGGATGCTGACCCGCGCCAACTTCACCAGGCGTCATGCCATGACATCCGCCGCACTCGAAAGCCAACAGACGGCCTTCCTCAAGATCGGCCGCTTCAATTTCGCCCGGTTTCAGAGTGTCTACCGCTACTGGGCCTGCGCCCATCTCCCTCAAAAACGTGACCATCTCGGTTCGACCCTTCGTCCCCGCAAACTGAATTGGAGGCCACCCAAAACGATCCTGCGCGTTAATGTCGGCGCCGTTTTCTAACAACATGCGGGCGGCTTCGATTGACCCGCGCTCGGCCGCCTGGTGGAGCGCCATAGACTTATATTCACCTCCGCGAAGGTTTGGATCAGCACCGGCTGCTAACAGTGCCGCGACAATTTCGGTGTGGTTATTGCGGGCGGCGACCCCCAACGCAGTGCCCATATCCGTCTCAGAATCTGGTTCAGCGCCCACTGACAAAAGGTGGTTAACCACCTCCGCTTGCCCACGCTGGGACGCAAAGTAAAGAGGCTTCACTAACGTTTCCGGGTCTTGTTGCGAACCTTCGGGAAGAGCTTCTTTCAGGGCTGGCATGTCGCCTGAGATAGCGAAGGAAACCAAATCCTGAGCCGAAGCTGCGCCGGGTAAGAATGCAACCAAAAAAAGCAAGTGAAATCGCCAGAACAATCGCAATTGCATCGTCGCCTCCTCCCTTAAGAGACTCTGATTGCAGAAGTGTAACACGTAGAGCGTACTGCGCCAAAACTAGGGTGAGCCAGCAGACAACGCGGGCCTTGAGCAACGGTATACAACTCTGTTGGCGATTAATTGCGCTCGGACGAATGTAATTTACGGGCTCAGTGTTGCCGTTCTCAACAGTGATCATAATTGGCTGGTGGCAGCCCTAAGCGGAGCTTCTTTTTTGAGAATTAGTGCAGAGATCGAGGGAACTAGCAATGATCAAGAGTTGCGGCGGTGCTGTTTTCCTAGGTTAGTTGTTGTGGCACTGTTGTCACACAGTCCATTGGTATCGGGAGGTAGATATGTCCCTACTGAATTACTTAAATCGGTTCACAAACGTAGTCATTGCAAGTCTTTGCATCTGTGCGACCGCAAGCAATGCATGCACCGGAATTTCTCTAAAGGGCGCAGACGGCACGCTCGTTTTTGCACGAACGATGGAGTGGGGCACATTTGACCTCGGTGCCGAGTTTGTCGTTATTCCACGGGGCATTGAACTAAGCGCGACCAAAATGACTGACGGGCGGGATGGTATTAAATGGAACGCGAGATTTGGCGCAGCCGGCACTTCGGGAATGGGCCAACTCATCATGGGCGACATCATGAACGAGAGAGGGCTAACGGTCGGCACGTTTTACTTGCCTGGATATACGGAGTACCAAGAGTACATTCCGGAAGACGCCTCGAAGTCCATGTCTTCCACGGATGTTGCACTTTACCTTGCGACCCAATTCTCCTCGATAGATGAAATTCGAACCGGATTGCCGGATGTGCGGGTCGTACCTGTCGTCGACCCGATGATCGGCATCGTGCCACCTGTGCATTATATGGTGACCGAGCCCGGAGGCGACGCAGTTGTTATCCAATACATAGAAGGCGAACTGACGATATTTGATGCCCCTCTGGGCGTCGTTACAAATGCGCCTAACTATGACTGGCACATTGCTAACCTCAACAACTACCTAAACCTTTCGGCGATAGCACTCCCCTCGATTGAACTGGAGGGCGTCAAGTTCGCACCTTTGGGGGCTGGGAGCGGAATGATCGGTTTGCCGGGCGACTTTACACCTCCGTCTCGCTTCGTACGCGCTGTCGCTTTCACCCAGACAGCCCGCCCGACTGAAGGAGGGTTTGATACTGTCCGCGAAGCCTTTCGCATATTGGACAACTTCAATGTACCGACATCCGCTGCGGAGGGTTCATCGGCAACCGACGCTCTGGAGACTCTGATCTATAGCGCAACGCAGTGGACGATAGCTTCTGACCTTACGAACATGAGAATGTACTACCACACGGCTTGGAACCGAGACGTGCGAATGATTGATCTGAAAAAGATCGATTTTGAAGACAGTTCGGCAGGTATCCGACGTGTTCCGCTGGATGCTTCCCGCGAACCATCAGTTACAGAAGTGGATGCCTTTGCCAGGTGAGCAATCGAGAAGGCCATGCAGCGGTCATTCTAGTGTTTTGGTCAGATGACCGCGGCCAGCCCAAAGCGGACATTCACAACAAGACTTTGCGATTCCGGCTTTTGGGACTGAAGCTTCCTCTTTAGACAACAACATTGATTGTCGCTTCAAGGCCAGTCGCACCCTGCGCAAATTCCATAGACACTGCATTGGCCTCTGCCTCGGACATACGGTTAAACAACCCATCGCGGGAATTGTTCGGATGGCCTTTGATGTAAAACTGCGTTGTCAACAGCTCGCGATTTCCATCAAACACCTTTACATGAATATGTGGTGTGCGCCCTGGGTAGATCGTGGGCTTAATTGTGCGAAACACGTAGTTCCCGCCGTTGTCAGTTACGTTATGGCCAAAGCCTTGGAAGGCCTGATCAAAGCCAAAACTGCGACGGTCGCGCGGGTGCATATAGTTACCGTCCATGTCGCATTGCCAGATTTCGATGCGATGCCTGGCAAGGGGTTGTCCGTCGGTGTCAGTCAGCGTCCCACGCAGTGTAAAGACTTCGCCACCGGCTTCTTCAACACGCCCTCTGATCTTAACGAGGTCATTATCTATGTCAGGTGTTCGCATGGCCGGCGTCGGATAATATGGCCCTTCTGCGGCACCTGGTGTAAGCACAGCCGCAGTGGCTTTTGCACCTAAGGAACTGATGCCCATTAGCCCTGCAATACCGCTGAGAAGGTTACGGCGGGACTTATCATTCGGCTTCATAGCGTGTCCTTTCCTCTGCGGGATGCCCTACTCATCAAAAATTACATACCATGCTGCGCACGTCACGTCGAAGCCTGACTAGCGGGCCTTCGCGTGCTTGCGTTCAATGCCCGCTCGCAGGCAAAAACGGAAGTTGCGATAGTTGCCTTGCAAGGAATACGGCGACACTTGAAATGCTAAGCCTCTGATATTGATCTGCCGAATTAGCGACGGGTTGCTCTTTTTTGATGAGTTCAATTGGACAGAGCCATGGTTATGCGCTCAACCAAAGCCCGTTGCACGACGGCAAACCTTGGTGTTTGCGCGATTTCCTCCAATGTCACCACCCAAAGAGGAACCACCAGATCTGGACTTGTGCCTTTTGACTTATGAAGACGGGGGTCAGCATCACCAATGAACTCAGGCAAAAACGTCTTGCCCACTCCGGACGCAGCCATCTGCTGAAGCACCAAAAAACTGTCTGCTCCGTTGGTCGTTTGTTCAGCATCCACGTTTTCTTCTAGCCATCTGGCAGGGAGAGAGCGGCTCAACGCGCCATCAAGCCTCAACCATTTTTGATTTGGGGAACCATCATCGTAAACCCCGAACGACAATACGCCTGATCTTTCTCCGACCAAGCCGTCTTCAAGTTTTATCGATGGGCGCACAGCAATATCCGCAGTCAGCCGGGATAGATCATGGTGACTGTTGCTACTAAACAGAGTCAGCTCCAAACTTGGGTACTCTTTGGAGATTTCATTCACAATCTGAGGCAAAACCATCTGACAAAGACTATCAGTGGACGTGATACGCACATGACCTGCTGGAGAGCGGTTCGCCCCCACAATTGCCCTCTCTACTGACAGCACCGCATCTTCCACATTTTCCATAGCCGAGAGAATTGTTCTGGCTTCGGGGAGAACGGAATATCCTGACGGGCTTTTATGAAAAATCACGCAGCCATTGCGCTCTTCGAATGCGGCCACCCTGCGCAGGACTGTAGCGTGCGTTACGCCCGTGGCCGTCGCCGCCGCGTTCAACGAACCGTATTTGCTTACGGCTAGTGCGTACCGAATATCATCCCAGTTTTGGTTGTTCATAAATTAACAAGAAAAGGCAAATAACAAACAATTACAATAATATTCGTTCAAGTTAAAATTAAGCATATTCAACAGTGAGAGGCATCATGATGAAGAAATTCTCGTTCGTCGCGGCTGGCCTATTGTCTGCAGCAGTTATTGGCGCAGCCATTGCCCATGAAAGCGAAAATCCGGCTGTGAAAGCTCGGACCTCAATCATGCAGCTCTATGCCTTCAATCTTGGTACGCTTGGCGGTATGGCTAAGGGAGAGATCGACTATGATGCCGAGGCTGCAACAAAGGCCGCGAATAACCTTGTTGTTCTTACGCAGATCGACCAATCCGCGATGTGGCCTCCGGGATCGGATAATGTGTCCGATCCCTCGACACGTGCTTTGCCCGCAATCTGGGAAAACTTCCTTGACGTTGGTGCAAAGGGGCAGGCCTTGGCTGACGCTGCTGTTGCGATGCAGGCCGCAGCTGGACAAGATGTTGATGCCCTGAAAGCAGCGATGGGCGATCTGGGTGGAAGCTGTTCGGCATGTCACAAAGCGTACAGAGCGCCGAAAGACTAATTGGTAGATAGCTGTGAAGCGGTTTTTCCTTTTCACCGCTTTCGCTGCTCTTTTGGTTGGGTTGGCTGGATTGTTGCTGACCCGACCGCAAAGAGTGGATCAGGTTCGTCTCGAAGGCATTACTCCCGATCTCGCCAGAGGTGAAGTCGTTTTCTACGCAGCGGGATGTGCCTCTTGCCACGCAGCGCCGGAAACGGTTGGCGAAGAAAAGCTCATGCTCTCTGGAGGTCGCCGGTTTGAGACGGTGTTCGGCACGTTCATTGCCCCCAACATTTCCAGTGACCCGGACGCTGGTATTGGGTCCTGGTCTGCCCTGGATCTTGCCAATGCTCTGATACATGGAACCGGACCCGAAGGGCAGCACTATTTTCCAGCCTTCCCATATTCATCTTACGCCCACATGTCGGCCGAGGACGTTGTTTCGCTCCATGCGTTCCTCGGCACTCTTCCAGCGTCACCAGACCAAAGCGCAGCCCATGAAGTTGGCTTTCCCTTCAACGTTCGACGCGGCTTGGGTGGATGGAAGCTTTTGTTCATGTCGCCCGGCTGGGTGATCGAAGGTGATCTGACCGACCAACAAAGACATGGACGGTATTTGGTGGAGGCCCTTGGCCACTGCGCTGAATGCCATACGCCGCGCAACGGCTTAGGGGGTCTGAAACGCGATATCTGGCTTACAGGTGCTCCAAATCCAAACGGTAAAGGTCGCATTCCCGGCCTGACCTCAGACCAGCTTGATTGGTCCGAGGCTGACATTGCCGAGTACCTAAAATCCGGTTTCACACCGGATTATGACAGTGCAGGTGGTGAGATGGTAGATGTTATCGAGAACACATCCCGCCTCACGGATGAGGACCGTTTGGCGATTGCTGCCTATCTCAAAACTGTACCTGCGTTATCGACAGGGCTGCCATCGGAGTAACAGTCGTTTGGCGCCATGCAGCGAAAACCAAATGCTGTCGCCGGTCGCAAATAGGAAGCCGTAAGGCCTATTTCCTTTTTACCAAACAACTGTTTTACGTTTTGAACACCGGAACTTTGCAATCGCCCGAGTGTCTGTTCATAACTGATTGAAGGTCGTGGCCAAATGACACAAAAAATCGCTCTTTGGTCTATTCCAATATCCATTGCGGTACTGACCCTGAAACTGCTGGCTTGGTGGCTGACAGGCTCGGTGGCATTGTTGTCAGACGCGATGGAATCAACCGTGAATGTCGTTGCGGCGCTGCTGGCGTATTTCGCAATTCGGGTTGCAAACAAGCCCCCTGATGAAAACCACCCCTTTGGTCACAAAAAAGCTGAGTATCTTTCTGCTGTCGTCGAGGGCGTACTCATTGTGCTGGCGGCGTTCTTGATCATCAGAGAAGCTGTGCTGGCTCTCCCAAACCCGCATCTTGAGGATGCGCCACTTCTTGGAATCGCCGTCAATGTCATTGCAACGGGCGTGAATGGCGCATGGGCCTACCTATTGCTCAAAATCGGCAGGCGCGAGGGTTCGCCTGCATTGGAGGCAAGCTCCAGGCACATTTTCACAGATGTCATGACTTCAGTTGGTGTCGTCGCGGGACTGATACTTGCACTTGTCACTGGCTGGCTAATCCTCGACCCGATCCTGGCAATTCTTGTTGCACTGAACATCTTGTGGGAGGGATGGAAAGTTATTCGGGCATCCGTCGATGGCCTGATGGATGTGAGCCTTTCGGACCATGACTTGCAGGCTATTTCTAAAGCAATCGAAGCAAACCTCGGCGCAGCATTAGAATACCACGACCTCAAAGGGCGTAGATCCGCAAATGTCATTTTCGTGGAGTTTCATCTTGTTGTGGACGGCGCAATGCCAGTCAGCGCCGCGCACGATATATGCAATGACATCGAGGAAGAATTGGAGCGTTTGTATCCGGGTTCCGTCTTTGTCATTCACCTCGAACCTGATGACGAGTTGAAGGGTGTCGGGGTTAACTCCCAATAAATTTGTCAATTAGCACTGCAAAAACACTATCGGTTTGACTGATCTGGCTAAGACGTTCGGCTTGAAATTCGTCAGACCAAAGCCCGATGTGGGAAAGCCGGACCAATAGTAACCTGTCTCCAACGTCGCGAAGCGTGACGATCAGAATTGGAGGCGAAAATGAAAATTCAAAGAAAGCTGGGTCAACTTTTTAGTACCGCGGCGTTGGCTTCGTTGATTGCGGCCACGCCTTATGTGCCAGCGTTTGATGCTGATGGTCGCCTACATTTTGAACCGTCATATGCCTTTGCCAAAAGCGGCAAGGGGAAGGACGGGGATGGTCGTGACGATGATCGGGATGATGATCGAGACGACGACCGGGATGATAACTCGGGGTCTGGCAATAGCGGCCGTGGTGGCGACCGCGATGATGATAGAGACGATGATGGCGACGACGACAGAGATGATGACCGTGACGACAATTCGGGGTCAGGAAAAAGTGGTCGCGACGACGATGATGATGATGATGACTCCAAACGCTCCAATAGAGGCAGCGGAAAGAAGGATCGGTCTCAAGCAGGGGGCAAACCGTCGGGTTCGGCCGGGATAACGAAGGTCGAAACAAACGCTAACGGCATTGAAGTGCGTTACGCGGACGGAACCAAGGAGGAGATCGAAAACGGGCGGTATGAGAGAAAGAATGCTCAGAACCGAACTGTTGAGGAACGCCCCGCGACCGGTGCTGACGTCTCTAGGCTTCGGTCTTTGGCGAATGGTATCTCAATCGACAACGTGCGTACTTCTGGGCAAGGCGGCACTGCTGGAAGTCGACCCACGAAAATCGAACGCCAGGGCAATAATATCGAAGTGAACTATGCCAATGGGTGGAAAGAGGAGATCGAGTTTGGGCGCTACGAGTTGAAAGACCCGTACAACCGGACAGTCGTTGAGAGAAACGCAACGGCCTCTGATCGCCGGAGGTTACAATCGGTTGCCAACTGAACAACAACTCCAGTCAATAATCCGTTGGCGGCTTCTTTTGGTGAGGGGCCGCCATCTCCGTCAAAAAGACTGCGGTTAACCTCCTTTATTCCAAACATCATGGGCAATGAGCGCGGCCTCTACCCGATTTCGCGCGTGGAGCTTGGACAGTATTGCCGTCATGTAGTGCTTCACGGTCTTTTCCTGAAGGTCTAACTCGTCAGCTATTTCACGATTACTCAGACCTTTGGCCACACGTCGAAGTATTTCTTCCTCACGATGCGTAAGGTCATCGAGAAGGCTGCCGTTCTTAGAGATGCCGCTGTCAGTGTTGATTTGAAGTAGTACACGCGACGCCAAGCCCGGAGAAACGAACCCTTCACCTGCGGCGATGCTGCGTAAGGAAGCGGTTAGTTCGCTCGCGGATACTCCCTTCACAATGTACCCAATCGCTCCCGCCTCCAAGGCGTCCGCGACATCGCTGCTGTTCTCAGAGACCGTCAAGATTGCAATGAAGGGCGGGTTTGCCATTGCCGCAATTTTTTGTGTCGCGCTTATCCCGCCACCGGGCATCGACAGGTCAAGAATGACTATGTCTGGCTGATGCGTGCCGACCAGCGATACTGCCTCTTCAGCGCTGGACCCAGCAGCTAAAACTTCAAAACCATCAGCTTCATCCAACGTGCGTTGCAATCCATCCCTGAAAATTGGATGATCATCCGCTATAATTACAGATGTTGTCATGATGCACTCATCTTTCTGAATAACAGTGTCATAGCAATGGTGGTGCCTTCGCCCAGTCTCGATGCGACTTCGAACCTGCCACCAATACTCTCGACCCGATCTCGCAAGCCCATAAGCCCCTGGCCACCATCGTCTCGCAACGCGGTTTCTTCTGACCTGTCAAATCCAGGTCCGTCGTCTTTGACCTTTATGACTATGCGGTCGTTCTGCACCTCAGAGATAACTGTGCACTTGGAAGCTGGGGCATATCTCGCGGCGTTGGAAAGCGTTTCCTGGAGGAACCGAAACACACATAGTTTGTCGGACAATGACAGCTCTGGAGTTCGGCTGCCCTGAAACGAAATATCGGGTCGCAACGGGCTGTGTTCCGAGTGATCTTCTACGGCTCTCTTCACAACATCGACGAGTGACAGGCTGTCGATATCTGGTGCGGACAGTCCTCGCGATATAGCACGAATTTCAGCCAGTGACTTTTGCAGAGACTGCTGAATTTCCTCTGCCTCCTTGGGCTGTTCGGAACCTTTGGAAAACGCCGCCTCCAGTCTAAGGGCGGCGAGCGACAGGTATTGCGCAGGACCATCATGTAGCTCGGCACCAAGATTCTTGAGGAACCGATCTGTTTGCGTGGCATATCTTTCCGACGCCTCGACAACACGCGACCGCAGCTGGACATTCTGCTCAGCCATCCTCTCACTTTCTTTCAGGCGCTGTTTAAGAAGCGTCCCCTGTCGTCGAATTGTTTTGTCGCCAATTGCGACAATGGAATACAGAACAATAGTACTTGCAAGAAATGCGGAACCGACGACCAACCAACTTGTTCGCCTGGCCTTGGCTATGTCTAGCTCCAACTGATCAGCTCTTTCGTAGAACTCCGCAACTGCGATGATTTCACCGGACCAGAGTTCGCGGATAGGGCTGTAAACTTCAAGTAATGGTATCCCCAATGCCGCCTCGGCGGCGCTCTCGGCGTGATCAAGCTCTTCGAAAGAGCCGGAGATATCGCCGCTCCACGCCCGCCTTAAGTCATCCGTTGGATTGAAACGGTTTCCAATGATGTCTGTATCCGAGGCATGCGCAATCACACCGCCTTGCTTCCAGAATTTGTAGGAGACAATACGGTCACGCATTGGCTGAGTCATGAAAATCTCGTCCAGCGCCAGACTCGCCTGCTCAGAAAGGCGGTCGCCATGTGCCAATTCTTGGCTGAGCGGGGATACTACGCTTTCCATATACAGCGCTGCGGAGTTTGCGGAGTTTTGCACGACAGCGTTCTGGATTCGATTTGACACCCAGACCCCAACGATTGCGGTAGCAGTACCCATCACGAAAATACTGGCCGCAAGAAACACTCGCGACAACGACCAATTGCCAATCGTCAGGTCAGTTACTTTCGCTCTCATCGTGAAATCGACTATGAACTACAATCTGCTATCGCACCACAGACCTTGGTCTGACGTGACCTGGCCTGAACTCGGAAACTGTGCATCTAACCTGTTGCCAAGCTTAAGCGACTTCCTTCTTTTTCGTTTGAGGCTGTGTCGGTCGACGAACGCAACCAGCGTTGAAAATGGACGAACCAAACACCCAACACCTGGTGCGCCATTGATGGCTGATTGTTAGAATTCTTTCTCAGTGTGCTCAAATTCGTTGCGAGAGACACTTCGCCTAGCTTTGCAAAGTCAGCTTTCTGCGCATCACAGACCTTAGTGTGCCGAAAAGCATTTTGTATTATGGGCTCAAGGCTGCCACTGATCTAGATTTCACGACTGGCCGTTGTTCGGGTGCAGCGGGTGGTTGGTCCACGAAGTCGCAAACGCTCCATAATTGTTGTTTTTGTAAACCGTACTCCAATCGCGGAAGCCCGAGCTGGAATCATGTCCGGACTTGCGAATATCTCTGACAACAAGGTCCGAGTTCTTGAAGATGAAGCCCCACATCTCGACATCCCGGCTAAGGATGTGACCGGCTGGATCAAGGGGCACACACGCCGCGGCAGCGTTTGGTATCTGGTTCGAAAGATCGCCGAGTTGGCATTTCGGGAGATTGAAGCAACATCTGACAATGAGCAGACTGTTTCACCAGATGACACCCTGCAAAACGAACAATGAGGAGTATCGGAGCTGGTCTCCCTTCATTCCCATCTTTGCAAACTACTTCCATGAAAGGACGAGGATGTTTGCAGAATTAGAGCTCTCCTGAAGAAGCGCTCACACACCCGAGAACTGGCTTTCCCAAGGCGATGAAGTATTCCGCAAAGTTAGCCAATTGCCCGAAATTTTCAGATACAGAGGGAATGGGAATGTCAGAAGAAGGGCCCAATGAAACTACCGAAGAATTCGAGAAACACTGCGAGGTAGACGCCATCACGGTGGCCTTTCTTCTCGTCAAAGCAGCTCAGTTCGTCTCAGAGGATGGGCTAACGCGAAATTCATGAGCGCTGATGAGTGGCACAAACTCGCGCCAAAGCAGGTCTAGACAAGGCCAGCGTTGCCGTTTTCTGAAATGTGCGCGATAGGCCGCTAGCAGCACAAAGCAGACCAACAAATTCGACCTTAAACACGCCCGCGAGCGCGGATGCGGGACGGTGGACCCCAATCACTTGAATATTTGATTTTTTGCATGTCTTTTCGTACACTGCTGCTTCAGTTTTTTTGTCTGGGGGGCTGTCATGAGAACTCATTTTGAACTCACGGTTTTGTTGCATGCTACAACCGCCTTAGCGCTTTCATTGGGAACGCAAGCAGTTGGCTTTGAGGGCGAAGTACCTCCAGATACTGTGGTCCCTGCACAGACCTACTCTCCGTTTGTTGGCCGATCTTATCCTGATCAGGTTTTCTTTGGCGATCTTCACTTCCACACTGAAATCTCATTCGACGCAGGGCTTGTTGGGACCTCTTTGAACATCCACGACGCCTTCCGCGTGGCCCGAGGTGAAAGGATAACCTCAAACACCGGGCAGCCAGTACAACTCGTTAGGCCGCTCGATTTCCTCGCGATTACTGAACACGCAGAAATGCTGGGGCTTGCGACCGCCGTTCGTGCAGCTGACCCTCGGCTTTTGGCTGATGAGTGGGGTCGCCTGACCTATGAAAGGTTCAATTCCGGGCAGGAAGGTCGGATGGAGGCTTTTGCTGATATCATCGAAATCGCATCAATCGAAGGGCGAGACCCGACCGCTGGGTTGGATTTGGATGGCGACCTCTGGCAACAAATCGTGGAAACAGTCGACGAATACTACGAACCCGGTGTGTTCACATCGTTGGCTGGATACGAGTGGACATCAACTCCGCGAGGTAACAATCTCCACCGAGTGGTGGTCTTCGGAGACGGTGCCGATAAGACCAGTCGCACCCGCCCATTTACCTATTTTGAAAGCGAAGATCCCGAACCCCTGTGGGATTATCTGGCTGCCTATGAAGAAGTGACGGGCGGAAGCGCAGTGTCCGTTCCACATAACGGAAATATATCCAACGGAATAATGTTCGCACCCACTAAGTTTGACGGCACACCAATGGATGCAGAATACGCCGCCAAACGCGTTCGTTGGGAGCCGATGCACGAGGTCACCCAGATCAAGGGGGATGAAGAAACGCACCCCTTCTTATCACCTGAGGACGAGTTTGCAGATTTCGAAACCTGGGACGTAGCAAACATCTCGGGCACCGTCGCAAAGACCCCCGAAATGCTGCGCTACGAATATGGACGCTCTGCTTTGAAGGTCGGTCTTGAGGTTCAGCGGGAGACAGGCGTAAACCCGTTCAAGTTCGGATTCTACGGGACCACAGACACGCACACCGCACTTCCGACCACGCGGGAAGACAATTACTTCGGAAAGTACCAACACACGGAGCCCTCGGCGAACCGCCACAACTTCGACGTAATCCCGGCCGAAGACCCGGCATTGCGTATCCTTACGGCGCAAGAGTCGGCTGCGGGCCTTACTGCTGTTTGGGCACGCGAAAATACTCGCGAAGAAGTCCACGGCGCTATCAAGCGCAAGGAGGCCTACGCTACGACAGGGCCCAGAATGCGAGTTCGTGTCTTTGGGGGCTGGGATTTTGATGCCGATGATCTCTATGCTTCGGACTTTGTTTCTAACGGATACCAGAATGGCGTACCCATGGGCGGAGACCTGAAGAACGCGCCTGATGGGGTTTCTCCCAGCTTCTTGATCCGTGCGTTACGCGACCCGGATGGAGCAAACCTCGACCGTGTTCAAATCATCAAAGGCTGGATCGACGAGAATGGCGAGACCCATGAACGAATTTTTGACGTAGCGGTTTCGGGTGACCGAGAGATCGGAGTGGATGGCCGCGCACGCGAACCGGTAGGCTCGACGGTGGACGTTGAAAACGCTACATACAGCAACTCAATCGGTTCCGTGGGACTCGCCGGCTATTGGCAAGACCCAGATTTTGACCCGAACAACAACGCGTTTTACTATGTGAGAGTGATCGAAATTCCAAAGCCGCGATGGACGACCATAGACGCAGCTTTCTACGATATCCCGCTGCCCGAGGCGGTTCCCGCAGAAGTCCAAGACCGTGCTTACACATCGCCGATTTGGTTCAGCGCCGAATAGTGAAACTAGTATTGCGACAAAGCAGGTCTTGATCAATTTCGGTTCCCACGGAACACTTTGGGAACCAACTCCAAAGGCTCGATAGCCTTCAAAGCGTGAGGACGCCTTCTGGCTCAGTTGGAGGACTAATCAAATGCCCGTTCTGGTGCTACCGTGTCTTCTCGCTGGTAATGTCGGCAATGGCCGCAATCGGCCGCACGCTATACTTTGCAAAGTCAGCTTACTGCCCATCACATACCTTCGCGAGTATCCGAGCAAAAAGGCCGCATGGAACCCAACGTTCCTTAGGGAGGCCCTTTGCGGGATTGAGCAACGCAAAGGACCATAACCGCTACGACTACGCAAAAAACTGATTGAACTCACCGCTAGGGCAGACAAACGCGCAGCGCAAAACTATGGGCAAACTACGCAAACTTATGGGGTGCGCGAAGTGTTATGCGCAAACCTACAATGGGTGTAGGTGCGCTCATAACGCTGCATTTCTGACATTGATTTCATTAAAGAAAATCTTGAAACTTTGCCCATAACTCTGCGCGGTATTTGCGCATAAATTTGCACGAATTCCCCACAAGTTTGCAGGCTACAGGGAACTCATCGAACAAACTGGCTCTCAGGCTTACCTGCAGTGCCTAAATGCAACTTACTCCCAATCGCCAGCAGACGAGCGCCACGTCTTGGTTTCCGCATCCCAAACACTGGCTGTGACGCAAGGGGTTGGGTTTATTCCGCCGCAATTGGATCCGTGGACGTCGGCAAGGACAATGCGTTGACGCCCAAAGTCAACGACCGTCCAGCCTTGGTTGAGCAAGGAGTGCGCCTCTTCGCTAACCCAAAAGTGCGACATACATCCGCCAGTTCCGCAATAAAGAGATGCGGCGCTCGAACACGCAAATCCAGACTCATTCAGAACCCAGTCGCGTTGTAGATCTCCGTCGAGATCGACCCTTTCAACCGCGCCCCAGTCTAAGTCAAACTGACCGTCGTTGAACGACGCACAGGCCTGTTCCGCCAGATAAACCTTCGCCTGCAAACCGGACGGAAGTTGCGAAACATCAACCGCGACAGCCGGTGAGGTCCACACTAGACCCGAAACCAGCACAATCCCGGAAACCAAACCTTTCAATTGACCCACTATTTGGGAAGCCGGTTGGAAAGCGGCATCAATTGCATTGATCATACCTGTAGTCCCCGTACTCCAGCCAGTTTGCCGAGCCTTCGCTAAAAATCAGAAACTCGGACCTGTCTTCCCCAAGCAGGGCGACGACAAATCCGGCCGGCGGCTCAGAGTTTCCGAAGTAACTGTAGGCCGTCATGGCTCTGATCGACTCGCCGTTGACCGTTACTCGCGCGTCCCACTCTCCCTCCGGGTTGTCCAAAATTACGGGTTCGATCACGCGTTTTATCGCTCCGCCACCACAATAGACGATTCCTTCGGGTGCTTCGTAGGAGACCCCCTGACCAGCATCTGAATCGCACGCGGAACGAAGGGACCGAATTGCCGCGCCGGAACCTTTTAAGTCAAAGATTCCATAGCTGACATCTTGATCAATCATCGAGAGATTGACCGCCGCATTGGCCGCAAGCTGGTCCAGTACAAAACCATAGTCCTGCTGACTATTGAAACTGACCTCGACGGGATAATTGTCGACGATCTGCAAGGCCGCGTTTTCCACGCCAACCTGAAATGCCCCAACCTCGGTGGTGCCGTTCTTCAAAAACCGAATAGACAGCCCCTGCTTGTCCATAATATCCTGGCTGTCCTCGTATCCAGCCGGAGCAAAGCGGATACGGTTACACTGAAGCTCCAGCGTCATGTTTCCGGTCTGAATAAATGCATTGGGATTCGGCCCGGAACTGAACGACCACTCCGCCGAAGCTGTGGTCGCCATTGCCATCATTAGCGTTCCAATGGAAATCGGCTTGAAACTCATTTTCTCTCTCCGTGGTGTTGCGGTTCGCACTGTCATTCAGCAGAGATTCCGGCTTGTTGCCTGAATAACCAGGTCAGGAAACAGGTTCGCCGTATTCGTTTGCGCCTTCTTCCGAAGGGCGCGTCAACCACCAGATCATCAGGATGGACAGAACCAATTGAAGAATTGAGACAACAACAATACCGGTCACGCCCAGGACTGCCGCGGGTCCTCGCAATGCATCGGGGTTTTCGGTCCCTTGCTCTAGTACCGAGAAGAACGCCACCCCACCCAGCATAACAAAAAGCGTTGTAATGCTGAGCGCCATCGGCAGCAGCAAGTACCAGCCAGGTCGTCCCGTATCATGCAGTCTCCGCCAACCGGCGGCCAGCATGGGTATCACAACGGCCAGTTGGAAAACAGAGGACAGAACCCGAGATCCCTGCCCTGTTTCGAGGTCGGTCCCGAATAGGATCGTATCCAGAACAGCTAAAGCAGCACTTACGAGAACCACAAACAAGAAGAACCACCAGTATTCTGAGCGTAAAGCCCGACCGGAGAACTGGAAGTACTTCGAGAAACACGTTTTAACTGCTTCACCAAATCCCATATTTCACTCCTTTCTTACTTTCTGTGCGGCCTCAAACGCTTCGCCGCTCAGGAGAACGCACTCGCCCTTATGGATGCTCCCACTTACCTTTTTGTTTGAAAGCAGAAGCCTATCGTCCGAGAGCGTAAAGAAGTTTGCGCGCGGAAAAAATGTTGATTTATGAAAAAATAGATTCAAACATGCGAATTCGACACAACTTTGTTTTACCTCAGTTGTTGTCGCTGCTGCTCGCTGTGCCGAGCCCTTCCGACTGCTGGAGTGAGTGCTGGCGGTCGGAAGGCATTTTACGATGATCTAGCTTGAGGGACGAGATGCCCAGACTTAACGTACCAGCCCTCCCTCCAGCGTTCGCCCTGGCTTTTTCTAGTGACGTCAATCGGATTTGGAGTCCTCGTACTCAACGCAATATCGTTCTGCCGACCAAGCCCCCCGCAGCATGTATTGGGAAAGGCAGTCACAGGATCGAGATATGTTCTGTTGGCTGCCCAGACGCGAGAGATTCAAACAAGCGCATCCAGTTTCAGTAAGTTCAACGGACCCAGAGGGAGAAGAAAATGATCAACAAGATGGTGATGATTGCGGGCGCAACTTGTTTCGCAATGCTTGCGGCCTGTGACGATACGAGTACATCCAGTGCGTCCGCCGAACTCACACCCGCTCAGCAGGCGTGTTTGCGAGATGTAGCCAACACAACGAACAATTCGCAAGTCGTGGTTCTCTCATCCGCATTTAGCGAAGCTGGAACACAAGTCACTGTCGGCGTTGGTGAGGATCGTGCTCCTTGGAATTGCATTGCTTACAGTGATGGCGCGACAGCTGGTATCGAGTTCCTGGGCGACGAAGGCGCATTGTGACCTGTTTGCAGCGCAGCTGAACACAGCTGCGCTGCACTGGCTCGCTCTTTGGAAAGCCCGACTTGGTTTGTAGAATAGCCACCATCGTGTTCGCTATCCTTTACCTGTTGGCGTTGGTTGCGTTCTTGACGGGTGCATTTGGTTGGTTGGGGCAAGAAAGTGACCCTTTGTCCGGGGTGTTTCTTTTGCCGTTAGGACTGCCTTGGATACTTGTAACGGACTTGATCTCGGAGTTGGCCAAACCGTGGTTCGCGGCGATTGCACCGGTTCTCAACCTGTTAGCATTGGTCTTGATTTGCAGATGGGCACGCGGTTTGCGCCAGTAGTGAAGGCTGAACTCTTTCTCACCAAAAGGGGGGAAAACATGGGAAAAGTTATCTTGGGTATCGTGATCGGGCTCGTCCTCGGCGCGGTTGGGGCGATGACCTTGGGTGGCGGGGCCGCAGTGGGTGTCGGCGTTGCGACAGGCTTGTCCGCCGGTGTCTGCACCACATTGAAAGGAGCACAAGCCGAGAACCTGATCACCGCCGAGCAAGCGGATCAGATCCTCAATCGCGTTAATTCCGAGATGGCATCACTGCAAGGAATTGAAACGACAGATGAGATCGTCGGCAGCGCACAGGCATGCGATGAATTTCTGTCAAAATTACGAGAAGCAAAGTGAGGTTCCGCTTTGTACGGAATAAAATTGTTAGAACAAGCCGACAGGGAACCATCCGATGAAACTCGTTTTATTCAAACTCCTCACACCCATGTTCGCAATCGCGGGCACCGCTGCTCTTGCAGTGTCAGAAGCCGACGACGCGTGCATCGACCATTTACGGCAGGTTGGTGGACCAGACGGTCAGTCAGGTACGATTGAAAGCTCTGAGTTCTCAGAGGCGGGTACGCTCGTGATGCTGCGTGATGCAGGTGGAACACTTTGGCGCTGCATCGCGTACAAGGATGGAAGCATTGGAGAGATGTCGGTTATCGAGGCGATGGATGATGGCGGTGGAGCCATGGCAGGTGCCGCCGGTTCTACTGGTAGCCAACGTGTCAAATTTGATTCTGGTTCTACTGGCGCAGAAATAGTCGGTGAACTCGCGCCTGGAGCATCCCAGCAATACGTTCTGGGTGCCAAAAACGAACAGTTCCTTTACGTTCGAGTTGCGCCGCGAAATGGCACTTTGGACTACGTTATTCGTAACCCCGATGGTTCTGAACTGTTAGGATTGATGTCGGCGGACAAGGAGTATCGCGGACAGCTTTGGCAATCCGGTGATCATGTTGTGGAGGTTATCAATCGCAGCAATTCTTCCGTCGACTACAACGTAATTTTCGGAATTGAATAGGTGATCGACCAGAAACCCTGAAACGTATTCCCAAAACAATCAGGAAAAGCAGATGAAGTCCAAGGTTCTATTGGTGATCGGCACGATGTGTATTACTGCGCTTGCAGCATGCGACGAGAGTGGCGGATCGGCGGATGCAAGCGCACCAACTGTGGGCAGCTCGCGCGATCTTTCGTCATTTGAAGGGGCAAGAGCGGGCCAAGCTGAAATGGGCATCCAGAGTCTCGGATTTGAACTCATCCGAAGCGAAGGGCTGACTTCATACTGGTTTAACAAGGATACTGGTGCATGTGCTCGGATCACGACATCTGAAGGAAGGTACTCGGATGTAGCGATGCTGCCATCAGGTGACTGCTGACACACATTCATCAATCCCAAATTTGCACAAAAGGAGTTCAAACTTGCATTTCGACCTGGCACATGCGGCGGTCATCGTTGTCGCCTTAATCATCACTAACTTGGCATTGAAATCGGCTGGCGTGATCAACGAAGAAAACAAGAACCAATGGAACTGGAAAGTAGTTCTGGCCTACTTCGTAGTCGTTGTTATCATCAATCTGGTCTGGCCAATTTGAGCTTCACGGCGGCAAACTATCCGCACACCTGACAGGGTTACCGTGAATTAGCCACTCTGCGGGACTACCGGCAGGAAAAGCCTGAGCATCACGGGCTGAAAACAGAAAGGAACACGCATGCGGTTTTTGACGTCCCTCATATTCATTGGTCTTCTGGCAACCGCGGCGAATTCTGACGTGACCAGTCGAAACGGTGGCCCAAGCAACAGTCAAATGCTCTCAAAGGGTAGCGACGGGGGTGTCGATGGCGTCGCGTTCTTTCGCCCAGTCTTGAGCGGAGTATTGTATCGATCCGGTTTCAAGGGCGGCGACAAGGACCGAACGGGCCTGAGTGAATGGCAACGCAAAACTCTGTGCGGTGAAGGGTTTTCAGCCGGATTTTATGCCGACTTCGGCAAAAACACTCAATACGGTCGCACCAGTTGCGGAAACGGATCCTTTGACTATCAAAGTGCCAGATCCTCCCGACCCGGTGCTGTCATGGCATCCATACACGAGGTGATTGAAAACCCTGGAAAGGGCCCTGTCCTGGTGCATTGCATGTGGGGCGTTCATTCCTCGGGTGCATTGTCGGCAATGGCGCTCGTTCAGTTTTGCGGTTGGACGGAAGAAAGGGCCAAGGAATATTGGAATGATGCCCGAAACGGAGCCCCATGTTCAGGCGGGTGCGACCAGTGGATCGACTCAAAATTCTCCAACTTTAGTGTCGACCCCACGTTGAAAATCTCCACCAAACAACAGGCAGCGATTTGCCCTAAATGATATCAGGAGGACTATTCAAATGAAGTTCAATCTTCTGGGGTCACTTGCTTTCATTGCACCCACTGCCTTGTGGGCGAGCGACGATGTTCTAGGTGAAGCTACGGCATTTGATAGTCCCAACGGCGTTGCTGAACGCTGTATTCGGATCGAAAAAGTTCCAATGGGCGAGTATAAGAAAAGCGATCTTGAGGAAGAAACAGCCTATTGCGAGATCGATTTCTATACCTCCGAAATTGCTATTTGCCCAAAAATCTGGAGCACCAGCCCAGGAATGGCCGTTTACGATATTTCGGAAGGACCCTACACCGGGAACCGTTCTGAATTCGAGAGAAACGCATGCAAAGAAGGGAAAGCAGCAAAAGATCTGGCCAAGGACAGGGTGGCTAAATTCAAGTCCACCATGAACCAAAAGGGCACCAGTGGAACGTTTTCCACCTCGTCGCTGCTTTACTATCATTTCTCCAGATATTTCGACGCGACTGTCAAAGTTCCAGTCGCCGTTTGGCGTAGCATGGACGCCCAGGCGCATTTTTCCGAGGTCGCAGAGCCTGGCCTTGCGATTTCTGGTGGCTCTCATGGCGGGCGCATGAACCACGAAGGCTGGCGGGTCTTCGCAGCTGCGGATGCCGACCCGAACTCATACCAACCGACCGATGATCTGTTCACCTCGGATCGAACACAAATATACGGTGTACTGCTTGATAGTCCTGGGCATCGATACGGCTCGGAAATCAACGGCACCCGCAAATCTGGTTGGGGGAAAGGTCAGAACCGCGATTTCCAGGAAACTCCTGCGTTCTTGGCTTTGCGTTCTTCTAAACCATTGCCAGAAGCAATTGCAGACGGCGTTGGAACAAGCCGAAAAGACCGGATGATCAACAAGGATCTCGGTCCCGATGTCAGTGATCAACAGATGGCATTTTGGATGCAAGAACTTACCGAGATTGTTCTCCTCGATTTCATCTTTAGCCAGCAGGACCGCGTAGGAAACATAGACTTCACACCCTATTGGTATTGGGTTGAAGACGGAAAGCTGAAGCACAAGAAAGCGAAGCACCATCAGTCAAACGATGGAGGTGTTCCTGCCGACGCTCTATTGATCCGTCGCACCAATCTAAACGACAACGATGCTGGTGGTCGGATCGAATATGCCAACTTCGCGAAATCTACTCAAATGCTCGAGAAGATGCGGCACTTCTCTCCAATCACTTACCGACGTTTGGTTGCGTTGAATAGTGACCTTCAAAAGCAAGGCCCGGTTTATGACTGGTTGTCGCGAAGCTTTGGGCTGTCAGATAGGCAGATTGCACAAGTTGTAAAAAATACCGCGCTGGCAATATCCATCCTCCAGAGCAATTGTTCAAATGGCGACTTGGTATTTGACCTGGATCCCGTCGCATTCTTTCTGAGAAACGACACCGAGGTAGAGGCTGTGGACTGTTATGACCCGTAGGTGTTCAGCCCTTATTGCGGTGTTCGTTTGCACCGGTCTGCTCGCCTGCAAAGCGGCGGCATTGGATGTAATCGTCATATCGGATCTAAACGGAAGCTATGGTTCGGTAAAATACGATGCCCGCGTCGACAAAGCGATTAATCGGATAATCGAGATAGATCCCGATTTGGTGATTTCGACCGGAGATATGGTAGCGGGACAGCGCATTCCCAACTTGTCCGACAAACAGGTCAGGGAGATGTGGAAGGCGTTTCACGAGGCCGTGTCAAATCCACTAGAGGCTGCCGGAATTCCATTTGCGGTCACGCCTGGAAACCATGATGCCTCTGCCTACCGCGGCTTCGAACGTGAAAGAAAAATTTATGCAGAGGAATGGACACCAAGAAAGCCAGACGTCGATTTCCTGGTTTCGGATGACTACCCGTTCTTCTACGCGTTTGAGATGCAGGGCATAACGTTTGCGTCTTTGGATGCTACGACCCTTGGGCCGCTATCCGGCGATCAGCAGGACCGACTTGAAGAACTGGGTGCAAGTGGAGACCCGATTGTCACTTTCAGTCACCTCCCACTTTGGCCCTTCGCGATCCAGCGCGAACGTGAAATCATCGGCGACCCAACACTTGAAAAAATCTACCTGGACAGCGGTGTCGTTCTGCATCTGTCAGGCCACCATCATGCCTTCTACCCGGGTTGGAAAGACGGGGTGGCTTATGTCTCTCAAGCTTGTTTGGGAGGCGGCCCGCGGCGGCTTATTGGCGATAGCGCCAGATCACCTCACAGCTTCACTCATGTTACGTTCCAGCCTAACGGAGAGTTTGGGATAGCGGTATATCAAGGACCTGATTTCGAAAGGTCGGTAAACTTCAAATCGCTCCCAAAAGAGATCAAATCCCCGAATGCGGTGTTGAAACGCTTAGACCTTGTGAAATGACTAGAGGTTGAGTTTCAGCTCGACTTTTTCTGGGACCAGATCGTTTATCATCTCTTCGATCCGGGCTTCTGAAAGCCCTCCCGAGGTGATGAAAAGCAATGAAACGCGAGATTTGCCCGGAACGTGGTGTTTTCTGACCAGCTTCCAGCCAGCGTCTGCTGCCATGGCTTCAATGGCGCCGCTGACGTTCAATGAGTGCTCTTCGTCTGAGGCTTTGAGCGAAATTTCCACGCCCTTGTTTCGTCCACCGAGCCAAATGAAACACCAACATACAACCGCCACCAGTGTGGCCATCAGGGGTAAGCCCAGCCCTACCGCAAGACCAAGAACAGTTACGACTATCATTTCGACTGTATCGACCGGATCATCGAGATTGGAACGGAACCTGAGCAACGCTCCGATTCCAAAAATGACAAAACCGATCATTGACCCGTGCTGAACCACCAGAAATCCAACCGCCATACCGATAAGCGCATAAAGGAAGAAAAGCCTTGGCATAACTATGTCGCCGACGCTTCTACGGGCTTTACGTCTCACCGGATGATAGACGATCATGCCAGCCAGAATGATCGTGACTACCACATCGAGAGTAAAGAAATATAGTTCCTGTTTGCCACGAAACTGGGTCCATCGGCGTTCAATGAGAATTTCCGATTCAGAAGCGCCGGCCAGCATCGTCGCTGGGTCGATTTGTGACACCGCAGCGCCTGGCAACAGCAGCATCAACAACACGGTCACAAACGGGAGAGTCGTATTCAACTTGTCTTCCTTCCTGCTCACGCCAAAGGCTTACGCTTCACCACAGGCATATCGTGCCCTATTCAATTCAATCGCAACAGGCGGGATCAGGTAAAGAGATTGCCGTGCATTCTTCGGACATCCCATCCGGACTGTGATACGAAAGTTGATACTGGGATGTGGTCCAAGTGCGGGAAAATCCAATGTCAGAACACAAGCTGCTTCGGTCGAAACTTGGGCTTTCACGGTGCTTCCCCAAGCTTGGAACACTGGCTTCTTTTGCAAGCGCTACTGTTACATTTCTGGCATGGATCGAGCTCGCCCAAGCTGAGAGTCCCGGTTTGACACTCATCGACTCCTTCAAGGTGGCGGATAAATCGGAAGGCTTCTCGGAGCCTTCCGGATTGTCTCTGTCCAACGCTGAAGGCTTCTTGTGGTCAGTAAGCGACGCTGAACCTAAACTGCACCTACTTGGAATCGACGGGACATTAGGAAACTCTTTCAAGCTGCCTTCATTGGCGGGATCAGATCTGGAGGGCGTCGCGTCACGAAAAGATGGGTCTGTTTTGGTGCTTCAGGAAACTGATCGATCAATTCTAGTCCTCCACCCGACCGACCCCATTCAACTGACAACAGTTCGACTTGCTGCCCTCAAGGGTTACTCGGCCGCTGCTGAAATGCTTGTCGGCAATCCATTGAACAAGGGACCTGAGGGCATCACCGTCGATCCGGACACCGGGCGAGTATTCGTGGTTATCGAAGGACAGCCGCGGCTGTTGTTGGTATTGTCACCAGAGCTAACTGAGATTGATGAAATCATCCCTTTGGATCGCGAATCTGGTTTTATGTCTGATCGCGTAAAAGACGATGAACTCGATGTAAGCGGTTTGGCTTGGTCTGCGTCCTCAGGTCTACTTTGGATTCTGAGTGACAAAGGGCGTCAAATCTTTTTGTACGATCCAGAGACGAGAACGGCAAAGACGATAGAGTTGGCTTATTTGAAAGATGGCAAACAAAAGGAAGTTAAACATCCCGAAGGAATCGCTCTCGATGAGCCCAATGGACTTCTCTACATCTTGACGGATGATGCCGGGAAATCGCGACTATATGTATTTAAAATCCCCGAATTTTGAGCGCTAGAAATGAAGCTCACACCGCCACGATAGCTTCCGCAAGTTGTTGCAGCTTGCTTACCGCTCATCTTAATTGGTCCGCCCTAATCAGAAACGAACGCTAAGGTTTGCCCCCAAGCCATGCTCTTGGCCGTTGGAGCGAACCGAATAGCCATATCCTGCCGTTAGTCTGGCCAGCTCAGATATTTGATAGCCCAGTCCTAACCCAAGAACGAAGCCGTTTGCTCCTCGGTTTTGTCCGACTTGCGTGAATGTTCCGAATAAAGGGCTCGTAACAGTGATTTCGTGCTCACTGTCCTTGTTGGCAAAGAAATCGTACTCGTAACGAGCAAAGGCGATTGGGGTTAGCAAACCATTCTCTGTCAAGAAGTCCCGTTGGTAGTCAACTCCAATGGAGGCGACCAGAGACTCTGCGTTCGCTTTTTCAATTGAGTAGTTGAAATCACCTCCGCCAGTCTCTGTGCCTGAACCTTGTTGAATACGCCCGTAGTTCAATCCAAAAACCGTAGATACCCTTGCACCGCTGTCCAGGTTAAACAGCTTCCGTGCCTGGATACCGGCGTGTATACCCTCTTGGTCCAAATCCGACTTTGCCTCGCCTCCTGTAAAACCATCAACAGAAGGGTTATTCCGTTTGGCGTCAGTTTCGCCGAACATGTAACCGATCAGCCCGGAAAACTCCCAAGTTCCTGTTGTTGTACGCCCATAGACGCCCACATGATAGCTGTCGGTCGAAAAGTCCTGATCGACTTGATCGTGTTCATCCATAGAGGATGTCCCAAAGCCTGCGTACACTCCGACCACACCTCTATCGGTACTTGCGACATCCGCTCCGACCAAAATAGTGCCGAGCGAATAGTCGAATGTCCCAAGGCCGTTGCTTCCGTCAACGTCCCCGCTCACATAGGCCGTGTCGATCCACCAGCGCCGATCAGAGCAGTCTATTGCGCCGCTAGGGCTCTGGGCCGTGTCGATCTCGCCTGATGCAACGGGTTGATCCTCATTGCTGAAGCCGACCGCTTGATACTTGCGGCAGTCAGCGTGGCTCAGCACGGTGTTGGTTATCAGGTCTAATTGCTCAAGGCCAATGGTCAGGTTGGAGGAGTAAGGTTCCGCGTGCACACGATTAAACCCAGCTAGGCCAGAATTGGTGAGAGTATTGACTGCTACACCTACAGTTGAGCCACTACTGAGTCCTGTCCCCGGTGACGTCGTTGTCGTGTTAGCAACCGCCCCGGCGAGGTTGCTGGCATTTGGCGAATTGGTGACTGCTGGATTTTGCGGTAAACTTGAGACCGGTTGAGCAGTGAATGCGATATCAATCTGACCATCTGTGGTCGGCGTGCTGGCTATAGTCAGATTGGACAACGCTGGAAGAGATCCTCCTGCAACGAGCGTCGGTGAGTCTCCATCAAATCTTGAAGCTCGAAAAACCGTGTAATTGTTGCCGGCAGCATAGTCTTGCGCAGTCAGGCCGGGCCGAGCAGCTTCGACTTGTATAGTCGCGCTGTTAATCCCTGTCACGGGCCCGCTGGATGACACCAAGTCAGCTTTCTGCCCGGCCGTCGGATCGACCTCACTTAAGAGCCTTGACCCAGCTTCAAAGGCGATTCCGCCACTATTGTTGAGCGTACCAATTGAAAAGCCCGGCGAAAGCACCCCTCCGTTCTTAACTGTGAAGTTGAATGCGTTCACGGTTCCCGTTCCAGCCAACGTGCCAAAGTTCTCAAAGTTTACGGTGTTCAAACTGCTTGCAGCATCAAACCGAACAGTCGTGCCTGCGGCTATCGTCATGTCACTGGTTGAAGAAATCGAACTATTCGTCAGTGTGAAATCAGAAGCCTCAGCAACCCGGGATTGGATATAGTACGCCCCGAAAACCACTTCGGTAGCTCCCATAACAGTCAAGTTGTCGTAGGTTAACGGTCGGTCTGACTGGAAGTAAACTTCAGTGGGGTCGATATTCGCGCCGTTGAACGGAACGAACGTCATTGATCTGCCGGAACCAATCGAAGTTCCAATGAGGTTCACTCTGAGCTTCCCGTTGATGTTTGTAGCCAAGGCCTCACGAGAAACAAAGTCTCCGCTACCTGCCGCAACATCAACGTTTAGGAGAGTTAAAACTGAAGCATTACTTGGAACGGTGTTTTGGCCCGGGACATACAACTCAATTTCACCAGAGGACGTAATTGAGGAGTTTCCAATTGTAAGTCCTGTAATGGGTCCGCTTGGAATCGGCAGACACGTGCGTTCCGTCGTTGAGATTGTTTGATTACCGCGAGTGCTTTCAGTTCCAGAAGCGTACTCAATTCGAGGAGAACCCAATTCTACGCAGGCCTGTGAGCTTTGGGCCTGCGCGCTGGCTGATAGTATCAAAAAAATTAAGATCGCTGAGGTTAAGCCCATCAAAGCCTTGCACCGTGAAATTCGACTTAGATTTACGGCCCTACGGATTGCCATCTGCCTTATCCTCGTTCGAAATACGTGAGTCAGATCCACCTTAATGCTCAATGAGAACAATTAAGTTTGTTTTGTTTTTGTGGGAAATTTTCTGTGGCAATTGAGCAATCCTAATGAGCAAGAAGGACTGCATCGGTCTCCGCGCAGCCGATCACCGTTTTTGCCTTGGTGACTGCATTGCGGATTTTGCGGCCGAAGATATTTCTAACGCTACTCGGCGAGTTGGTCGCATTCATCAGCGCGAAATATATACCCACAGCGCAAAACTATGGGCGAACTGCGCAAACTTTTGGGGTGTGCGAAGTGTTATGCGCACACCTACAACAGGCTAGAAATCCAGGTTTTCGACGCTCAATGCGTTTTGCTGGATGAACTCACGGCGCGGTTCCACCACGTCACCCATCAATTTGGTGAACAGATCGTCAGCCTCGACCATATCATCCACTCGCACCTGCAACAGCGTGCGGGCATCTGGGTCCAGAGTGGTTTCCCACAGCTGATCAGGGTTCATTTCACCCAGCCCTTTATACCGCTGCAGTGACAGACCCTTTTCGCCTTCTTCCAGAATGGCCCGCAACAGATCCAGCGGGCCGTGAATGACCTGAGACCGATCGCGACGGACCAGTGTCGCAGGGGTGTTGTAAACCTCTTGTAGGCTCTGAGTGAAACTGCCTGTCTTGCGCGCTTCACCCGAACGGAGCATCGGGCCGTCCAGCGTGCGGACCTCTTCCACACCGCGCAGAATACGGGCCAGGCGGATACCGTGATCTTGCGTGATCCGCCCTTGCCAGCCGCGCTCGTATTCCAGCGCGATCAGATCGAGACGGGCAGCGACCTTGTCGGCCACGCCTTGCAAATCGGCATCGACCGCGCCGGGCACGAAGGCCCCTGCCACGGCGGCCTGTTCCAGAATGTGGCGCGGGTAGTGGGTTGGGAAGGCATCCAGCACGCGCTTCAGCTGCCGTGCCTCGTCGACCACACGGGTCAGATCCTGACCGATAATCTCTTCGCCCGAGCCGAGCTTCAGCACTGCGCCTTCAACACCCTGATTGATCAGGTAATCGTCCAACGCCGCCTGATCCTTCAGGTAAACTTCTGATTTGCCACGCGAAACTTTATAAAGCGGAGGCTGGGCAATATAGAGAAATCCACCTTCAATCAGCTCCGGCATCTGCCGATAGAAGAAAGTCAGCAGCAGCGTCCGGATATGTGCGCCATCCACGTCGGCGTCGGTCATGATGACGATCTTGTGGTAGCGCAGCTTTTCGATGTTGAACTCATCGCGGCCAATTCCGGTGCCCAGCGCCATCACGAGGTTACCGATTTCCTGGCTCGACAGCATCCGGTCAAACCGCGCCCGTTCGACGTTCAGGATCTTGCCGCGCAGGGGCAAAACAGCCTGTGTCAGCCGGTCCCGACCCGTCTGCGCCGACCCACCGGCTGAGTCTCCCTCGACCAGGAAGACTTCGGTCTTGGACGGGTCTTTTTCAGAGCAGTCCTTCAGCTTGCCGGCCAGATAGTTCACATCCATCGCGGTCTTGCGGCGGGTCAGTTCGCGCGCCTTGCGGGCAGCTTCACGGGCCAGAGCAGCCTCGATGATCTTGCCGACGATGGCCTTGGCCTCGTTCGGGTTTTCCTCGAACCACTCGGCCAGTTTTTCGTTCATCAGACCTTCGACCGCCGGACGTACCTCGGAGGACACCAGCTTGTCCTTGGTCTGGGACGAGAATTTCGGATCGGGTACCTTTACCGACAATACGCAGGTCAGCCCTTCGCGCGCATCGTCGCCGGTAAAACTGACCTTTTCCTTTTTCGCAATACCGCTGGATTGCGCGTAGTTGTTGATCGTCCGGGTCAGGGCGCCGCGAAAACCGGCCACGTGGGTACCACCATCGCGCTGTGGGATATTGTTGGTGAAGGGCAGCACCGTCTCATGATAGCTGTCATTCCACCACATCGCGATTTCCACGCCGATATCGTCGCGTTCACCCTTGATATAGATCGGCTCGGGCATCGCAGGGGTCTTGGACCGGTCGAGGTATTTGACGAATTCCTTGACGCCGCCTTCATAAAACAGTTCGGTTTCCAGCCGCTCAGCGGGGCGTTCATCAATGAGGATGATCCGGACACCCGAGTTCAGGAAGGCCAACTCGCGCAGGCGTTTTTCCAGCGTCTCAAACGAGAATTCGAGGTTCGAGAACGTGTCGGTCGAGGCCAGAAACCGTACCTCGGTCCCGGTGCGGTCACCGCATTCTCCGACGACTTTTAGATGTTCTGCCGTCTCACCGCCCTCAAAACGCGCGACGTGTTCCTTGCCAGCGCGCCAGATACGCAGTTCCAGCCAATTCGATAGCGCATTTACCACCGACACGCCCACGCCGTGCAGACCACCCGATACCTTGTAAGAGTTGCTGTCAAACTTACCGCCAGCATGCAGCTGGGTCATGATGACCTCGGCGGCCGAGACACCCTCTTCCGGGTGAATGTCCACCGGAATTCCGCGCCCATTATCACTGACCGAGACGCTGGAATCTGCGTGAATTTTCACAGTCACATGGTCGGCGTGACCGGCCAGCGCCTCGTCAATTCCGTTGTCCACGACCTCATACACCATATGGTGCAGACCCGAGCCATCATCCGTGTCCCCGATATACATACCAGGGCGTTTGCGAACTGCCTCTAAGCCTTTGAGAACTTTAATGGAATCAGCGCCGTATTCTTGTGGTGCCTGTGCGTCTTCGGACATGCCGTTAGTACCTATATTATTTTGGTAACTTATACGTTTTCTGGTGGGGAATGTCACGCGCTCCCCCAATATTTTGTGGTTCTGACGGGCTTTATTTGCCGATCAAAGCCGATCAAGGTCTGCTGCGATATCCTCGGCGATTTCCACAGCGTTCACATCGTCGCGTTCGGCTGACAATCGCAGGCCCAGAAGGTCGGATTGGTACCGCGCGGCAAGACGACCCGGGTTGTGATCCGGCCCAATCTCACCGGCCTCTTGCGCGCGACGAAACAGGTCTGCGAAACAGGTTTTCATCGCGACCATATAGGTGCACGCCTGACCGGCCAGATCATGATCTTTGGCCTGCAATTCGGCATAGGTCTTGGCCAACATGCAGGCTTTGGTCGGCAGGCTCGACGCCTCGACCACACGACGCGGCTGAGCCTTAAGCGCACCAAGCGGACCCAGTTCCTCTGCCATTGCCATCATATTTGCGACCCCGTCCTGCGCATACCGTTCCAACGCCAACCCATAGAGCGCATCTTTCGACCCGAACGCTGCGTAGAAGCTGCCCGGCTTCAGTTTCAGCTCATGCTCCAAATCTTTCAGTGACGTTCCGGCCCAGCCGTGACGCCAGAAGATATCACGGGCCTGCGCGATCAGTGCTTCGCGGTCATAAGAAGGTTTGCGGGGCATTGTCTTCACCAATTCTTGAACGTTCGCTCAAATATATACTTGAGCGATCACTCAAGAAACCCTAAATACAACTCATCACGCCAGAAACAGGAGTTCCGACATGGCCAATTTCCCGTCTCATGACCTCGAATCCGCCCCCGATGGTTCCAAACCGCTGCTCGAGAAATCTCAGGCCGCATTCGGCCGCCTGCCCGGCCTGCACAAGGTGATGGCCGAAAGCCCGCAGCATCTGGAAGGCTATCAGGTTCTGCACGGCCTGTTCATGCAGACCGATTTCGACAATGACGAGAAAACCGTCGTCTGGCAGACCATCAACGTTGAAAACGAGTGCCACTACTGTGTGCCCGCCCACACCGGCATCGCCAAAATGATGAAGGTCTCGGACGAGATCACCGAGGCCTTGCGCAATGAAACTCCGCTGCCGAGCGCCAAGCTCGAAGCGCTCCGCACCTTCACCCTGCAAGTGATGGAGACCCGCGGCAACCCGACCGAGGAACAGTTGCAGGCGTTCTTTGACGCCGGTTACTCGCACCGCGCAGTTCTGGACGTGGTGCTGGGTTTGGCGCAAAAAACCATGTCGAACTACATCAACCACATGGCAAAAACACCGGTGGATGAGGTCATGCGCGGCTTCTTGTGGGAACGCAAAGTCAGCGAACCAGCCTAAGCGGTCACGACCGAGCCCTCAGCGCCTTCGGTAACGATCAGCGTTTGGGCTCGCCCCCCCAATTCCGCAAAAAGCTCAGGCCCGGTGCCCGTCATCCAGGCCTGAGCCCCCAACGCGCAAATCTCATCATAAAGCGCGGCACGTCGCCCGGCGTCCAAATGCGCAGCCACCTCATCCAGCAACACGATCGGCGGCGCACCTACCATTCCGGCCAGTGCCCGTGCATTTGACAGGATCAGGGAAACAAGCAGCGCCTTCTGTTCTCCGGTCGAGCAATCCTTTGCCGGAACCCCTTTCGCGGCGAATACCCCATGTAAGTCCGACCGGTGCGGCCCGACCAGCGTGCGCCCCGCGGCCAGATCTCGGAAACGGTTTTGACTCAGCGCCTCGCGCAGCTCGTCTGCCGACTCAGGCATCGCACCTTCGGTCTGCACCAATTCCAGATCCGCCGAAGGAAAGGCCGTTTCCGCCTGCTCCTGCGCCGCGCGCAGGTGATCCAACGCCGCCAAACGCGCGGTATGAATGCGATGGCCGGTTTCGGCCATCTGCCCTTCAAGCGCCGCATACCAATGCGCATCCCGCACCTGCTCTTTTAGCAAGCGATTCCGTTCGCGCATGGATTTTTCATAGGTCAGAGACGCCTCGGCATGGGTGGGATCAAAGCTCAGCGCAATGCGGTCCAGAAACCGCCGCCGCCCTTCGGCTCCTTCGATCCACAGACGGTCCATCGAGGGGATCAGCCAGACCATTCGCGCCAGTTTGCCCAGATCAATCTGGCTCGCGGCTTTGCCGTCAATCCGAACCTGACGCGCTGCGCCGCCCTCGGACCACGTTTCGATCTCATAGTTCTGGCCCTGAACGTTCAGCAGCCCTGACAGTTTCCAGCCCAGCGCCTCTGGCCGCCGGGTCATCTCGGCCGCACTTGCCCGTCGCATCCCGCGACCAGGCGAGAACAGAGAGACCGCTTCCAGGATATTGGTCTTACCGGCCCCGTTCGGCCCATGAATCACCACTGGCCGCCCGTCCAAGGACAACCGCGCCAGCTTGTGCGATCGGAAATGTGAGACCGTAAGATCGGTCAGGGCCAAACTCATGACCCCTCCCTTTCGTTAAGGATCACCCCGAAGGGTCGATCAGACGCGCATCGGCATGACAACGTAAACCGCGCTTTGATCATTGCCTTCGCGCATCAGGGTCGGATCGCCTGCCGAGTTGAACAGGAACACCGCGTTCTCACGATCCACCTGGCTGGCGATCTCCAGCAGATATTTTGCGTTAAATCCAATCTCGAGCCGTTCGTCGCCATAGGCAACAGCCAGTTCTTCCTCAGCGGCCCCGCTATCAGGTGCATTGACCGACAAGACCAGCTTGTCAGCGTCTAGTTGAAGCTTCACCGCGCGCGAGCGCTCGGACGAAACGGTCGCAACCCGGTCAACGGCCTGCGCGAATTCGGCGGCGTCCACTTCCAACTGGCGCGTGTTGCCCTGCGGGATCACGCGCGTGTAGTCGGGGAAGGTGCCATCGATCACTTTCGAGGTCAGGGTGATATCGGGCGTCGCGAAACGCACCTTGGTTTCGCTGACGGAAACGGCAATATCCATCTCATCATCGTCCAGCAGCTTGCGCAGCTCGCCCACGGTCTTGCGCGGCACGATCACGCCAGGCATATCCGCCGCGCCATCCGGAAGATCGGCGTCGATACGGGCCAGACGGTGGCCATCAGTGGCTACGCAGCGCAGCACCTTGCCGCCTTCGGAACCATCGGCCACATGCATATAGACACCGTTCAGGTAATACCGTGTCTCCTCGGTCGAGATGGCAAATTTCGACTTGTCGAACAGCCGCCGCAGCAGCGCGGCCGAGGCAGAAAAGTTCGACTGATATTCCGAGGACGCCATCACCGGGAAATCCTCTTTCGGCAGCGTCGCCAGCGAGAAGTTCGACCGGCCCGCTTCAACCGTCAGACGCCCAGCGGCACTGTCAGCGGTCAGAGTCACCAGCGCTCCGTCCGGCAATTTGCGCACAATCTCATGCAACGTCGTTGCCGCCACGGTTGTAGCACCTGCCTTCTCAACTTGCGCCGGGGCCTTGTCGACCACTTCGATATCCAGATCGGTGGCACGGAACATGGCCTGATCGCCTTCAGCCTCGATCAACACGTTGGCAAGTATGGGGATGGTGTTGCGACGTTCGACAACAGATTGGGCCTGGGAAACGGCCTTGAGAAGGGTGCCGCGTTCGATGCTGATCTTCATACCCTCAGTTCCTCTGACTTGCGTACCGACATGGGCGGGACTGGCACGTTAGCGGTTCCACCCTGAGGTACAAGGATTTTTTACGGTTTTCTGGGTCGGAACGGCCAAAGCGTCAAGGGGCCCGTGGCCGTGCGGGCACAGTTGACGCGCAACCGTGGGCTACAGCGCACAAAAAAGCCCCGGGCACGAAGGTCCGGGGCGTTTCCTGAGGGGCTTGAGGTAAGTCTCAGGCTTCCAGCGCGCGGCGCAGCATTTCCACGTCTTCGGCAATCTGGCCGTCGGTGGTTTTCAACTCTTCGATGCGTTTGACACCATGCATGACAGTGGTGTGGTCACGCCCGCCAAAGCGACGGCCGATCTCGGGCAGCGAGCGGCTGGTCAATTGCTTGCACAGATACATCGCCACCTGACGCGGGCGGGCATAAGACCGCAGGCGTTTGGGGCCAATGATGTCTGACAGGCGAATATTGTAATAGTCCGACACTTTACGCTGAATCTCTTCGACGGTGATCTTGCGCTCGGACGCACGCAGCACGTCGGCCAGACAATCCTGTGTCAGCTCCATGTCGATCTCACGCCCCACCAGCGAGGCAAATGCGAACAGACGCGTCAGCGCACCTTCCAGCACGCGCACGTTGGTCGAGATGCGTTGAGCAAGAAACTCCAGTACGCCGTCGGCAATTGTCAGGTCGGGATAGGTGCTGCTGTAATGCTGCACCTTGTTTTGCAGGATGCCCAGACGCAGCTCGTAATCGGTCGGGTGCAGGTCCACAACCAAACCGCATTGCAGGCGCGACTTCACGCGCTCTTCCAGATCCTTGATCTCGCCCGGGGCTCGGTCCGCCGAGATAATGATCTGCTTGTTCTGGTCCACCAGCGCGTTGAAGGTGTGAAAGAACTCTTCCTGGGTCGAGTCTTTGCCGGCGATGAACTGCACGTCATCGACCATCAGAACGTCGACCGAGCGGAACAGGTGTTTGAAGTCCATCATCCGGCGTTCGCGCAGGGCTCGCACAAAGCGATACATGAACTGCTCTGCCGACAGATACAGCACGTTCAACTCGGGCCGCTTGGTCTTCAGCTCCCATGCGATGGCATGCATCAGGTGGGTTTTACCCAGTCCGACACCGCCATACAGAACCAGCGGATTGAATGTGACGGGACCACCTTCCGAGACACGGCGCGCCGCAGCGTGGGCCAGTTCGTTGGGCTTGCCGACCACAAAGCTGTCAAATGTGAAACGGGCGTCCAATGGCGCAGCCTGCAGCGATTCCAATGCGTCATTTGTCGACTCGGCCTGCTGCGACAGAGATTGGGGTTGCGGTGTGTCCTGAGCGGTCGCGGATGCGGCTTTCGGTTCGTTGGACGGTCGCACCGGCGAATTAGCGGCGACGCGAAAGGCCAGCCGTTGCACCGATTCCCCGGCGGTGTTCATCTCATACAGAATGAGATCCGCAAAATTCTGGCTCACATAGTTGCCCATGAAATTGGTCGGTACCGAGAACACCGCCACGCCATCCTGTAGCTCTTGGAATTCAAGAGGTTCGATCCAGGTGGTGTAGTTGTTCTTGCCGACCGCCTTGAGCAATTTGTTACGCAGTTGTCCCCATTTCTCTTGTGTCATCAAGCGCCTCACGCATCCCATTCTTTATTGGCCTGCCGGCCTTATTACCCAGTTCCGGTTACCCGGTTATTTTGCTTTCACTCGCAATAGGGTACCCACACGCCGAACCACGCAGGTCTGGCGAGGCCGTCCCCAGAAAGTCAGCACAGCCTGACATGTGGACACCCAGATACAGGGCGCCCCGTGTGCCGGGTTGCGCATCGCAAACAATATTTTAGACAGGGCTTGGATCTTCGGTCACCCAAAGACCTTTAGCAGATCAACAAACGGGCATTGTCCGTTTGCCAACATTCGTTTCACGACCCTCCTGACGCCCGTCAGTTTGGTCAATGAAACAGCCTGTCCCCCCAAGCGAGTGAATCGCTGACTTAGTGGTAGCAAGAGGCCAAGGCGTACGGCAACGAAACTCTGATGTTGACTCGGGTCTTTCGCCGAAAGAATCTCTCGACTTCGTGAAGACGCGGCTTTCCGGCAACAGCACAAAAAAAGCGCCACGAATTGTGGCGCTTTTGAGAACAATTCAACCGTGAAATGTTGACCCAAGGTCAACCCACGAGTTTAGCCCAGCGCTTTGACCCGGGCCGACAGACGCGACATTTTGCGCGAGGCGGTGTTCTTGTGGAAGACGCCTTTGGTGACGCCGCGCATCAGTTCGGGCTGAGCCGCACGCAGAGCTGCGGTTGCTGCCTCCTTGTCACCGGACGCGATCGCTTCTTCGACTTTGCGCAGGTAGGTGCGGATGCGCGAGCGACGTGCTTTGTTGATTGCGAAGCGCTTGTCGTTCTGACGCGCGCGTTTTTTAGCCTGGGGCGAATTTGCCATGTGTTTCTGACCTTCGTTCGGTACGGTTATATTCGGTTACGCGTCACGGATTATCCGCACCGGATCAGAATCACGGGTGTGAGTCGGGCCAAGCGGGCCGCACGCGCATGTATAGCGGCGCTTGTTACCCAAGATTGCAGGCATTGCCAAGCCGATTCTTTTGTTGTGCATAGCGGGCATGAAAAAGGCGGGCCTAGCCCGCCTGTTCCGATCCCCCGCGTGCGTCTTACTTATCGCGGAACTGGGCGGCGCGTTTTTCCTGAAACGCGGCCATGCCTTCTTTCTGGTCTTCGGTTGCGAACATGGAATGAAAGACGCGGCGTTCGAACAACAGGCCCTCGCTTAGCGTGACTTCATAGCTGCGGTTGACGGCTTCTTTGGCGGCCATTGTGCTCAGCTGGGATTTCTCGGCGATCTTATGGGCTGCCCCAATCGCTTCTTCCACAAGCTTCTTGGCCGGAACCACTCGGCTGACCAGCCCGGCACGTTCGGCTTCTTCGGCATCCATGAAACGGCCGGTCAGGTTCATGTCCATCGCTTTGGACTTGCCGACAAAGCGGGTCAGGCGCTGCGTGCCCCCCAACCCGGCAATGACGCCCAGATTGATTTCAGGCTGGCCGAACTTGGCGGTGTCAGCGGCAATGATGAAGTCGCACAGCATCGCCAGCTCGCACCCGCCGCCCAGCGCGTAACCGGAAACGGCGGCAATGATCGGCTTGCGGATCGCACAGATTCGATCATTGAAATCACCGAACAGATTGGACGCGTAGACGTCGACAAAACTCATCGTGGACATCTCTTTGATATCCGCGCCAGCCGCAAAGGCTTTGTCCGAGCCGGTGATGATGATGCAACGCACCTTGTCGTTCTGGTCCGCATCTTCAAGCGCCGAGCAAAGCTCCTGCGTGAGCTGTGAGTTCAGCGCATTCATTGCATCAGGTCTGTCGAGCTTGATAAGTGCGACGTGGTCTTCGATTTCGACGATGATCGTCTCAAAAGCCATGAGGTGTAAGCTTCCGGTTGTTCCGTTCAGATACGATTCCTTATCACGCGAGGAAGCTGGATCAAGTTATCTTTGGCATTGCGCGCAATAGAAGGATGAGCGACCGGACTGGGTGATTCTTTTGACGACCGCGTCGCAGCCTTCGGTGCGGCAGGGCTCGCCCTCGCGGCCATAAACGTCAAAGCTGTGCTGAAAATATCCAAGTTCTCCATCGGCTTGGCGGAAATCGCGCAGGGATGAACCGCCCGCCTCGACGGCATCCTGCAGCACCTGTCGGATGATCGGAACCAGAGCCGCGACCCGTGCCGCAGAAATCTGCCCGGCTTTGCGACGTGGCGACACACCCGCGCGATAAAGCGCCTCGCAGACGTAGATATTGCCCAATCCGGCAACGATTCCCTGATCCAGCAGCGCCGATTTAACCGGGGACTTCTTGCCCCTGAATGCGTCGATCAGATGCTGCTCGTGAAAATCATTGCCCAGCGGCTCGGGGCCCAGAACCGACAAAAGCTTATGCTGCTCGGCGGTCGCCGTCGGCAGCAGGTCCATCGCGCCGAACCGACGCGGATCGTTGAAAGTCACCCGCGCGCCATTGGCCATGTGGAAAATCACGTGGTCATGTTTCTCGGGCATCGGATGTTCACGCACAAACTGTCCAAGAGGATCGCCCGACACCGTCATGCGCCCGGACATGCCCAGATGGATCAGCAAGGTCTCACCACTACTGAGATCGGCCAGGATGTATTTCGAGCGTCGCCGCAGCCGATCCACCTGCTGCCCGGTCAGCCGTTCGGCCATGCGGTCGGGGAAGGGCCAGCGCAAATCGGGACGGTTTACATCCGCCCGTTCGATCACCACACCCTCCATCGCAGGCGTCAGCCCGCGGCGGACCGTTTCGACTTCGGGAAGTTCCGGCATGTGCTCTCCTGATTTGCCGCAAGCGCATCCTCAAACGCCCGCACCATTTCATCATGTCCGGTTACATATTTCAGAATCCGCGCCGTCTTCCCATCTGAAAAACGCAGCACATAGGTTCCGCGGTGGCGAAGGCTGATTTTGGTCAGCTTTGTCAGGTCAAAATGCCGCCGCTGAAACAGCGGAGCCATCATGACCAGTTCACCCCCGTCAATCGTGATGACATTGGCAAGATGAAAGATCAGCGTGTAGATCACCAAAGCCAACAGGGTAAGCTTGACCGCCACAATCGCTTCGGGGTTCTGCAGCGGGATGGCCTCTTCGAATTCTCCCAGATCGGGCCGCACAAAACCCACATAGAAATAGATGGTTAGAACCAGGATCGTCACCACTATCGCGCCGGGAGCCGTGCGAAAGGTTTTGCGCGTCAGAGTCTGTTGCGCCGGTCTGTCGCTGCCCGCGCGCAGCATAGCCTCGTGAACAACGTCATTTGGATAGTGCCGGGCCAGTGCATCCACCTTGCCTCCCAGCCCTTCGGCACGGTACACCCGCAGGATCGTGCAAAAGACAGCCCTGATCCGCCAGCCAAAAAACAAAATCACTAAAACTATGGACAGCAAAGCTGCGAGAATGCTTGCCAACAGGACATCTCCGAGGTCTGGAACACCTGATCCCGTCATAGGCCGGGACTAAGGAAAATCTGTGACGCGCCCTTCAATTCGTCGCCCCTGCTACCTTTTCGCGCGATTGTCTTCCCGGCGCGGGGGCCTATAAGGATGAGCAACACAGGCAAAGGCGTCCTTTCAATGTCCGACAATAGCGACAAGACCACACATTTCGGGTTCGAAACCGTACGCGAGGCTGACAAGGCCGGGCGTGTGCAGGGCGTGTTTAATTCGGTCGCCTCGAAATACGACGTGATGAACGACGTCATGTCGATGGGCATCCACCGGGTCTGGAAAGACGCGATGATGGACTGGTTGGCGCCGCGCCCCGGTCAACGTCTGCTGGACGTGGCGGGCGGCACCGGCGATATTTCGTTCCGGTTCCTCAAGCGCGCGGGCTATGGCCATGCCACCGTTCTGGACCTGACCGAGCCGATGCTGGTCGAAGGCCGCCAACGCGCCGAGGCCGACCAGATGGCCGACAGTCTGAACTGGGTGGTGGGTGATGCGATGGCCCTGCCATTCGAGGACAACACGTTTGACGTTTACACCATCTCGTTCGGCATCCGAAACGTGACCCGCCCGCAAGAGGCGCTAAACGAGGCGTTCCGCGTGCTGAAGCCCGGTGGCCGCCTGATGGTTCTGGAATTCAGCCAACTGCCGAATGACGGACTGCAAAAACTCTATGACCTCTACAGTTTCAACGTCATCCCCCGGATGGGCAAGCTGATTGCCAACGATTACGACAGCTATCAGTATTTGGTGGAATCGATCCGCAAGTTCCCGGATCAGGAGACGTTTCTGAACATGGTCCGCGCTGCCGGGTTCGAGAACGCCAAATACCGCAATCTCAGCATGGGTATCGCCGCGCTGCATTCCGGCTGGAAGATCTGACTCATGCGTGGCCCTCACAACATCATCCGCCTGATCCGCACAGGCGCAACACTCGAACGCACAGGCGCCATGAACGTGGTGTTGGACGCTTTTGAGGCACCGCGCGCCCTGCGTTTCGTGGCCCATGCCTTGGGCAAGCCTTTTCAGTGGCTTGGCTACAAAGGCGACCCCAATATGCCGCCCGCCACACGGGCGCTAACGGCGCTGGGCCCGGCCTATATCAAGTTCGGGCAGATCCTCTCGACCCGCCCCGACGTGGTGGGTAATGAACTGGCGGCCCAGTTGCGCGTGCTGCAGGACAAACTGCCGCCCTTTTCCCGTGCCGAGGCCATGGCCGAAGTGACCAAGGAACTGGGGCAGCCGGTAGATGAGGTGTTCTCAGAATTCAGCGAACCCATCGCCGCAGCCTCTATTGCGCAAGTTCACAAGGCCAAGCTGAGCAGCACCGGCGAGGACGTCGCGGTTAAAGTACTCCGCCCCGGCATCGAACGCGCGTTCCGCAAGGACGTGGATGCATTCTATTTCGCCGCCCGTATCGTCCAGTTGTTCGCCCCCGGCGCGCGCCGCCTGCGCCCGATGGACGTGATCGAGCATTTCGATGGTGTCGTGCGCGGTGAGTTGGACCTGCGTCTGGAAAGCGCCGCCGCCTCGGAATACGCCGCCAACACCAAGGATGACGCCGGGTTCTGGCTGCCCCCCGTGGTGTGGTCCCTATCCGCCCGCCGGGTGATGACGCTCAGTTGGGCTGACGGTATTCCGCTGGGCGAAAACGAAGCCCTCGACGCCGCCGGACACAACCGCCGCGATCTGGCGGAACGGGTTCTGCGCCTGTTCCTGCTGCACGCGCTGCGCGACGGCTATTTTCACGCTGACATGCACCAGGGCAACCTCAAGGTCGCGGCAAATGGTGATATCATTGCCTATGACTACGGCATCATGGGCCATATCGACGAATACACCCGTCGGGTCTATGCCGAGATTCTCTTTGGCTTCATCCGCCGCGACTATAAACGCGTGGCCGAAGTGCATTTCGAGGCCGGGTATGTCCCCGCCAATCAGGATGTCGATGAATTCGCCCGGGCCCTGCGCGCGGTGGGTGAACCGATCTTCGGCATGGACGCCACCCATATCTCGATGGGACGCCTGCTGAACTACCTGTTCGAGGTCACAGAACGGTTCGGCATGGAAACCCGGACCGAACTGATCCTGCTGCAACGCACGATGGTGGTGGTCGAGGGCGTCGCACGATCACTCGATCCACATACGAACATCTGGGAGGTCGCCCGCCCTGTGGTAGAGGATTACATCAAGCAATCCATTGGCCCGCGTGCGGCCCTGCGCGATTTCAGCAAAACTGCGTGGGTTCTGGCGCGTTTCGGCCCGCGCCTGCCGGGTTTGGTCGAAAACGCCCTCATCGCCCAGACGCAGAAGGACGAGCCAGAGAAATCACCTCTGTGGTCCGCCGCCCTGCCCGCCGGTATCGGGGTAGCAGCAGGTGCCGCGCTTGTTCTCTTGCTCAATGCGCTCAGTTAGCACCAACTCGCCCGCTTCACCTGGCCAGAAATACTCGCGAGGGGAATCGCACCCCTCGCGATGGAGGGCAGACAGCCTCCCGGCACGACCCCGTGTTCAGAGTCGCTCGATGGCGATTGCAATCCCTTGCCCGCCACCGATGCACATGGTCACCAGTCCTTTGGTCCCGCCTGTGCGCTCCAGTTCATACAGCGCCTTCAGCGTGATGATCGCCCCGGTTGCCCCAACCGGGTGCCCCAGAGCAATCGCCCCGCCATTCGGATTCACCTTCGACGCATCCAGCCCAAGCTCCTGATTCACCGCCAGAGCCTGCGCCGCAAACGCCTCATTGCTTTCGATCACATCGAAATCGTCTACCGACAGACCGGTCTTGTCCATCAGGTTCCGCACCGCCGGAACGGGCCCAATCCCCATCACCTCGGGGCGGACTCCGGCATGCGCATAACCCAGAATGCGCGCCTTGGGTTTCAAGCCGGCCTTCTCGGCCGCTTCTGCCGTGGCCAGAACCATCGCCGCCGCGCCATCATTGATGCCCGAGGCATTGCCCGCCGTCACGCGACCCTCTTTCTTGAACACTGGCCGCAACCCGGCCAAAGCCTCGGCCGTGGTGGCCTTGGGGTGTTCGTCAACCTTGAAGTCCACCATGTCCCGCTTGACCTTAACTTGTACGGGCGCGATCTGGCTGTCGAAATATCCCGCCTCGATCGCCGCCGCCGCGCGGGTCTGGCTGGTCATCGCAAAATTGTCCATTTGCTCGCGGCTGATTTGATGCTCATCGGCGACATTCTCGGCAGTCACGCCCATATGACCGGTGCCGAAAGGGCAGTTCAGCGCCCCCAGCATCATGTCCAGCGAGGACACATCGCCCATCTTCGCCCCCCACCGCGCCTGCGGCACGATATATGGGCTGCGCGACATGCTCTCGGCCCCGCCCGCCACGGCAAACTCGGCATCACCCAGCATCAGGGACTGCACAGCAGAGACAATCGCCTGCGCGCCCGATCCACACAACCGGTTCACATTCATCGCTGGCGTCCCGTTCGGTATCCCCGCCTGCATTGCAGCAACACGCGACAGGTACATGTCGCGTGGCTCGGTATTGATCACATGACCGAATACAACATGCCCAATTTGGGCACCTTCCACACCCGACCGCTCCAGCGCGGCTTCGGTGGCGACGGTTGCAAGATCGATGGGCGCGGTCGAGGCCAGCGCGCCGCCAAAGGTTCCAATTGCGGTGCGGGCACCGTCCAGCAATACGATATCGGTCATGTCAGTCTCCTCCGGGATTCGGTGCCAGTATGCACCTGCAGCATACACATGTCCTATGGGACGTCCCGTCACGGTTGGAATTGACATCTACCCCTTCAAGGCGCAAGAAATTCCGTCATGACGGACAATACTGACGATATCCTGACACTCCTGCCCGCCCGCCTGAAAGAGGCGCGCCGGGCCAAGGGCCTGTCGCTTGAAGCCGTGGCCAATCTCAGCGGCGTATCCCGCTCGATGGTCAGCCAGATCGAACGGGGGGAAAGCAGCCCAACCATCTCGACCCTGTGGAACCTGACCCGCGCCCTGCAGGTCGATTTCGCGGGCTTACTGGAGGAAGCCAACACCGCCGACCAGATCGAGGTCCTGCGCAAAGCCGAAGTGCCCAGCATCGACAATATGGGTCAGAATTGCCGTATCCGCATCCTCTCGCCGCCCGAAGAGGCGGGCGGACATGAGGTCTATGATATCGAGTTCGACACGGGTGGCGCTTTGACAAGCCAGCCCCATGCCCGCGGCTCAAGGGAGCAACTGACGGTGTTGGAAGGCGCGGTCCGTGTGTCCTCGGGCACCGCGTCCCGTGATCTGCAACAGGGCGACACGGCCCGTTACGCGGCGGATGTGGCGCATTCGATTGTCGCCGGCGGCCCGGCCCGCGTGTTCCTGATTGTTAAGAACGCCTGATGTCAGCTCTTCCGTTTTTGTGGATTTTTTTCTTTTATATTGTAATTCCCCCATTTGGGAATTACATCCGTTATGTTAGATATGCGACTCACATAAACGGAGACCGCCATGGCAGATGCATTCCTGTCCCATATCACGGACACCCTCGCGCAGATCGAATCCGAAGGCCTGCACAAACGCGAACGAATGATCACCTCGCCTCAGGGCGGTGAGATAACGGTGGGCGACAAGCAGGTGATCAATCTGTGCGCCAACAACTATCTGGGTCTGGCCGATCACCCCGCCCTGATCGACGCCGCCAAGGGCGCGATGGAACGCAAGGGGTTCGGTATGGCCTCGGTCCGGTTCATCTGCGGCACACAGGATATTCACCGCGAGCTGGAGCAGAAGCTGGCCAAGTTCCTGAACAAGGACGATGCGATCCTGTTCGCCGCCTGTTTCGATGCCAATGGCGGGCTGTTTGAGCCTTTGTTAGGGCCGGAAGACGCCATCATCTCGGACAGCCTGAACCACGCTTCGATCATTGATGGCGTGCGGCTGTGCAAGGCCAAGCGCTACCGTTACATGAACAACGACATGAATGACCTCGAAGCCTGGCTGAAACAGGCGCGCGAAGACGGGGCGCGGCATATCATGATCGCCACCGACGGTGTGTTCTCGATGGATGGTTATCTGGCCAATCTGCCGAAGATTCGCGAACTGGCCGACAAGTACGACGCCATCGTCATGGTCGACGACTGCCACGCGACCGGCTTTATGGGGCCGAACGGTGCAGGCACGCCGGATCATTTCGGCGTCGACATGGACATTCTGACGGGAACTTTGGGCAAGGCACTTGGGGGGGCAATCGGCGGTTACATCGCCGGGCCGCAGCCGGTGATTGATCTGCTGCGGCAGCGGGCGCGGCCCTATCTGTTCTCGAACTCGCTGCCACCCTCCATCGTCGCTGCCGGTCTGGAAGCGATCCGTCTGGTCGAAGAGGGCGACATGCTGCGCGCGCAACTGTTCGGCAACGCCAAATACTGGCGCGCGGGGCTTGAGAAGCTGGGCTTTGACCTTTTGCCGGGGGAACACCCGATCATACCGGTGATGCTGGGTGAAGCGAAACTGGCGCAAAAGATGGCCTCACGGTTGTTTGACGAGGGCGTCTATGTCTCGGGCTTCTTCTTCCCTGTCGTCCCGCGCGGACAGGCACGGATCAGAACGCAGATGAATGCGGCTCTGACCAAGGATGAACTGGACCGCGCGCTGGCGGCCTTTGGCAAGGTCGGCAAAGAACTCGGTGTCATCGAATGATCCTGCCGTCGGTTATCGACACCATTGGCAACACACCTTTGGTTGAGCTGTCGCGCCTGTGCGCGAACTTGAACCTGAACGGGCGTATTGTAGCCAAACTGGATTACCTGCTGCCGGGGTTTTCAAAAAAGGACCGGGCAGCCCGATCCATCATCGAACTGGCGCGCGCCGACGGCACATTGTCACCGGGGCAGACGGTCGTTGAACTGACATCGGGCAATATGGGCACCGGTCTGGCAATTGTCTGCGGCATTCTGGGCCATCCCTTCGTCGCGGTCGTGAGCGCTGGAAACTCGGTCGAGCGCGCGCGCATGATGCGGGCTCTGGGCGCTGAAGTCGTGATCGTCCCGCAAGCCGAAGGCAGCAAACCCGGTGAAGTGTCCGGGGCTGATCTGGCATTGGTGGATGAGGCCGCACAGCGCATCACCGCGGAACGCAATGCGTTTCGCGCCGACCAATTCGGTCATTCAGGCAACCCCAAAGCCCATGCTACCGGCACGGGGCCGGAAATCTGGGACCAGTCTGGCGGGTCCGTGACGGCATTCTGCGACTTTGCAGGATCCGGCGGTACTCTGGCCGGGGCCGCGGAATACCTGACCCCGTTGGGTGTGCGCTGCTATGCGGTCGAGCCCGAAGGCGCGCGGGCAATCGCCGGAGAAGCCATCAGCAACCCGGACCACCCAATTCAGGGCGGCGGCTATGCCATGGGAGATCTGATCCACCTGAACGGAACGACCCTGGCCGGACATCTGTCGGTTTCAGGCGACGCGGCTCGGGACGGGGCGCGGTTGCTGGCCCGGACCGAAGGCATTTTTGCGGGATTTTCGGCAGGAGCCAACCTCGCTGCGGCCGTCGACCTGTTGCGCGGTCCGGAAAAAGGCGGCTGCGTTGCGATTGTGATGTGTGACAGCGGTCTCAAATACCTGTCCACCGAATTGTGGGAGTAAACTCATGCGATCGAACACTATGAAAGCACTTGAGAAATCCAAGCCCGAAGAGGGCCTTTGGATGATACAGGCCCCGGTCCCCGAAATCGGCCCGGAAGAGGTTCTGATCCGCGTCAACAAGACCGGTATCTGCGGCACCGACATCCATATCTGGAACTGGGATGAGTGGGCCGCCGCGACGGTGCCGATTCCGATGATCACCGGGCACGAATTCGCCGGAGAGATCGTCGAACTCGGGCGCAACGTGACCGGGCTTGAAATCGGTCAGCGCTGTTCCGGCGAAGGCCACCTGATCACCACCGACAGCCGCCAGAGCCGCGCGGGCAAGTTCCATCTGGACCCCGGCACACGCGGGATCGGGGTGAACGAACAAGGGGCATTTGCCCAATACCTGAAATTGCCTGCCTTCAACGTCGTGCCTCTGCCGGATGATGTCCCGGATGAGATCGGCGCAATCCTCGACCCTCTGGGCAACGCCGTGCACACAGCGCTAAGTTTCGATCTGCTGGGCGAGGATGTTCTGATCACAGGCGCAGGCCCCATCGGCATCATGGCGGCGGCCGTCGCGCGCCATGCAGGCGCACGGCATGTGGTGATCACCGATATCAACCCGGATCGCCTGAAACTGGCCGAACACGTGGTGCCGACCGTCCGCACTGTCGATGTGTCCAAGGAACACCTGCAGGACATCATAACCGAACTGGGCATGAAGGAAGGCTTCGATGTGGGCCTCGAAATGTCCGGTTCCCAAATCGCGCTGGACCAGATGGTCGAGGCGCTGGTGATGGGCGGAAAGATCGCCCTGCTGGGGATTCCGCCCGGAAAATCTCCGGTCGATTGGTCGCGCATCGTGTTCAAGGCAATCACCATCAAGGGCGTCTATGGGCGCGAGATGTTCGAGACCTGGTACAAGATGATCGCCATGTTGCAGAACGGTCTGGACGTCAGCCGGGTCATCACGCACCAAATGAAAATCGACGATTTCGCCGAAGGCTTTGCCGCGATGAAATCTGGCCGGTCGGGCAAGGTGGTGCTGGACTGGACCTGACGCTCTGGCGCTGAGCGGGTTCTGCCCCTACACATGGGGGGCCGCAGGCATTTCGGAGGAGCAAATGGGCGACAAGGATGACCGGTATCTTGAGCGCGGGATCGAGGATTCTCTGGTCACCGATTTCGCGCAGACCCATCGCAAGAGCTATGGCGATTTCCTGCAGCTCAAGACCCTGCTGAACCTGCAAAAAACCTTTCAGGACCCCGCCCAACCCGATGAGATGCTGTTCATCATCATCCATCAGGTCAGTGAGCTGTGGTTGAAACTGATGCATCACCAGTTGGTCGAGGTGCGCCGTTTTCTACAAAAGGACGAGTTCGGCCCGGCGATGAAGAACCTCGACCGGGTCAAGGCGATCCAGCGACAGCTGATCGCAGCCTGGGAAACGCTGCTGACTATGACCCCTGCCGATTACCTGACCTTCCGGCTGGCGCTGGGGAATTCGTCAGGATTTCAAAGCTATGGTTACCGCCAGATCGAGTTCATTCTGGGCAACAAGGATGCCTCGACCCTGAAAGTGCATGAACATGACCCCGAGGTCATGGCGTTGCTGAATGACGCGCTGAGCAAACCGTCACTCTATGATGAGGTGCTGTTTATGCTGGCGCGCCAAGGGTTTGATGTTCCGCAGGACCTTCTTGATCGCGACTATGCGCTGCCCTATTCCGGCAACCCGCGTGTGGTGAAAATCTGGGTGCAGGTGTTCCGTGACACGGATCGTTATTGGGACCTCTATGCACTGGCCGAGAAACTGATGGACGTGGAATCCCTGTTTCAGCGCTGGCGGTTCGATCACGTCACTGCGGTTGAACGGGTGATCGGCAACCAGCCCGGCACCGGTGGGTCCAGCGGTGTGGCCTTTCTGCGCAAGGCCTTGGATTTGCGCTTTTTCCATGATCTCTACGACATGCGGACCGAACTGATGTATACCGAGCAGGAGTAAACGATGCTGTACCGGGGTTTCACTCAGGACGAACTGGATCAGGAATACTCGCCCCGGTCGATGATCGGCGGTGACCTGACCCCCTATGTCGACAGCTACGCCGCGCTCAGCGCACAGCACCGGGCGCGCATGAAGGTGAAAGAGAACCTGGCTTTTGGCGAAAGCCCGGCGCAGGTGCTGGACTTCTTTCCTGCCAAAGGAGCAGGCGCACCGCTACATGTGTTTATCCATGGGGGTTATTGGCAGGCGCTCAGCCAGCGCGAGTCGGCCATGATGGCCCCGGCGCTGGTCGATGCCGAGCAATCATTTGCCACCCTCAATTACACGCTCGCCCCGGACGCGCGTATCGGGGACATGATCGAGGAATGCCGCAATGCGCTGCTCTGGCTGGCGGTGAACGCGTTCAGTCTGGGCTTCGATCCATCCCGCGTCACCTTATCCGGCCACAGTGCCGGCGCGCATCTGGTCAGCATGGTCATGGCGGGTTCGGCCGATGCGCTGGCCCGTGCCGGGATGCGCGTGCGCGATGTGATCCTGATCAGCGGTATTTACGATCTGGAGCCGATCAGCCTGACCCCCGTCAATGATCCGCTGCAACTGACCCCGGTCGAAGTGAACGACCTGTCACCCATTCGCCATCTGCCCAGACCCGGCCCACGCTACCACGTGACCGTGGCCGAACGGGACACGCCCGAGTTCATTCGCCAAAGCCGCGACTATGCCGAACTGCTACGCAAGGGCGGGCATTCGGTCAGTTTCGATCTTAAAATGGGCATGCAGCATTTCGACATCATAATGCACCCCGAGACGTTTTTGGCCACGTGGCGATAGTAAAGAGTATTGAGCGTTAGACAGATCTGGCCTTTGCCTCAAAAAGCCAACACAACCAATACAAACCCTACTTTTTTAACCGAGCCTCGAATGTCCGGTTCGAGCCCGTTACGAACATTGCTTTTTGGCTAGGTGCAGTGCTCGAATTGACCAAAAATACGCGGCGGTTACACTACTGGCGATTTTTGGATTCAACATCAGAAGAAATGCGGGGAATAAGTTTCATGGGTATTCACAGATTAAATCCTGCGGGAGATCAGCTTGAACCTTCTGATCTTGTACCGAAAGAGGCGTTTACAACAAGCGACACGACGGAACTTATCCACTACGCCCATCTGGATGAAAATTCGGGAATTTCGTCAGGGGTTTGGAAATGCGCCCCGTGTCGAGAAGAAATTGATGCTTATCCGGTGAACGAGCTAATGACGGTTATTTCTGGGTCTGTAACAATCACCGATGATAAAGGCACACCGCACACGTTTTCTGCCGGGGATACGTTTTTTGTCTCCAAGGGAGCAAAATGTATCTGGGAGATTACAGATACGTTGCACAAATATTTCATGATAGCCGAGTAATCCAAACAGCCAACGGCATCTCAGTCCGCACAGCCGACGTTAACCCAGACTCACCTCTTATACAGGACAGAATTGAAAGACGCGCGGCACTGGCTGGAATCGGGAAATCTCGCACAAACGATCGAAGTCTCGCGACCTTCCAAAAAAAAACAGCGGCCCAAATGGGCCGCTGTTTTCTATTTCTAAACCATGCCGGATCAGTCCAGTGTGCGGGTGACTTCTTCGCGCTCGAAGATTTCGATCACGTCGCCTGCGCGGATATCGTCGTAGTTCTCGAACGCCATACCGCATTCCTGACCCGACTGAACCTCGGCCACTTCATCCTTGAAGCGTTTCAGCGTCTTCAGCGTGCCTTCGTGGATCACCACGTTGTCGCGCAGCAGGCGGACGCCCGCGGAGCGGCGGGCAACACCTTCGGTGACCAGACAGCCGGCAACCTTGCCCACACCAGTGACCTTGAACACTTCGCGAATCTCGGCGTAACCGATGAACTTCTCGCGGATCTCAGCGCTCAGCAGGCCCGAAGCGGCCGCTTTCACGTCGTCGACGAGGTCATAGATCACCGAGTAATAGCGGATCTCAACACCCTTCTGGTTCGCCGTGTTCCGTGCCGAAGCATTCGCTCGTACGTTGAAGCCAAAGATCGGGGCACCCGAAGCTTCGGCCAGGCCGACATCGGTTTCAGTGATTGCGCCAACGCCCGAATGCAACACGCGCACGCGCACTTCCTCGTTTCCGATTTTTTCCATCGCCTGAACGATGGCTTCGGCAGAACCCTGCACGTCCGCTTTCATCAGAATCGGCAGTTCGGTGACGTTTTCGTCTTCCTTGGCCTTCTGCATCAACTGCTCAAGGGTGGTCGCGGCACCGGCGGCGGCGCGTTTGTCCTTGGCGGCCTGTTCGCGATATTCAGCGATCTCGCGGGCTTGCGCTTCGGTCTCGGTCACGTTCAGAACGTCACCGGCCTCGGGCGTGCCGTTCAGACCCAGAACCTCGACCGGAACCGAGGGGCCTGCTTCCTTGACGCGATCCCCCTTGTCGTTGATCAGCGCGCGGACTTTACCGTATTGCTCACCCACAACGAAGATATCACCCTGACGCAACGTGCCGTTCTGAACCAGAACAGTGGCCACAGGTCCGCGGCCCACATCCAGCTGTGCCTCGATGACGGCACCCTGAGCTGCGCGGTTCGGGTTGGCTTTCAGTTCAAGAATCTCGGCCTGCAGCGCGATAGCTTCCAGCAACTCGTCCAGGCCCTGACCGGTGATGGCGGACACTTCGACGTCCTGAACCTCACCGGACATTTTCTCGACGATCACTTCGTGCTGCAGCAGATCGGTGCGAACCTTGTCCGGGTTTGCGTCCGGCTTGTCGACCTTGTTGATCGCCACGATCATCGGCACTTCGGCCGCTTTGGCGTGGTTGATCGCCTCGATCGTCTGCGGCATCACTGCGTCGTCGGCGGCAACCACCAGAACCACGATATCCGTGACCTGGGCCCCGCGCGAGCGCATCGAGGTAAAGGCCGCGTGGCCCGGCGTGTCCAGGAAGGTCAGCGTCGTACCGCCATCGGTTTTCACCTGATAGGCACCGATGTGCTGAGTGATACCACCTGCTTCACCGGCCACAACACGTGCGTCACGAATCGCATCCAGAAGCGAGGTCTTACCGTGGTCAACGTGACCCATAATGGTGATGACCGGCGGACGGGGCTGCAGGTCTTCGTCGCTGTCTTCGACCTCTTTGATGACGTCTTCAACATCCGAATCAGAGACGCGGGTGACCTTGTGGCCAAACTCTTCGATGATCAGTTCGGCGGTGTCTGCGTCGATGGTCTGGTTCTGGGTAACCATCATGCCCATGTTCATAAGAGATTTGACAACGTCAGCCACACGCTCGGCCATACGGTTCGCCAGTTCCGAGACCACGATCGCCTCGGGCAACTGAACGTCGCGGATAACCTTTTCCCGCTCGACCGGGCCGCCCATGGCTTTTTGACGCGCACGCTCTTGCTTGCGCTTCATCGACGCCATCGAGCGTTGGCGGTTGCCTTCGCCACCGGTGGCCTGACCCAATGTCAGCTTGCCCGAACGGCGGTTGTCATCGCGTCCTTTGCCACGGCCGCGCTGTTCCCGTTCACGATCCTGTTTGCGCGGGGTCGCCGCGGGTGCCGGCTTGCTGGCCGGTGCACGGGCGGCTTTGGGTTCTTCGGGGGCCGGAGCGGCAGCAGCGCGTTTGGCAGCTTCTTCTGCCTCTTTGCGCTTGCGCTCTTCATCTTCGGCCTTTTGACGTGCGCGCTCTTCAGCCTCACGCTGTTCGCGTTCCTTGGCTTCCTGCTCGGCCCGGCGACGGGCGCGTTCTTCCTCACGCGCCTTTTCCGCTGCCTCACGGGCGGCGGCCTCTTCGACCTCGCGGGCCTTGGCGGCCTGCAGTGCCTTCATCCGGCGTGCCATTTCCGCATCGGAAATCCCGGCAGGGCGGCGCGACGGATCACCCGAGGGCGTTGCTCCGCCACCCGGTTTGCCGGCGCCCGGCTTGGGAACCACCACGCGTTTGCGTTTGGTTTCCACCACGACATTCTTGGTACGTCCGTGGCTGAAACTCTGTTTCACATTTCCGGGGCGTGCCCCGCCACGAAGACCCAATGTCTTTTTGCCGTCATTATCGCTCATAAAGCTTCTTACCCTTCCGCGCGGCCCCTGCCGCCGTCATCCGTTTCGCGCAAGCCACGCAGGCGCTGCGCTTCCTCTACAACACGTTTGGCGAGTCCACCAGAGGCCAAGGCCGCATGAATCACCGTTTGGCGCCCAAATGCCTGTCCTAACTCGTCCGCAGTGAGCCACCCGATGTATTTGCCGAAGTGCGGCGTGCTGAGTTTCGACTTGCCGCGCCCCGATCCATCTGTGGCCTGAATCAGCACCTGGGCCTCTTCCCGGTCCAGCCACGTCTTGACCTTTTCGTACCCGGCGACCGCGTCACCGGACTTGCGCGCAAGGCTCAACAATTCGATCACCCGGCGCGTAACCTGTTTCTCGACTTCGCTCACCAGGTCCTTTGACACGTTCACCTGCGCCTTGAACCCACGGGCAAACAGTTTCTTGCCCACCGCCTTGTCCAGCGCAGCGCGGTCCGCCGCGACATAGACCCCGCGCCCCGGCAGTTTCGCCGCGACATCCGGGTAAACCTGTCCGTCCGGCCCCGTCACAAAGCGGATCAACCCGTATTTTGGCTGAACCTCGCCCGTGGCGATGCACTTGCGCTCAGGTCCGTCAGACCGATCCTTATGAACGCCACCGCGACTCATGTGCGCACCCCGAGGCCCTGAGATCAGGCCTCGGCCTCCTCTTCAGCGACTTCGCTGTCTTCTTCGGCTTGCTCCAGCTCGGCCGGATCAACCCAACCCAGCATGATGCGGGCAGTCATGACCAGATCCTGCGCCTCTTCCAGCGTTACACCAAAAGGCTCAAGCACACCGTCATCCTTGATACGCTCACCGTCGACCGTGGTCCAGCCACCAGCCAGTTCCCAGTCGGCGCAAGTGGCAAAGTCTTCCAACGTCTTCACGTCGTCCTTTGCCAGAGCTTCTACCATTTGGGGTGTCAGACCTTCGAAATCAATAAGGCTGTCCTCAGCGCCCAAAGCGCGGGCTGCGTCCAGCGCCGCCTTGGCCTGGGCTTCCAGGAATTCGCGTGCGCGGGTTTGCAGTTCCTGCGCAGTGCCTTCGTCAACACCATCGATCACCAGCAGTTCGTCGATCTCAACATAGGCCACCTCTTCCAGATTGGTGAAACCTTCCGACACCAGCAACTGCGCGAAGAATTCGTCCAGATCAAGGCTGTCCATGAACAGCTTGGTGCGGGCTTCGAATTCTTTCTGACGGCGGGCCGATTCTTCGGCCTCGGTCATGATGTCGATATCCAGGCCGGTCAACTGGCTGGCCAGACGCACGTTCTGACCGCGGCGGCCGATGGCGAGGCTCAGTTGCTCCTCGGGTACAACCACTTCGATCTTGCCAGCTTCTTCGTCCAGAACCACCTTGGAGACCTCGGCGGGCTGCAGCGCGTTCACCAGGAAGGTCGGCTGATCTTCGTTCCACGGGATGATGTCGATCTTTTCACCCTGCAGCTCGTTCACAACGGCCTGCACGCGGCTGCCGCGCATACCTACACAGGCACCGACGGGGTCGATCGAACCATCATAAGAAATTACAGCGATCTTCGCGCGCGAGCCGGGGTCACGGGCCACAGCTTTGACCTCAATGATGCCGTCATAAATTTCCGGCACTTCCATCTTGAACAGCTCGGCCATGAATTCCGGCGCGGTGCGCGACAGGAAGATCTGGTGGCCACGCACTTCGCGGCGGACTTCCTTGATGTACGCACGCACGCGGTCATTCGGGCGATAGCTTTCGCGGCCGATCTTGTCATTGCGGCGCAGAACAGCCTCGGCACCGCCCAGGTCGACGATGACATTACCAAATTCTTCGCGCTTGACTGCACCGTTGATGATGGTGCCCGCGCGATCCTTGAATTCTTCGTATTGACGATCACGCTCGGCTTCGCGAACCTTCTGCAGGATCACCTGCTTGGCGGATTGAGCAGCAATACGGCCCATTTCAACCGGCGGAACCTCTTCGACGAAGACATCGCCAACTTCGGGAGCTTCCATGTACTGCTTGGCTTGCTCGACGGTCATCTCGGACTGATAGTTCTCCAGCTCTTCATCCTCAACCACGGTGCGGACGCGGGTGAAGGTCGCCTTTCCGGTCTTGCGGTCGATGGAAACGCGGATGTCCATTTCCGCGCCGTAGCGGCTCTTGGCGGCGCGGGCGAGCGATTCCTCCATCGCTTCGACAACCAGACCGGGGTCGATCATCTTTTCGCGGGCCACGGCCTCGGCGGTCTGCAGCAGCTCCAGCTGGTTGGCTGAGGTGATTGCCATCAGTTCGTCTCCTCTTCGGACCCTTCGGTCTCAATCTCGTCGAAAGCGTTTTCGTTCAGGGCACCGGCGTCTTTGCGCTGGCGCAGCATTTCCTTGATCAGGTCATCGGTCAGGACCAGCTTGGCATCACTCAGCCAGTCGAATTGAAGACCGATGGTAATCGTCTCGTCCCCTTCTGGGATATTGATCAGAACCTCTTCCCCTTCGATCCCGGCCAGTTCGCCTTTGAAGCGGCGGCGACCATCGATCAATTCGGCGGTTTCGATCTTGGCCTCATACCCTTCGAACATCTCGAAATCCTTGAGACGGGTCAGAGGGCGGTCGATGCCAGGGCTGGACACTTCCAGCGTATAGGCGTCAAGAATCGGGTCCTCAACGTCCAGCGTGGCGCTGACCGCGTTGGAAATCTCGGCGCAATCATCCACTTCGATGCCACCATCTGGCTTGTCAGCCATAATCTGCAGCGTGGTCTGCTTGCCGCTCATCAGGCGGATGCGGACCAGCTCATACCCCAGATCTTCGATCACGGGGGTGATGATCTCGGCCAGTCGCCGGTCGATAGCAGCTTTGGCAATAAGGTCGTTTGTCATCTGGTGCTCTACCCTTCGAACGGGCACAAAAAAACGGGCGCGCGGCCCGTCGAAATTTCCGGTGGAGCCCCGGACCGAAGCCCGACACGCCGCTGTTGAAACTGCATATACGCAGGGTTTGTCGAAACTGCAACCCCCGGCAGGATTCGTGAACGGATTTACACCCGCCACCACCGCTCGGCGATGCGCCCGTCATCCAGCGCGCGCCTTGCCCCGATCTGGCGCGGCATACCCACGTGCGGAGCTACGGCCAGCGCCATATCCGATTCGCTGGGGTGATAGCGCAGACCGCGGTGACCCTTCAGATCATCGCCTTCGGGCAGGGCCGCCACATCCACATATCCATCCCGCAAAGCCTCGGCCCGGACGCGGGCGTCCGGGATCACGATGATCTCAAAGGTGTCGGCCCACCCGGCGGTACCGTCCTTGTAGTGCGCGGCTACCTTGGAACCCAGGAAATGGCGATCATCCTCGGCCCGTTCGACGCGGTAACACCCGGTGCCATTGGCCGCGTGCAGAGGTGTTACGCCCTGCCCGTTGCGCGTAATGACAAATCGGCTGTTGGCCAGCAGGAAGGGCAGTCCGGGGTTGGGCTCAGCCAGTTCCAGCCGCACCGAATCCGCCGTCAGCGCCTCGGCCTGCCCGACCTCGCGCAACACCGAGACTACGTCGGCCACTTCCAGAGACGCACCATCGTGGAACGCCACATTGGTGCGCAGATCAAAACGCCAGACGCGCGCGTCGGATTCGGTTTGCCAGCCAATCGCCAATTCGCCCCGCAAGGTGCCGTCGGGCGCAATCTCGGTCAGGGTGTCGAACACGGCGCCACGGGCCACCTGTTCCAGACTGTCATCGCGCGGCACCGCCAGCCGCAGTATACCACCAGCCTTCGGCGTATCCGCCAACGAAGCCCCCGTGGCCGCCAGCAACGCGGCAGCAGCACCCGAGGCAAACAGAGCACGGCGGTCAATCCGGGTCATGCCACCCCCTCGGCCACGCGGTCCATGATGCGGACCAGCTCGGCGCTGATACCGGGCTCAGAGAGGGCGTGACCTGCGTTGCGTACCATTTTCAGCTCGGCGTTGGGCCAGCGTTCGGCAAGATTCCAAGCGGCCTGTGGTGGGCAGATCATGTCATAGCGCCCCTGCACGATATGGCCGGGGATATGGGCGATCTTCTCGACCTGATTCAGAATCTGCCCGTCTTTCTCAAGGAAGGCCGCATTGATGAAATAGTGATTCTCGAGCCGCGCAAAGGCACGCGCATATTCGCCAGGGCTTTCCCCTGTCGCACCGTTGGTGTGGATCGACGCCAGCGCGTTTTCCCATGCCGACCACGCCCGCGCATACAGAATCTCCGTTGCGCGATCCCCCGAGAATAGGCGCTTGTTATAGGCCCCGATGGTATCGGACAGCTCTGCCTCGGTCAGCAGAGCGGTGAATTTCGCCCATGGCTCGGGCCAGAACTTGCCCGCGCCACCGCCATAGAACCAGTCCAGCTCAGCCTTGGTGGCCAGAAACACACCGCGCAGCACCAGACGGTTTACCCGGTCAGGATGGGTTTGCGCGTAGATCAGTGCCAGAGTCGCCCCCCAGCTGCCACCGAACACCGTCCAGTCGTCGATATCGAGCAAGGTCCGCAACCGCTCGATATCAGCGACCAGATGCCACGTCGTGTTATCGGTCACCGAGGCATGGGGCCGCGACCGGCCACATCCGCGTTGATCAAACAGAATCACACGATAAACCGTCGGATCGAAGTACCGCCGCATCGCGGGGCTGCAGCCGCCTCCGGGACCGCCATGCAGCACGACAACCGGCAGCCCATCGGGATTGCCGCATTGCTCCATATAGATACGGTGCCCGTCGCCGACATCGACCATGCGCTGATCGAAAGGATCGATCGGCGGGTACAGATATTGAACTGCGCGCTTTTGGTCCGGGTACTTGTCCATTATGGCCCTATATAGTCCTTAAACGTAAAAGAGCATACGGAGACAGGAATGCAAGCGCATCCGAACACGGTGGACCCATCCGAGATCGCAAAATTCGAAGCGATGGCGGCGGAGTGGTGGGACCCTCATGGGAAATTCAAGCCTCTGCACATGCTGAATCCGTGCCGCTTGGACTATATCACACAACAGATCGCGGGCGAATTTGACCGTGATCTGAAGGCCCCGCGCCCCTTCGAGGGCCTGCGCCTGCTGGATATCGGCTGTGGCGGCGGGCTGCTGAGCGAACCGATGGCGCGTCTTGGCGCCACGGTCGTCGGCGCCGACGCCGCCGAGGGCAACCTGCCTGTCGCCCGCATCCATGCCGAGCAATCGGGGCTTGTGATCGACTATCGCCACACCACCGCCGAGGACATGGCCGCGGCGGGTGAGCAATTCGATGTGGTGCTGAACATGGAAGTGGTCGAGCATGTGGCCGACCCGGCGGGTTTTCTGACTGCGTCGCAGCAATTGCTGAAACCGGGCGGCTTGCTGATCTGTTCAACCATCAACCGCAACCCGAAATCCTATGCGATGGCGATTTTCGGGGCCGAGGTCGTCATGCGCTGGCTGCCGCGCGGCACGCACGAATGGAACAAGTTCATCACCCCCGACGAATTGTTCGGCCTGCTGCGTCAGGCCGGGATGGAGCCGGTGGACCGCAAGGGGTTCGTGTTCAACCCAATCCTGTGGAGCTGGTCGATCTCGGATCGCGATCTGAGCGTGAATTATGTGACGGCGAGCGTGAAGCCAGAGTGACCTAAGCGACCGAATTGCGCTAACAACCATCCTATGTGCAATCAGAACTCAAGTTTAGCTGGTACACCCAATTGATAAATAGATGGACCAAGAAGTGGTTTCTCCCGTTCTATGACCGAAACCCGTTTTTCGGGAGCATTTTGGGCTTGGCCTGCGTTGTCTTCGCATTTGTTGTAATTGGTTCCTTTACCGCCGCTATGAAAGAACTTGCTGGTTTTCCAACACTCGTAGTGATTTTCGCTCTAACTCCCTTTTTCGTCATGTTGCTCAAACCTTTGACGATGGTGATTTTTTTAGCGAACGAGTCCCTGTGGAAATCACTCGGAATCTATAACCTTCTGGGGATTGAGGGGCGCCCTATTCGGAGCCGCTATAAAGTTGGGGACTAGAGTATTGTCTCGTGCCCGTGGAGATTTCGATAGGCGCCAAGACTGAGCGTCTAGCCCCTACTCCCCCTCCAACTGCAACCGCAAATCCCGCAGCACGGGCAGTGTGCTGCGGACCCGCTCCAGCCCCAGCTCTCCGACGACACGGTTGATTAGCGGCGCGATCGACGAAATCGCCTGATCGCGCGCCCGGCGACCGGCGGGGCTGATCGCGACCATCTTGCGGCGGGCGTCGTCCCAGTCGGGGCGGATGTGGATGTATCCGGCCCATTCCAGCTTGGCCAAGGTGTTAGTCATCGCTCCGCGTGTGACGTGGAAGGTGCTGGCCAGTTGCGCCGGGGTCCGCTCGTCGCCGACAAACACCAAATGGTTCAGCACCGAGAAATGCGAGATTTCCATGCCCTTGGGCAGCACCCGGCTGAGCCGGTTCCGCAATAGCTGGTCGGCGGTCAGGATCTCGCTGAACAGCGCGACCGCAAGGGCATTGTGTTCGTCAGTCATGTCTCGGTTCTGGATCAGGGCCCGTCGAAAGGCCGCATGTGAGTCAGCGAGGGCACGCGACGGCGCGCCTCTGCCACAGAACTATCATCCAAATCGAAAAAGTGAATGCCCGGATCGGTTCCTGCGTCGATGACGACCTCTCCCCACGGGGCCACCACCATGCTGTGCCCGTAGGTGTGGCGGGTTCTGCCGCGCGTCTTCGGGTGCGCGCCGGTCTGCGCCGGGGCCAGTACCCAACAGCCGTTTTCAATCGCCCGCGCCCGCAGCAGCGATTGCCAATGGGCCGCACCGGTGACCGGCGAAAACGCCGACGGGACCGTCAGAATACGCGCCCCCGCCTGCGCCAAAGCCGAATAGAGCTGCGGAAACCGGATATCATAACAGATCGTCATTCCGACCGCGCCGAAATCGGTCTGAGCCATCACTGCCCTGTTCCCGGGACGATAGTTTTTGGATTCGCGGAAAGTCTCGGAATCTGAGACCTGCACGTCGAACATGTGAATCTTGTCGTACCGCGCCACGATCTGTCCCTGTGGGCCGATCATGAAAGAGCGGTTGGCGAAACGCCCTTCAGAATCGTGGGTCTTGATCCCCAATGAGCCAATCAGCAACCAGACGCCCAGCGCAGCGGCCTGTTCCCGCAGGCCCGCCAGCGTCAGGTCATCTTCTTCATGCTGCAAAACCTCACGCTGACGTGTCGTGCTGGTGGATACGCAGTTCGTCACCTCGGGCGTCAGGATGAACCGCGCACCCTGCCCGGCGGCTTCGACCATCATGGCGCGGACGGTTGCCAGGTTTTCGGCCGGATCATCCGACGAGGTGAGTTGCAGCAGCGCGGTTTTCATCAGGCCGCCAGCAGACGATCCAGCTTGCCCTGACGCTCCAGCTCATACAGATCATCGCAGCCGCCCACATGCTCGGTCCCAATGAAGATCTGCGGCACGGTCCGTTTGCCGCCCGCGCGCTGAATCATCTCGGGCTTGCGTTTGGGGTGCAGCAAGACGTCGATCTCTTTGAATTCGACGCCTTTCTGTTTCAGCAACCGCTTGGCCGCGTGGCAATAACCGCATAGCGGCGAGGTGTAGAGTTCAACCGGCTTCATATTCCGTCCCTTCGGGTTTCGCACAATCCTGAGCGAATTAGGCATCCTTGGCAACGCGCGCCAGAGCCAACACGAAAATATGATTTGCCCCGGCGGCAAGACAAACGCGCGCGCAGGCGGCCAGCGTTGCGCCCGAGGTCATGACGTCATCCACCAGCAGCACATCCCGCCCCTGTATCCGTTGACCCCGTTTGGGGTGCGCCACAATGGCGTCCGACAGCGTTTTAGCCCGTTCGGCAGCGTTTTTGCCATCCAACACCGGAGTCCGCACCCGTCGCACCAGCAAGTCCGGGCAGACATCCAACCCTGTCTGATGCCCCAAATTCTGCGCCAGCAGGGCCGACTGGTTATAGCGCCGTTTCAACAGCCGCGACCAATGCAGGGGCACCGGTGCGATCAGCATGTCTTCGCGAAACAAACTCCGCCCGGCCTGCGCCATCCAGCGGGCCGCCGGCTTCGCCAGTTCCGGCCTGTCCCCGTGTTTCAGTGCCAGAATCAAGGACCGCGCCTTGCCGTCGTACAATAGCGCCGCACGCCCATCCTGCCACGGACGTGGCGTTTTCATGCAGTCGTCACATTCGATTCGGTGACCGTCCGCCTCGCCCGGCAGCGGCACGCCGCAGCTTTCGCACACCACCCCGCCGATAAATGGTGTGTCGCGCCAGCATTGGCTACACAGGCCGAAATCCGCTTCGGTCAACTCGCCGCATCCCAGACAGCGCGGCGGATAGATCAGCTGAACAGCGGTTTGAATCCGCTGCCACATGCGGTAATTGCGCCTTATGAAGCTGCCTGACTCCAACGCACCCTCTCTGTTCGACCGCCCGGCCCTGACCCGGCACCGCGCCCGCGCGCTGGATGACGCGTTGTTTCTGCACCATGCTGCCGTGGACGAGATGCAGGATCGGCTCGCCATGGTTAACAAAACCTTTACGGCACCCGCAGTGGTGACGCCGTTTGCGCAGATTTGGCAGGATGTGCTGCCTGGGGCACAGATCATCGCGGATGACGAAGTTCTGGCCCTCACCCCTGGGGCACATGATCTGGTGATTCACGCTATGGCGCTGCATTGGGCGAATGACCCAGTGGGCCAGTTGATCCAGTGCCACCGCGCCTTGCGACCTGACGGGCTGCTGCTGGTGGTCTGCCTGGGTGGTGAAACCCTGCACGAACTGCGCGCCGCCCTTGGGCAGGCCGAGATCGAAGTCACCGGAGGTCTCAGCCCGCGCATCGCACCGATGGCAGAACTGCGCGATCTGGGCAGTTTGCTGCAACGAGCAGGCCTTGCGCTGCCGGTGGCCGACACCGCGCGTCTGACGGCGGAATACCGCGACCTGACCCACCTGATGCGCGATCTTCGGGCGATGGGAGAGACCAACAGCCTGTCTGGCCGCGTAAGACACCCCACAAGACGGCAGGTCTTTGCCCGGGCGCAGCAGATCTATGCCGACCACTTCACCACCCCTCAGGGCCGTCTGGCCGCCACGTTCGAGCTGATCTGCCTGACCGGCTGGTCACCCGACGAAAGCCAACAGAAACCCCTACGCCCGGGATCGGCCAAAGCACGTCTTGCCGATGCTCTGGGTGCAAAAGAAGGCAAACTGCCCGATTGACGACCGGGTTTTTCCGGTTATCTCAGCTTGGCACAGAGAAATCTCAGGAAGCTCGACATGTTTGACGCCACTCGCCCATCCCATGCCCCCGAAGACCACCCCAAGGTCAAGATGGGCCGCGTCGGCATTCTGCTGGCCAATCTGGGCACGCCGGACGATTACAGCTATTGGCCGATGCGTCGCTATCTGAACGAGTTTCTGTCGGATCAGCGCGTCATCGACTATCCGAAATGGAAGTGGCAGCCGATCCTTCAGGGTATCATCCTGACCAAGCGCCCCTTCAGCTCGGGCGAGGCTTACAAGTCGATCTGGAACCACGACAAGGGCGAAAGCCCGCTGATGACGATCACCAAGGATCAGACCGCCAAGCTGCGCGATGCGATGCAGGCCCGTTATGGCGACAAGGTCATGGTCGATTTCTGCATGCGTTACGGTAACCCCTCGACCAAGTCCAAAGTACGAAAGATGGTGGCCGCAGGTTGCGACCGTATCCTGTTCTTCCCGCTTTATCCGCAATACGCGGGCGCGACGACGGCCACCGCCAACGACCAGTTCTTCCGCGCACTGATGGAGGAAGCCTGGCAACCGGCCACCCGCACCGTGCCGGCCTATTTTGATGAGCCGGCTTATATCGACGCTTTGGCCGGATCGGTGGAAAAGACCTTTGCGGCGATGGAGACAAAGCCGGACATTCTGGTCGTCTCGTACCACGGAATGCCGGAGCGCTATCTGCAGCAGGGTGACCCTTATCACTGCCAATGCGCTAAAACCTCGCGGTTACTGAAAGAGCGGCTAGGCTGGTCGGACAATCAGCTTGTCTCAACCTTCCAGTCCCGATTCGGCCCCGAGGAATGGCTAAAGCCCTATACGGTTGACCACGTGGCCGAGCTGGCAAAGCAGGGTAAAAAGAACATCGCGGTGATCGCCCCGGCGTTTTCTGCCGATTGCATCGAAACGCTGGAAGAGATCAACGAAGAGATCAAGGAAAGCTTCGAGGAAGCAGGCGGCGAGAGTTTCACTTATATCCCTTGCCTCAATGACGATGATTCGCACATCACGGCTTTGGGCAAGGTGATCGAAGACAATCTGAAAGGCTGGCTGGACTGATCGGCCCCTTCAATCAGACCCAATCAAACTGGCATGAAAAAAGGCGGTGGATTGCTCCACCGCCTTTTCTCTAGATAGTTCTGTCGAATTAGCTTGCTGCAACAGCTGCGGCAACTACGACCAGCAGGATCAGCGGCAGGATGATGCCCTGCGACGAACCTTGAGTCTCCTCAACAACAACCGGCGCTTCAACAACCGGCTCTTCCAGGTTACCGGCATAAGCGGTCGAAGCAGCAGCGGTCAGTGCAGCGGCGAGAACGAGTTTCTTCATATTAACCTCCAGAATTTGCACGGTTCCAAATAGCGAAACCGCACATCCAAGACTTACCTCGTAGGTTTTTTCTAATCAGCTATCCAACTGGAATGCAATTGCAACTTGCGCCGCAAGCGGGTTCGTGCGCGAAAATGTCGTCAAATAAGCAACACTTGCGTGCCGACCTGCGCCATCGAGAACAATTCCGCGATATCCTCATTGAAAAGGCCGATGCAGCCGTTTGACGAGCGGCGCCCGATTTTGCGCGTATCGTGGGTGCCATGGATGCGATAGTATTTCCAACCCAGATACAAAGCGTGTGTTCCCAACGGGTTATCCGGTCCCGGCGGGATATAGTCCGGCCATTCCGGGTTGCGCTTTTTCATCGACGGCGTCGGTGACCAGCTGGGCCCTTCGACCTTGCGAACCACACTGGTACGGCCACGGCGGGTCAGCTCTTCGGTCAAAGGCACCGAAGATGGATATAATTTGTACACCCGCTGATCATCGGACCAATAGTGCAGGGCGCGCGATACGGTATCGACCAGAATGGCCCCGTTGTTTGTGTTCGAAAAATAGGGCTGCCAGTCCAAGGCACGGAACCCCGAGATATTGCGGCGCACATCTGGTTCCGGTTCGGGTGCAGGGCGCAGCGGGTCGCCGGGAATGTACTGGGCAACCGCAGGCGAGGCCAGCAGAGCTGACGCTCCGGCCAGAAATTCCCGGCGGGAAGGCGCGAAATTGATTTTTTTGACCATGGCGGGCGGTCCTTTTCTAAGGCCAGTCTGAATTTCAGGCTTATTTTATGGCCAGAATGCTTCAGTCGCAAATCAAACCGGCAGAATCATGCGGAACTGGGCTATTGCGCGTTTGCCCAAGGCGGTCTGTCGCGCTATGCCCTAGTTTAAACCAATCATCAGGTCGATCATGACGCGTATCCTTTCTTTACTAATTGCCTGCTTTGTCGCGCTGTCCGCATGTACCCCCGGCAGCACTCCGACATATGGATCTGACGGGCGGCCGCTGCCGACGGTCTACAAAATTCGGGGCAACCCCGAAAAGCTGCAGTTCCGCATGCTTGATTCGGTCAACGCGCTGCGCCAGGCACAGGGGTTGCAGGCGGTGCAGCTGAATTCGCAACTAAACGCCGCTGCGGCCACGCATGCCAAGGACATGGCGCGCCAGAACCGCCCCTGGCACTTTGGGTCGGATGGCTCATCGCCGATCGATCGGGCTCAGCGCGTCGGCTATTACGGCACTTTCCTCGGCGAAGCGATTTCCGAAACCTATGAAACCGAGACCGAAACTCTGGCCGCCTGGATGCAGGAACCCGGCCCGCGTTCGGTGATCATGGACCCCAAGGCTTCGCAGATGGGCTTTGCCTGGCATCAGGAGGGTGGCGGTAAAATCTGGTGGACACTGGAAATGGGCGCGGGCGGGTAACCGCAGCACCATCCGAAAACACAAAAACCCCCGGAGAACCTGACGCAGTCCCTGCGGTGGGAGTCTGGAAGACACAACCCTGTCGCTCGACGCGCGGCAGGAATTTTCTTTTGTTCCAAAAATCGCGGTAGTCAAAGGCGGAGACAGATACCGGACATCCGAGAAATTTTTTTCTCGGATTTGAGACCTACCCGCTTGAACGAAGAAAACCCAAAATCTCAGACATTTCTTTTTCTGTTCTCAGGAATACAACCAATATCCTTTGATCACGAGCTTTACCTTCGAACAGGGCGGAGATCGCGGGCAAATGTCCGTATAGACTTCAACCTATATGGCTCTTCTGGTTTTTGGTCGGAAAACGGCTCAAGGCAGAACCGCGGATATCCGAGATTTTGATGGCAGGCTTGGCAACATTCAACATCAAGCCTTCGCAGCTCTAACCGAGCGCGGGACAACAACGCATCAACTCGTGCGGGAAGCCCGAACCGTTCGAACATCGGACAGCCGCCAACCGATCGTGGCACACACAAGTCCAGATACGACAAAAGGTGACCGGACCTGACGCCGGAACATTTTAATCTCGTTGAAATGCATGGGCCGGGTGCCTGCAAACTCGCCGGCGCCGACAGGAATCACCGCCGTGTCTCCCGCGTATTTGCTTACCAGATCGATCCGCATGACTGGTCCGACCAACGCACAATCTGATGTCTGGGGTAAGCCGGAGAAGTTCGGCAAAGTGAGGGAATACCGCGAGGCGCGGGAGCAGCTCAAAAACAACGGCATGTTTGCCGGGCGCTTCGACCCAGCAACGGACGCGCAGAAGGTGACCGAGGCGTTTATCATCGACCTTATGGAGACTGCCCTCAGGGAAACCGCTGCGGCGTTCCAAATCTCGAATTATCAGTCCGGGCAGGAACGCGGTGACAAAGTTGGCATGATCCATATGCCGTCCGCTTAGCTCGGGCTTCGTCATTACCGCAATCTCCTGCGCACGTGCGGCGTCGAAGGCTCCGTTCAGCTCTTCATTCTCCAAGCCTTGCCCAAGGCAACCGGGATCGGGCACGTCAGCGCACCAGTCCCGCCGGAATTTTCTGAGCGCCTTGTCGTGACGTCGCCAGGCCGTCCTCATTGTCGTCAGCCGGACACCCGACAAATCGGCCACAGCAGGTCGAAACCAATTCCCGACCCGCTGTATGGCCGTCGGGTCATCGGGATACCGGGTAACTTTAGGATCGAACGGATCCCACTGCGTCCGCACCAGCGACACAGTAAATGTAAGGCAGGCCGCCACCATTCCCACCCTGCCCAGCATTCCCACCCCTGCGGGCGAAAGCTCCTCGCGGCGAAGCCGTCGACGCACTAAAAGCGCCGCGCCGACCACCAACCAAGGCGGCACGCGGGTCGTCAGTGGCTCACCGTCGATCTGCGTCCGCACCTGACCCAGCGCTGCCTACAACTGCTCCGGCGTAATGTGCATGTAGGCATAAGTCATCGTGACCAGCGCCGAACCAAAGAACAGAAAGGGGATCACGGGCAAAGCGACACCGACAATCGGTAGATCGACGTTTCGGTCAAGCGCAAAGAAATCGGCGTCGTCGAGGCCAAGAAGCGAAATGCCGACCAAGGTGAGGACACTGAGATATTTGAACCAGATACCACGCGCTGCCTGTGTCAGCGTTCGGATACGCTCGAGATGCCGTTCAACGTTGTCAGACCCTTGAGACATAATACTGTCAGGATGCGCTGAATCGAACAATCTGGGCAAGTCAGCTCCCGCCGCTTGCCACTGTACTGGTCTTCGACTGGTTCCTTGTCATCGGCCGGGGCGGCTGAACCGTCGAAGAACCACCTCGCGGAGGCTAACCAGCGCTGCGCCGTTCGTGGAAGTGATCTTCTAGTTGAAGTGGGCGTTGGCATCTACGCCGAATGTTCCACACAAAAAACTTGGCAAGGCTGAACAAGCCGATACTGACATATGAGTTTGTTTCATGGCCGATCCATATTCGACCTGTAACAAAAGCATACGGGATGAAGCAGGCCTTTGTGCGTGGTGCAGCGAAGGGCAGCGTCGTTGCGCACAGCCGACATCGCGAACAACAGCGCCCGACAGGTTTCTGCGGGTTGCTATTCTGTCGATGATCAAGTGAGCGAAAGTCTTACCCGACTCCTCCGGTAAGTATCTTTCCCTAAGGCTGGCAGCCTACGCCCCTTCGATACGGAGCACCTTGTCAAATTCCCACCGCACGAAATGCGTCACGGAGAACCAAGGGCCTATTTCTTGCCCACAGAGACTTAGGCCGCTTGCATGGACTGCGCTTCGGTCAGAATGGCATACAGTTTGACCGGATCAGGATTGGCCCGCAATTTCGTGCATACCGAGGTGTCGCGCAGGGTTCGTGACACCAGCGCCAGCGCCTTCAGGTGATCCACCCCGGCTTCTTCCGGCGCGAACAGCGCAAAGGCGATATCAACCGGTTGACGGTCGACCGAGCCAAAATCGATTGGTTTTTCCAGCATTACGAAGACGCCGGCAACAGCCTCAAGCTCGGCCATTCGGGCGTGCGGCAGCGCCACGCCATGGCCCACACCGGTGGGCCCCAGGCTTTCCCGCTCCAGTAGACCGTCAACAACGATCTGGGCCCCAAGACCCAATGTCGCCTCGGCCACATCGGCAATTTCCTGAAACAGCCGTTTCTTGCTGGATGCGGCGGACAATACACGCACTGCTTCGGGCTTCAGTATGCTCGAAAGCTCCATGATTACGCTCCATGGCGAGGCCCCCGCAGGTCGCAGGGGCGTGCCTTTGCTATTCTTGCCTGTTACGGATCGATCCAGCCGATGTTGCCGTCATCCCGGCGGTACACGACATTCAATCCGTCCTTGTTTTCATTCCGGAACACCAGCACCGGGGCGCCGGCCAGTTCCATCTGCATAACGGCTTCACCAACACTCAGCGATGGGATCTTGGTTTCCATCTCAGCCACGATCATCGGCTGCAGAGAATCCGGTTCCGCTGCAGACTCCGACTCGTCAGAGGCGAGGATATATGAGGAAGCGCCAAAGAGTTCAACCGGCTCGGACCGATCCTTGTGGTGATCCTTGAGACGGCGTTTGTAGCGGCGCAATTGGGTTTCCATCTTGTCGCAGCAGCCCTCAAACGCTGCGTAGATTTCGGTTGCGTGGGCCTTGGCCTGCGCCGTCAGGCCAGTGGAAAGATGTACGGTGGTTTCGCATACATATTCATGCGCAGAACGGGAAAAGACGACATTGGCATCGGTCGGACGCTGGGCATATTTGCCCACGACCTCGCCCAGTTCGGTCTGCACATGGGTCTGAAGTGCTTCGCCGATGTCGATCTGTTTTCCGCTGATTTGGTAACGCATGTGATCTCCTTCACAATTCACACCCATTCTGACGTCACGTAACGCGACGCGCTTGTTTTTTATCGGGTGGGGGGTAGAGACATTTCCTGCGGTAGCCGCACCGTTTCCCCTTCGATGAAGGGGCATCCTGATCCAGACGGGAACCGAAGAAATGCCATGACCCAATTGAGGCAAGAGACGGCGGAAGAGTCAATCAAAACAGACGTGTATATACGTGATTTCCGTCATGCATTCGGCGCATTCCTGCGCAAGCTTATGAAATCCGGAAATTTTCGCCCAGATAGACACGGCGGACGTTCTCGTTTTCGACCACTTCGTCCGGAGTTCCGGACATCAACACCTGCCCGTCATGCAGGATATAGGCCCGGTCCACAATATCCAGCGTTTCCCGCACGTTATGGTCGGTGATCAGGACGCCGATGCCCCGCTTTTTCAGATCCGCGACAAGGTGGCGGATATCGCCGACGCTGATCGGATCAACACCCGCAAAAGGTTCATCCAAAAGTAGATATTTCGGATCTGCAGCCAGACAGCGGGCAATCTCGACGCGGCGGCGCTCACCCCCCGACAGGGCCAGGGCTGGCGCCCGACGCAGGTGTTCAATCGAAAAATCCGACAACAGCTCTTCCAGCCGTTCCTTGCGGCGATGGGCGTGACGCACCGTAATGTCCAGAACGGCGGCGATGTTGTCCTCGACACTCATGCCGCGAAAGATCGACATCTCCTGCGGCAGATAGCCGATACCCAAACGCGCACGGCGATACATCGGCAATGTTGTCACCACCTGTCCGTCGATCGTGACCGTTCCAGCCTCGGGGAAGACAAGCCCGGCGACCGAGTAGAATGTGGTCGTCTTGCCCGACCCGTTCGGACCCAGCAGCGCCACAACTTCGGACCGGCCCAGCGTCATCGACACATCCCGGATCACCGTTTTCTTGCGGTAGGATTTCCGCAGCCTTTCGATCCTGAGACCGGAATTGCCCTCGGCAACGGTCAGTTCGGGGCGCGCCATCAGTTGTTGCCCTGTTGCAGGATGGTTTTGACGTTGCCGGTCATCGTCGCGGTACCTGCGGTCAGGTCGGCATTCATCTGATCACCGCTAATGGTGCTGGGGCCTTGGTTCAAAAGCACGTTGCCCTTCATCACGATTACACCGGAATCGATGGTGTATTCCGCCCAGTCGCCCTCGGCCGCGTCGGGCGGGCTGACCAGAACCACATCCTCGGTCGCTTCCATCCGCTCGATGCCCGAGCGATCCTGATTGTAGATCACCAGCACCCGTTCAGCAGTCAGGCGCATTTCGCCCTGAATGACGATCACATTGCCCAGAAACTCGGCCGATCCATCCTCTTGATTGACATTCAGCTTTTCCGAAGTCACCTCAACCGGCAGGCTCGGATCGGCCTGGGTCGCGCCAAACGCAACCTGCGTCTCCTGCGCCGCCGCTGAAAAGGCGCCAAGCGTCAATAAGAGGCAAAGTGGGGCAAATCGTAAATCGAACACCGGTTATCTTTCTGCTTTTTCAGGCTCGTATACCAGCTTCACGCCATCTGTAAAAAGAATATGCACTGGTCCGTCGGTTTTTTCGGTACCAAAAGTCATGCTTCCCGCAGTGAAATTACCGATAATCCCGGTTCCGTTGACCTGCCCTGGCGCGTCACCCCGGATTTCGTCCAGTGAAGTGTTCAGCAGGTCGGTCGTGATTTCCGTGCCGTCGGTCGAAGTGATGACGACATCACCGACAAAAGTGGCCGTGTTCTTGTCGGGCCGGATCATGCCCGAGTTGGAATCCAGCGTAATAACGCCGCCACTGGACAGGTTCATGCGACCACGGAACTCGGCTGCGGTCGGAATTGAGCCTTCCCTTCCCTGCGTTGCCCGGATCGCCTCGATCTGAACCTCTTCGCCCTTGCGGGTGGTGCCGCGATAATTCGGCTGCGTCACCACCTGATCGGCTAACCGTTCATCAATGTCCTGCTGAGTAAACGGGACACTGACATTGGTTTCGATACTGCGCGACAGAAGGAAAACAGTGGACAGCATCAGGATGGCTACCAAAGGCAGCACCACCTTGAAGAACTGAACCATGCGTGAATGTCCGTCCACCGTGCGACCCTCCACCTAGCCCAGACCGACTCGCAGGCAGTCATGTATATGCAGCAGCCCCTGCGCCGGGCCCTGCGTTTCGGGGTCGACCACGAACAGCGACGTGATCTTGCGGTCGTTCATGATCGCCACAGCCTCTTCCGCCATGGCGTTGGGCGCGATGGTCAGCGGGTTGCGGGTCATGACCTCGTCGGTGGTCTTGTTCAACAACCCTTCCATGTTCCGGCGCAAGTCGCCATCGGTGACGATCCCCATCAGGCGGCCCGCCTCATCAGTCACACCGACGACGCCAAAGCTCTTCTGACTCATGACCAGCAGCGCCTCGCTCATGGGGGTGCCGGCGGATACCACGGGCAGATCGGCGTGCATCAGGTCTCGCACGGTGGAAAGCTGCGCCCCCAGTTTGCCGCCGGGATGGAAGGCGCGGAAATCCTCGGGTTTGAAATCGCGATACTTCATAAGGGCAATCGCAAGCGCGTCGCCCATTGCCAGTGTCAGCGTGGTCGAAATCGAGGGCACCATGCCAAACCCGCAGGCTTCACCCAGCGACGGGATCAGCAGATGCACATCGGCCTGTTTCATTAGGGTGCTTTCCGGCTTGCTGGACAACCCGATCAGCGGGATACCGAAACGGCGGGTAAAGGCCAGAAGGTTCACCAGTTCCGGTGCCTCGCCCGAATTCGATATCGCCAGAACCACATCGCCTTTCGACACCATCCCCAGATCGCCATGGCTGGCCTCGGCCGGGTGCACGAAATAGGCAGGTGTGCCGGTGCTGGCCAGGGTCGCGGCAATCTTGTGGCCGATATGGCCAGACTTGCCGATGCCACTGATGATAATCCGTCCCGGGGCCTGCAGGATCAGTTGCACGGCCTCGGCAAAGTGCTCGTCCAGACTGTCTGCCAGAACGTCCAGCGCACGGGCCTCGTCGGTGACGACCTGCCGGGCGGTTCTCAGGAATGCTTCGATATCGGTCATGAGTGCGCAAAAATATCCGTTTCGGGCCAGCCTGCGAGGTCGAGTTTCGCACGTGTCGGCAGGAAGTCAAAACACGCCTGCGCCATTTCAGTGCGACCTTCGCGGGCCAGACGCCCATCCAGCGCCTCGCGCAATTGGTGCAGGTACAGTACGTCCGAAGCAGCATAGTCCAGCTGTGCGTCGGTCAGGGTCTCGGCGCCCCAGTCGCTCATCTGCTGCTGCTTCGATATATCGACCCCGATCAGCTCTTGGCACAGGTTTTTAAGACCGTGGCGGTCGGTATAGGTGCGTACCAGACGGCTGGCGATCTTGGTGCAATAAACCGGCGCGGCCAATGCGCCAAAGGTGTGGTACATTGCGGCAATGTCAAACCGGCCGAAATGGAACAGCTTCAGCACATCGGGGTTTTCCAGCATGGCGCACAGATTCGGCGCCTGCGCCTGACCCTTTTCCACCTGCACGATATGGCTGTTGCCGTCGCCGCCTGACATCTGGATCACGCACAGGCGGTCGCGATGCGGGTTCAGCCCCATGGTTTCGCAATCAATAGCCACAACAGGGCCCAGGTCCAACCCGTCTGGCAGGTCGTTTTTATAGAGATGGTTTGCCACGCGGGTCTTCCTTTGTCCGGTATTGCTCCCGAGATAGGAGGTTTGATCCCCGAACTCAACGCTATCAATAGAATGCGGCCAAGTTGCGCGGATTTCTTGACCCCGAAGGTATTGACGGGAAAATGGATTCGGGCGCAACACTTCGGGTCACATGGGGCTCCGGGGCGGGCCCAAACTATCAAAAGGTCCAACCGGCTGATGCTGAGTGTTCTGCGAAATCAAACGTATCGTCACCTGCTGGCGGCCCAACTGGTTGCTCTCACCGGCACCGGACTGGCGACGGTGGCGCTGGGCCTGCTGGCTTATGATCTGGCCGGAGACACGGCGGGTATGGTTCTGGGCACGGCATTGACGATCAAGATGGTCGCCTATGTGACCATCGCCCCCATCGCGGCGGCCTTTGCCGAACGGCTGGATCGCCGCCGGTTGCTGGTGGCGCTGGATCTGATACGCGCGCTGGTTGCGATCTGTTTGCCCTTTGTGACCGAGATCTGGCAGGTCTATGTGCTGATCTTCCTTCTGCAATCAGCATCGGCCGGATTCACCCCTGCCTTTCAGGCCACCATTCCGGACGTGCTGACCGATGAACAGGATTATACCAAGGCCCTGTCCCTGTCGCGGCTTGCCTATGATCTGGAAAGCCTTCTGAGCCCGGCGATGGCCGCCGCGCTGCTGCTGGTCGTCAGCTTTGACAGCCTGTTCTGGGGAACCGGTATGGGATTCATCGCCTCGGCCCTTCTTGTGGTTTCGGTCGCCCTGCCTTCCCCCAAACCAACGCAACGCCGGGGAATCTATGACCGCACAACACATGGCATACGCCTTTATCTGAACACGCCCCGTCTGCGCGGGTTGCTGGCCCTGACATGGACAGCGGCAGCGCTCAGCGCGATGATCATCGTCAACACCGTGGTACTCGTCCGCGCCGATTTGGGCTTGTCCGAAAGCGCGGTGGCCATTGCGCTGGCCGGGTTTGGCGGCGGCTCGATGCTGGCCGCGTTCGTCCTGCCCAAGGCGCTGAACACCTACGAAGACCGCAGCATCATGCTGACCGGAGCCACATTCGGGACCTTCGCCACGGGAATAGCTGCGGTTTTTTTTGCCTTCACCGAGGTCTCGCTGTCCGTACTGACGGTGCTTTGGGCCTGCGTCGGTTTCGGTTATTCCGCAACGCTGACCCCTTCGGGCCGTCTTCTGACCCGCTCCGCCAGCTCCGAGGACAGACCGGCAGTGTTCGCCGCCCAGTTCACGCTGTCCCACGCCTGTTGGTTGGTGCTGTATCCGTTCGCGGGCTGGATGATGACGACATTCAGTGCCGCTATCACACTTGTCTGCGTGGCTCTGATCGCATCGCCGGGACTTGTGGCTGTTACCCTGATCTGGCCGCGCCCTGGCCGGAAAGCTATGTCAAAAGAACGCGCTGACACGCCTTGAGCCTCCCGGCTCCTGTGCATTACACCTTGGGGATCATGGATCAGCTAGACCGCCGCATCATCGCCGCATTGCAACACAACGCCCGCGAAACGACCTCGAAAGTCGCCGCGAAACTGGGCGTGGCCCGGACCACCGTGCATGAGCGTATTCGCCGGATGGAAGAAAGCGGTGTGATTGCCGGATACTCGGTGATCCTGAACAGCTCCGAGGATGCCCCCCGCGTTCAGGTTGTCGTGCTGCTGGAAGTGCAGCAAAAGGAGACAACGCGCATCATCAAAAGGCTCGAGGCCTATCCCGAGGTCAAGCTTTGCCTGTCGATCAATGGCGAGTTCGACCTCCTGCTATCGGCCGAGGCCCCAAGGATCGAGGATCTGGACATCCTGGTCGATGACCTGGCCAAGATACCCGGCGTTCTGCGTACCAATACCAGCGTTGTCTTCGGTCGCCGGATCGACCGAAAATAGGTGGCTGATAACTCTCTGTAAACAGAAGCGGGGCTAGCTTGGCCGGGACTGATCAGAATCCCGGACCGGCAGAATGCCCCATCGTTTGATCTTTGGCCTGAGTTTTCTTGCGCTCTGCGTGACGCAACAGGGTTTTGCCATGCCCGATGCCCGCGTGGCTGGGGTTTGCGACTCAGCCGCGCGACGGGCCGCGCAGTCTGAAGGCGTTCCGCTGAACGTTCTGCGCGCAATTGCACGGGTGGAAACCGGGCGCCTGCGGGACGAGCGTCTGGAACCCTGGCCCTGGACCATCAATGTCGAAGGGCAGGGGTATTGGTTCACCTCAGAATTTGAGGCCAAGTCCTACGTTTTCAGCATCTTCAAAGCAGGCAAGCGCAGCTTTGACATCGGCTGCTTTCAGATTAATTACCGCTGGCATGGCAAAGAGTTCCGGTCGATCGACGCCATGTTCGACCCGGATGTAAACGCCACCTACGCAGCCCGATTCCTGAAAGACCTTTATGCCGAACTGGGCTCATGGCCCGCCGCTGTCGGAGCCTATCATTCGCGCACACCGTCGCTGGCCAACGCCTATTCCGATCGTTACCTGACCGTTCTGGCGCAACTGGACCAGACCCTGCCCGTCACCCCGGAAAGGGTGGCACGTGACTCGTTCACCACCGACGCGACCCCACTGTTCCCGGTCAACCTGCCGCAATCCGGCAGCGTTTTGGGGTCGCTGGTCCCACCCTCCGGCACCGCTACCGCATTTATTTCGTTCAACTAGGAGACCCGCGTGCCAAAGATCGACGCCCGTTCCCTGTTCTCCCCTACCGTTCTGCTCGCGCTGGCGCTGATGACGGTCATCGTGATGATGATCCTGCCAATGCCCGCCTGGGTGCTGGATGTGGGGCTGGCGGCGTCCTTCGCGCTGGCGATCCTGATTTTTACCCTGACGCTATTCATCGAACGGCCGCTGGATTTTTCGTCTTTCCCGACGATCCTGCTGGCCTCGCTGATGCTGCGGCTGTCGCTGAACGTATCCTCGACCAAACTAATCATCGGTCAGGGTCACACCGGACCCAACGCTGCCGGGGACGTGATTGAAGGGTTTGCCGATTTCGTCATGAGCGGCAGTATCTTTCTGGGGCTCGTGGTGTTCGGCGTGCTGCTGATCGTGAACTTCATGGTCATCACCAAAGGGGCCGCCCGCATGGCCGAGGTTGGCGCGCGGTTCGCCTTGGACGGTATGCCCGGCAAACAGCTGGCCATCGACAGCGACATGTCGGCAGGCGCCATCGACCACCAGCAAGCCAAGGAACGGCGCGAGCGCGAACAGCAGGAGACGACCTTTTTCGGTTCGCTCGATGGCGCATCGAAATTCGTCAAGGGCGATGCGGTGGCCGGGCTTCTAATCACCCTGCTGAACCTTGTCATGGGTCTGATCATGGGCGTGATCGTGCACGGGATGCCGATCTCTTCGGCATTCGAGACCTATGCCATCCTGACCGTTGGCGATGGGCTGGTGTCGCAAATCCCGGCAGTGATCATTTCCATCGCTTCCGCCCTGCTGCTGGCGCGCGGCGGCACCCAAGGGGCTACCGACAACGCGATTTTCTCGCAGTTGGGAAAACACCCGGCGGCGCTGGGAACGGTTGCGATCCTGATGGTGCTGTTTGCTCTGGTGCCCGGCCTGCCCTTTCTGCCGTTCATTCTGGGCGCGGGCGTGCTGGGCTACGCCGCCTTCAACGTGCACCGCAAACAAAAGGCCGGGGAAGAGGCTGCGATGGACCCCGCGCCGCGGGATGAAACGTCGGTCTCGCAGGCCATCGGCGACATTCTGGATCTGGACGACGTGCATCTGGAGTTTGCCCCTGATCTGGTCGGCATGGTCCTGAACCCCGGCACCGGGCTGGACGCGCGGATCGCCAATATGCGGACTTATGTCGCCTCAAGCTTTGGCCTGATCCTGCCCGATATCCGCCTGACCGACCGCGCGGATCTGCCTATGGGCACCTATGTGGTCAAGGTGCAGGGGGTCGAGCAGGCGCGTGGCGTGTTGAACCCTGATCTGGTGCTGGCACTTGTGCAGGAAGATCGCGATATGCAGCCCGAAGGCAATGACGTGACCGAGCCGGTATATGGTGCCCCGGCCCGCTGGATCCTACCCAAGGATCAGGAGGCTGCAGCGATGAGCGGGGCAACTATTGTCTCTCCGCCCGAGATTCTGGCGACCCACCTGCTGGAGATCATCAAACAGAACTTCTCGCGCCTGCTGACCTTGAAATCCCTGCGCCGCCTGTTGTCCGAGATGACGCGGCTCAGCGATACGGTTCGCGCCGAGGCCAACCGCAAATTGCTGGACGAGCTGATCCCCGACAAGGTACCGATCGACACTTTGCACGCAGTTCTGCGGCTGTTGCTGGACGAGCGCGTTTCAATCCGCAATATGGCCCTGATCCTGGAAAGCGTGGCCGAGGCGCGCCTGACCACAACCCAGCCCGAAGGTATCTGCGAGTTGGTCAGGCAAAGGCTGGGGTTCCAGTTGGTGGCCGAGATAAAACGCGAAGATGGCTCGATCCCCCTGATCCAGCTGGCGCCGGAATGGGAAGACACCTTCGCCACCTATCAGATCGACGCGCCGAATGCCGGTCTGGACGTCGCATTGCCGCCGAATCTGTTTAACAAGCTGGCCGATGGCGTGGTCGACAGTGTCGCGCAGTCTGCCGATCACGGGGTGTTTCCGGCCGTCGTTACCTCGACCCGGCGGCGCAGGCTGCTGCGCACCATCATGCACGCGCGCGGTATCGCCAACCCGGTCCTGTCCTTCGAGGAAATCGGGCTCGAGGCACGCCCCGCGCTGGTCGGAACGGTGCCCGCGTGATCGCGCTGCCGCCAGAGCTTCTGCCCCAGTTGGGCGAGGGTCTGTGGCACCTGTTTGCCATTTTCCTGCGTGTCTCCGCCATGGTCTCATTGCTGCCGGCTTTCGGAGAACGCAGCATCCCGACCCGCGTCAAACTTGGGATCGCAGTGGCGTTTACGCTGATCGTGGCGCCTGCAGTGCAGGTTGCGGGCACGGCAACCGACCTGTTTCCAATGGAGCGGATGATTGTGGTTGAGGCTCTGATCGGCGTGGTATTGGGCCTGGGCCTGCGCATGTTCGTACTGGCCCTGCAAACGGCCGGGTCGATCGCGGCGCAGGCGACTTCGCTGTCTCAAATTCTGGGCGGGGCCGCAGCCGACCCGGTCCCTGCGATGGGATACCTGCTGACCTTGTCGGGCTTGACCCTGGCGGTGCTTTTGGGCCTGCACATACGCGTCGCTGAGTTTCTGATCCACAGCTACACCCTATTTCCGACGGGTACGGCCCCGATGGCGCCTGACCTGTCGCAATGGGGCGTGCAGCAGATCGCGCGCAGTTTCGGCATGGCCTTTGAGCTGGCCATGCCGTTTGTCATGGCCTCATTGATCTACAACCTGGCGCTGGGCGTCATCAACCGAGCGATGCCGCAGCTGATGGTGGCCTTTGTCGGTGCCCCCGCCATCACCTTTGCGGGGCTGTTCCTGCTATTCGCGGGCACCCCTCTGATCCTGTCTGTGTGGTCCGACGCCCTGTTCACCTACATGGTGAACCCGCTTGAGGGCGCAAGATGAGCGGATCAGATGACGACAGTGACAAATCCTATGACCCGACACCGCAAAAGCTTCAGAAAGCCCGGGAAAAGGGCGAAGTTGCCAAGTCCAACGACCTGTCCGTTGTGGCTGCCTACACCGGATTTCTCATCGCATTGTTTGCAGCTGGTCAGTTTGGCGTGCAGCACATGGGTACCCTGTTTGTCGTCCTGATCGATCAGGCTGATACACTTGCCCCATTGGTGACCGACGGCCCGTCGGCCAGTCCTGTTGGCGGGATGCTGAAAACCGCCTTGTTGTCCGTGTCGGTCCTGTTTGCCTTGCCGGCCAGTGCCGTTTTGCTGAACCTGATCGCCCAGCGCGCGTTGGTCTTTGCGTCCAGCAAACTGAAACCGAAGCTGTCCCGCATCTCGATCCTGTCCAACGCCAAAAACAAGTTTGGACGCGGGGGCCTGTTCGAGTTTGCCAAGAGTTTTTTAAAACTGGCGATCTACGGCACCTGCCTAGCCCTATTCCTGCGCGCGAATCTGAGCGAGATCCTGTCGGCCAGCGTGGCCCCCGCACGATCCTCGGTGATGCTGATGATGAACCTGCTGTTTCGCTTTTTGTTCATTGTCATCACCGTGGCTCTGGCGATCGGGGTGGTGGACTACCTGTGGCAATACGCCGAACACATGCGCAAAAACCGGATGTCGCGCAAAGAGATTCAGGACGAAACCAAAGATGCCGAAGGCGACCCGCATATGAAACAGCAACGCCGTCAGCGGGCGCAGGAAATCGCGACGAACCAGATGATGTCGGATGTGCCATCGGCGGATGTGGTGATCGTCAACCCGACTCATTTTGCGGTGGCGTTGAAATGGGCTCGAACGGCGGCCTCGGCGCCGGTCTGCGTTGCCAAGGGCGTAGACGAAGTGGCCGCCGCGATCCGTTCACGGGCCGCCGAGTCCGGAGTTCCCCTTCACTCCGATCCGCCCACTGCGCGCGCGCTTCATGCAGCCGTCGAGATCGGACAGGAAATCGCCGAAGAACACTATCGCCCCGTGGCCGCCGCAATCCGGTTTGCCGAGGCGATGCGCAAACGGGCAAAGGGACAGATCAGATGAGACAGGATGAGTTTTCAGACCTTGAAAAAGTCACCGGCGCTGCGTTCCAGAAGGAGTACAACGCCCTGCGCCCGCTGATCGAAGCCGAGGCAAGGGTGCAACAGCAACTGGCGCGGCTGGATGATCAGGTGCAGCAATCCCGCGAGGTCAGCGCCTTGGCCGAAGGATACCGCGTCACCGGCACGGACGTTCTGTGGAATGGATGGGAATCGGCCACACGCCGCCAGCTGAACATGGATCTCGCCCGGCTGCGGGCACAAAAACTGGCGGCGATGGCAGCGTTGCGCACGGCATTTGGCCGCCAGCAGGCTGTGGCGAACCTTTCAGCGGCCCGGAAAGAAGCTCGCAAATGCGCGCGGAACAAGAAACTGTCGGTCTAGTGGTCTCCGGGCACGGGGCTGTCCGGATCAGACGTCCTGACGACTGACACTCATGATCAGAACCTGAGAGACGTCATCCCCCAGATCCCGGCGCGCCGTCTCAAGCAGTGCTTTGCGCAGCACTTTCAGGTTATCGGATTCTGTGAAAGCGCCGTCGAAACCGCCCATGTTTGCGTGGTCGAACATGACCTGCAGAAACCCGTCGCGCAGCTTTGGCTCGACCGCGTAGAAAGCCTCGGTCATGCCGGGGGTGATCTCGAGGCTCAGCGACATGGTGACCAGCGCCTCGATACGCTCGGAGTCAACAACCGGAACTACAAACTGCTTGGTCAGCTTGAGGTACTCATAGTCGCTCGGTTCGTCGGCTTTTTTCGCCTTTTTATCCTTGGCTTCGGGGGATTTCTCCTTGGGTTTTTCCGCCTTTTCCTGCGTTGCGATCTCTTTCGTTTCCGAAGGTGACAACATGACGCCAGCACCGATACCGGCTCCAAGACCGAGCAGCAGAAAAACGGCGGGCAATAATTTCTTCATCACATTGCTCCTTAATACGGCAACACGGCATCCAAAATCTGCTGGCCGTATCTCGGTTGCTGCACGTCGGTAATCTGTCCTCGCCCACCATAAGACACGCGGGCCGAGGCGATCTTGTCATAGGTGATCTCATTCTTGCGAGAGATGTCCTGCGGCCGCACATAACCTGCGACCAGAAGCTCGCGTAGTTCGAAATTCACGCGCAGTTCCTGCGAGCCCGAAATCGACAGCACTCCGTTCGGCAACACGTCGACCACGGTGGCGGCCACCCGCAGGGTCAGCTTCTCCTTACGTTTCACCGATCCTTCGCCCGTGCTTTCCGAAGACGAGTCGATCTCGACCGCATCCGCAAGTGATGCGCCTTCCGGCAGGTGTTTGTCCGCGCGTTGCGGCAGGCCGAACAGGCCGACGATCCCCAGGCTTTCCGAGGCCGAGCGCGAGCGTTCCGTATCATTCGAGAACTCGGCTTTCTCGTCCAGTTCGATCACAACCGTCAGGATGTCACCCTTCTTGATCGCCCGCTGATCCCCCAGCAGCGATTGCTGGCCACCACTCCACAACGAGGACCGGTCGACGTTGCGCTGCGGTTGCGTGTGCAACGGCAGGCCCGGCCACAACATGGCGACATGTTCGGGCGAGTCCTCATTCGGGGTGAAACTGGGCGGCTTACCCAGATGATCCACCCGACCGCAGGCCGACACGGCAAGAACCGTAAGCAAAAGAGATTTCGAAAGAGCTGACATCATTTCACCTCGATTTGGCCGTCGGGCCGGATAAGACCAGTCACGGTTGTACGGGAGGACAGGTTCATGACCCGGATGCGCTCCCCGGCGGCCCCGCGCCCCAGCGCGCGACCTTCTGTTGTGATCGACAGCGGATTGCGGTCGAAGATCAGGACGACCAGATCGTTACGATCCACCAATGCCGGCGCGCCGACATCCCCATCGCGGATCGGACGCCCGGGATAAAGCGCGACACGGGCCTCATGCCCGATCAGTAATTCGGGGTCGGCCACCGCTCCGGGCACATTTTGTGCCTTGATCTCAAGATCGGTGGCCGAGATGATTTCCTTGGCGCGGATGGTGCGGGTTGGCACGACAATATCGGCCAGTGCGAACACCGGCATCAGCAACCCCAGTACCAGGATTAGAAACCGCATCACCGCACCTGTGTCGTTGCGCCCATCATCTGATCGACGGCGGAAATGACCCGGGCGTTCATCTCATATCCGCGCTGTGCCTCGATCAGTTCGGTCACCTCGCGGATCGCATCGACCGAGCTGTCCTCAAGATAACCTTGCCGCAAGGTGCCAAGCCCGTCCTCACCCGGAGTACCAACCACTGGCGCTCCGGACGCTTCGGTTTCCTTGAACAGGTTGCTGCCGATCGCCTCAAGCCCTTTGGCGTTCGAAAAACTGGCCAGCGTGATTTCCCCTAACAGCTGCCCCTCGGGCGCGTCGTCGAAATAGGCATAGACCTCGCCCGAGGCGTTGATGGAAATCGAGTGCGCGTCGTCGGGAATTGTGATCTCGGGCGCTACTGCGTATCCGTCCGACGTCACGATCAGCCCCTCGGCCGAGCGCTTCATACTACCATCGCGGGTAAAGCCGGACTGACCGTTGGTCAACGTCACCTCAAGATAGCCGCGCCCTTCGATAGCGACGTCCAGATCATTGCCAGTCGCCGACAACCCGCCTTGCGCCAGCTGCACCGTGACGGCCGACGGACGCACGCCCAGACCCAACTGAATCCCGGTGGGCAGAACCGTGCCGTCATTGGCATTCACCGTCCCCGCCCGCGCCATCTGCTGATAATGCAAATCTGCGAACTCGGCCCGACGCGCGTTGTAGCCGGTGGTGTTCGTGTTCGCCAGATTGTTCGAGATCGTCTCGACCCGCATCTGCTGCGCAGTCATGCCCGTTGCTGCGATTTTCAAAGCCCGCATGTTCAAATCTCCTTTTCACAAATCAGCGCATCAGCGCCTTGAGCGCGCCGCGCAGACGTTCGTCTTCGGTTTCCAGAAAGCTTTGCCCCAGCTCATAGGCGCGTTGGATTTCCACCAGCCGGGTCACCTGATGAACGGCGTTGACGTTGGATCCTTCGAGGAACCTGTGCACAACCACCGGGTTTTCCACCGGCTCAATCTCACCCTCGGCGCGGAAATGCGTGCTGCCCTCGCGCACCAGCGTGCTGGGGTCGACCACCCGGTAGACGCCGATCTGCCCCAGAAGTTTCCCTTCGATACTGAGCGTGCCGTCACTGCCCACATCAATTGAGGCAGCATCCGGAGGGATGAAAACAGGCGCGCCGTTCACATCCAGCACCCGGTGGCCGTCCATCGTGACCAGATCGCCATCGGCGCTCGGGGAAAAGGCGCCCGCCCGCGTCAGACGGTTGCCCGCCGCAGTTTCGACCATGAAAAATCCGTCCCCTTCGATGGCGAAATCGAACTGGCCTCCGGTCTCGGTCAACAGGCCCTGCTGCAGCGAGGTATTGCGTGCCTCGGCCCGGCTCATCGACAGGGACGGGTTGCCCGGCAGATCGCGGACGAATTCGGAGAACACCAGACCCTGCGCGCGGTACCCGGTGGTGCTGGCATTGGCGATGTTGTTCGCCACCAGGCGCATTTCATTCATCAGTCCGGACTGGCGGGACAGGGTGACATAGGCGGTATCCATCAGCGGCCTCCTGCAATCAGTGGGATGAGGGTTGTGGTGAAGAAGGTCACAAGTGTCTGGGTCATGAAGCCCATGGAAATCCAGAACACGATGACAATGGCGATCAGCTTGGGCACGAAGGTCAGCGTCATCTCCTGTACCGAGGTCAGCGCCTGGAACAGGCCGACGATCAGGCCCGACACCAGCGCCACTGCAAGGATCGGGACCGAAGTGATCACCGCGACCCAAAGCGCCTGACGCACGATGTCATAGAAGAGACCTTCGCTCAGCATGACATCAGACCGGCATCCGCAGGATTTCCTGATAGGCCTCGACCACCTTATTGCGCACGACCACGGCCGTTTCCACGGCCAGCTCGGTCTGCGCCAACGCCTGAACCAGCGCGTGCGGATCGGCCTGCCCGGTCATGGCTGCCTGGGACACCTGCTCGCTTTGTTTCAGCGTTGCGGCAAAGTCCTGAAACGTGCTGCGCAGCCCCTGCGCCAGTCCGGCATGGTTGGGATCTGCCTGCGTGGCCGGGCGCGCAACGGCATAGTTCTGAGCCGCAGTCAGGGATCGGATATCCATTCTGATGTCCTTTATTTTCTGAGGAGTTCCATAAGGCTCGACGACATCTGACGTGTCTGGTCGAACATCTTGAGATTGGCTTCGTAGCTGCGCTGCGCCTCGCGCGCGTCGGCGATTTCGATCATCAGGTCGACATTCGAGCCGCGATAATGGCCGGTTTCATCCGCCATCGGGTGGCCGGGATCGTAGACCCGAGACCCGTCACGGTGGTCCAGCTTGACGCGCCCGGCCTGCACAACTTCGCGCCCGTTCTTTTGCACCGTTTCAAACGGCACGGTTTTGCGGCGATAGCCCGGCGTGTCGGCGTTCGAGATATTCTCGGACACATGCCGCAACCGCGCAGATTGCGCGCGCAGGGCGCTGGTCGAGGCGGCGAGGGAATGGGAAAAATCACTCATCTTTCAGCCTCCTTATAACCGGCCCAGACTGCTGCGCAGAATGCTCATCGAGGATTTGTAGATGGTCAGCGCGCGGTCATGCTGGCGCTTGACCTCGACCGCTTTGAACATCTCTTCCTCAATGGACACGCCGTTACCGTTGGGGTCGCCCGAGGGCGCGGTCTGCAACTCGGCCCAGGACTGAAGGCCCGAGGCACCATTCAGGTGACCAGCCCGCGTGGCTGTCATGGCAACTTCACGGCCCGAATTTTCGAATGCTTTCTGAAAGGCCTCGATATCGCGCGGCTGGTAGCCCGGCGTATCCGCATTGGCCATATTGCGCGCGATGACGGCCTGCCGTTGTCCGGCATGAGTTGCCATTGCGTGCGCTGTCTTAAAGACGTTCAGGTCATAGAACATCGGGGCTTCTCCCTCGATCAATTTCAATCAAGGCTTAACCCCGATTCCTTTAGAAAGCGTTTTCAGAAACCCGTTGGAGAACCCACGATGTCCGATCTCGACCCGATGCTTCTGAAATGCGAATTCGACCGTCTGTCCGCCGTGCGCCATATGGGCCGCGTGTCCGGCGTGGCGCGGGGAGTCATTGAAATACAGAGGCTTGAGGGGCAGGCGCGGATCGGCGACCACCTGACGCTGCGGCGGCGCAGCGGGCCAGATCTGTCGGGCGAAGTGCTGCATGTTGAGGCTGAGGTGATTCACATGATGCCGACTAACGCCCCCGATGGGGTCTGTCTGGGCGACCGGGTGATTCTGGACCAGACACCCGCTTTTGCGCCGGGCATGCATTGGCTGGGGCGCGTAGTCGATCCGTTCGGCAAACCGCTGGACGGTAAGCCCCTGCTGTCGGGTGCGCAGGAACAGGACATCATGCGCGCACCGCCCCCGGCCGTGGCACGCAAACCGCTTGGTGCACGGATGGAGACCGGGCTGGCCATGCTCAACACCATGCTGCCCGTAGTGCAGGGGCAGCGGATTGGCCTGTTCGCGGGTTCGGGCGTCGGCAAATCCACGATGCTGGCAACGCTGGCGAAATCGATGCAGGCGGATGCGGTCGTGGTGGCACTGGTGGGCGAACGCGGGCGCGAGGTGAACGAGTTTGTCGAGCAAGCGCTGGGGGCCGAAGGGATGAAACGTTCGGTCGTGGTGGCGGCCACATCGGATCAATCTGCGCTGGCGCGGCGGCGCTGCGCCTGGTCGGCGATGTCGGTGGCCGAGTACCTGCGTGATCTGGGGAGGAACGTGCTGTTTCTGGCTGACTCGGTGACCCGCTTTGCCGAGGCACATCGGGAAATTGCCGTCGCGATGGGTGAAGCTCCCTCGTTGCGCGGCTTTCCCCCGTCGGTCACATCGCTGATTGCCGGGCTGTGCGAACGCGCTGGCCCCGGCACCGCCGATCAGGGGGACATTACCGCCGTGTTCAGCGTTCTAGTCGCCGGGTCGGACATGGATGAACCGGTCGCCGACATTCTGCGCGGCGTGTTGGACGGCCATATAGTGCTCAGCCGTGACATTGCCGAGCGTGGTAGGTTTCCAGCCATCGACCTCAGCCGCTCAGTCTCGCGCAGCCTTCCCGGCGCGGCGTCGGACGAAGAAAACCAAATGATCTCGGAAACCCGCAAATTGGTCGGAAGCTATGAGCAGTCCGAAGTGATGATAAAAGCCGGGCTTTATGCCGAGGGCGCAGACCCGCTTCTGGATCAGGCCGTTCGCGTACATGAGGAACTGGATGCCTTCTTTGGCAAGCCTGAAACCGATGGAATCAATAACAGCTTTAACCGCTTGCAACTTATCCTGCGGCGGGCCAGCGCCAACCTGCCGCGCGAGAGAAGTCCGGACAGTTTTAAGTGTTAAGCCCACCTTAAGACCTGCCCGGCTACGCCTGTATTCGGGTGATAAAAAAGGTGGTGGAGATGGGTGCGCAATCCAATGCGGCGCCAATCATCATCAAGAAGAAACGTGTGTCAGGTGGCGATGGTCACCACGGTGGCGCGTGGAAAGTCGCATATGCCGACTTTGTCACGGCCATGATGGCGTTCTTCATGTTGATGTGGCTGCTGAACGCAACGACAGAAAAACAACGCAAAGGGCTGGCGGACTATTTCTCGCCGACAATTCCGGTGAATCCGGTCTCAGGTGGTGGTGATGGCGCCTTTGGTGGCAACAACATGTTTTCCGAAAAGACCATGGTTATGGATGGTTCGGGGGCGGCGAAACGGCATCCCACGGTCGCCCGGCAGGCACGCGGGTCGATCGGGGTTAATCCGGATGGTGGCAAAGAAGTGTCCGACGATTTCTCGACGCTCGAGGCTCAGCTTCTGGGACATACCGGCGAAAGTATGGTCTCGGACAAGGTTCTGAAACACATCGTCACGCGCGTCACCGACGAAGGTCTGGTGGTCGAGCTGTTCGACACCGAGGATCAGCCGCTGTTCGAATCGGGTACGGATGAACCGACACCGATGATGCGAGCGCTGGCGCTGCTGGTGGCGCGGTCGTCGGATCTGGTGACCAATGACGTGGCGGTCGAAGGCCATGTCAGCGCCTCGCCCGTGGTTTTGGCGAGCGATCCGTCCTGGGAAATATCGACCTCACGCGCGCAGGTGGTGCGCCAATTGCTTGAAGATAAGGGGTTTGAGACTTCGCGGCTGGATCGCGTCACCGGACACGCTGACCGGGAATTGTCAAATGAAAACCCGATGGCCGTACGCAACAACAGGATCGAGATCATCTTCCTACGCGAGACCTAAAGGCCAGAGGATACACGGCATTTTACCTGTTAGCGCGCTGTTAAGGGGCAGTGCGTTAGCTGTTGCATCAATGTTTGACGCAACAGAAGGGCGTGCTAATGACGATTTCCTCCTCGCTGAATGCCGGTGTGGCCTCATTGAAGGCCAACGCCAACCGGCTGGCCACCATCTCAGACAACATCGCGAACTCTTCGACCTTCGGCTACAAGCGAGTCGAGACGGATTTTCATTCGATGGTCACGTCGGGCCAGGGCGGCAGCTATTCAGCGGGCGGGGTCAGAACCACCAGCCAGCGGCTGATCGACCAGCGCGGATCGCTGGTGACCACCAACAACTCAACCGATCTGGCCGTGCGAGGTCGGGGCATGTTGCCGGTGCGCCCAAGCTCACAGATCGCGGGCGGATCGAATGAGATGCAGCTGACCACCACCGGATCGTTCCGCACCAATGAAGAAGGGTATCTGGTTACCGAATCCGGCCTTGTCCTGCTGGGCTGGCGGGCCAATCCGGATGGAACGATTCCGGCGGTGCCACGGGACACTCCGGCGGCACTGGAACCCATTCAGCTGAGCGTCAACCAGCTCTCCGGCTCTCCGACCACGGCAATGAACCTGCGCATGAACCTGCCGGCAACGGCAACCGATGCCGGCGCGCCGGGTGATACGCAGCCCCTGTCGGTTGAGTATTTCGACAACCTGGGCAAGTCCGAAAGCGTCGATATCGAGCTTGTGCCAACCGTTCCCGCAGCCGGAAGCAGCAATGAATGGACCATGATCCTGCGCGATTCGGCGTCGGGTGGGGCAGTGATCGGGGAATATACCCTGACCTTCACGGACAGCCGGACTGCTGGCGGCACGCTGGCAAGTGTGACGACCGTATCTGGTGGGGCTTATGATCCGACCACGGGCAGCCTTGTGGTGAACGTGGCCGGTGGCCCGATGGAGGTCAATATCGGCCAGATCGGCGACGCCGATGGCATCACGCAACTATCCGACACTTTCGCTCCGGTTTCGATCACGCGAGATGGGTCGGCCGTAGGCACGATGACCAGCGTTCAAGTGGATGAGAATGGCTATGTCTACGCGTTTTATGACACCGGTGTCAGCCGCCGCATGTTCCAGATTCCGCTTGCGGATGTACCCAACCCCAACGGTTTGACCGCACTGGACAGCCAGACCTACGCGCCGTCCCGTGAAAGCGGTACCTTCTTCCTGTGGAACGCAGGCGAAGGGCCGACCGGCGATCTGGTGTCCTTTGCACGCGAGGAATCGACCACCGACATCGCGACCGAGCTGACCTCATTGATTCAGACCCAACGCGCCTATTCCTCAAGCGCAACGGTGATCAAAACGGTCGACGAGATGCTGCAGGAAACCACCAACATCAAACGCTGATTTGAGTTTTGACCCGGAAAGGGGGGCTGTCTAATGAATATGACGACGGCATTCAACAATGCAGTAAGCGGTCTGACGGCTGCGGCCCGAGGCACGTCGGTTGTGTCGGACAATATCGCCAACGCGCTGACCCCCGGCTTTGCCCGCCGGTCGCTGGAGCTTACGACAAATGCGATCTCGGGTCACGGGGTGCGAACGGTTGGCGTGGTGCGCAACCAGGATCCGGTCCTGACCGCCAACCGCCGCGCCACTGACGCTAGTCTTGCCTACCAAACCGCCGTGTCCAGCTTTCATGCTGGCGTCGAAGGCTTTATCGGCACAGCTGACGATCTGTCATCGCTTGCCGCCCAACTGGCGGATTTTGACGGCAGCCTGATCACCGCGGCCAGCCTGCCCGACTCGTCCGAGCGGTTGGATCAGGTCGCCCGCACCGGTCGCGATCTGGCCAGCAGGATCAAATCCGCCTCCGAAGGCGTGCGGCAACTGCGCACGGACGCGGATCGCACCATTGGCAAACAGGTGGACAGCTTGAATCAGGCCCTCAAGGATATCGAGAAGCTGAACGCCAGAATACCGTCGGTCAAACATGCGGGCGGTGACATCGGGGCCTTGCTGGACCAACGGCAGGTGCTGATCGATCAGGTCAACAAATTGGTGCCGGTCAACGCGGTGCCACGGGCGAACGATCTGGTCTCGCTTTATTCCGATGGCGGCCTGATCCTGCTGGAAGGCACGGCGGCGCAGTTTTCCTTTACCACCACGAGCGACACTAAGCCCCATATGACAGTGGGCAACGGTCTGCTGTCGGGGTTGGAGATGAACGGCAACCCGGTGCGCACCAGTGGCGAAACTGCCCAAATACGTGGAGGCGCGCTGATGGCGCAGTTCCAGATCCGCGACGAGTTGGCGGTTGAAGCGCAGGCCAATTTGGACTCCGTCGCACGGGATCTGATCGAACGATTCGAAACCCCCGGTCTGGACCCCACCTCGCTGCCCACCGACGCGGGCCTGTTCACCGATGCAGGTAACCGGTTCGATGTGACGGCCCTGGCAGGGCTGGCCTCACGCATCAGCTTGAACACGATTGTCGATCCGGACAATGGCGGCGACAGCTGGCGGCTGCGCGACGGGCTGGGTGCTGTAGCCCCCGGCGATCCAGGTGATGCTACACAGCTGCAGGCCTTTGGCGCCATTCTCAGCGACGCGCGCCCAGTTGCGGGATCGCCCTTCGGCACCGGTGCCATGCGCGCCTCTGACCTGACCGAGGCGCTTTCATCCAAAGCTGGGACAAACGCCCACACCGCCGGCCAGCGCCTGACTTTCGCCAACAGCGCCCAATTGGAAATGGCCCGGATCGAGGCCGAGGATGGCGTCGATACGGACCAGGAACTGCAGCGCCTGATGGAGATCGAGCAGGCCTACGCCGCCAATGCCCGTGTCATCTCGGTGGTGGATGAACTGATGAACACTCTGTTGAGGTTGTGATGATGAATTTGAAGTCTATCGGTGATCTGGCGCGGGGCATGACATTGAAGACCCGCTCGGCCGAGCTGAAAAGCCAGATCGAAACCCTGTCCTATGAGATGTCCACCGGCAAGGTTCAGGACGTGTCCGGACGTCTCGACGGGGATTACTCACATCTGCTGGATCTGGATCGCAGCCTGTCGCGGCTGGACGCCTATAGGGTCTCGACTGCCGAAGCCGGACTATTCACCGACGCCATGCAACTGAGCCTGACGACAATTGGCGGATCTGTCAGCGAGTTCACCGCGTCCCTGCTGTCTTTTGGTACGTCGAACCAGGCGGTCAGCCATGAAAACGCGTCCGTGCAGGCGCGCAACGAGTTGGACACAATCATATCTGCGCTGAACACGCGAGCCGGCGGGCGCAGCCTGTTTTCCGGAGTGGCTACCGACGTTTCCCCCCTGCCCTCAACCGACACGCTGCTGGCTGCATTAGAGGTAGAACTGACCGGACACACCACAGCGTCTGATATCCGGCAGGCGGCAGAGGATTGGTTCAACGACCCGGCCGGGTTTGACGCGGTGATCTATCAGGGGTCGGACACCGCTTTGGCGGCAATGCAGATCTCAGAGAATGAAAGCGTCCGTCTCCCCATCACTGCGACGAACCCTGCAATCAAGGACGCGTTGCGGGACGTTGCCGTTGCGGCGCTGGTGTCGGATGACGCGCTGAACCTTCCGCGCAATCAACGAACGGCGTTGTTCACGCAATTGGGCGTCGATCTGGCCAATACCCAGAACGAAATCGTCAACCTGCGCGCGCAGGTGGGGTCGGCCGAGGCGCGGGTCGAACAGGCCGCAACGCGCAACAGTGCGGCGCAAACCAGCCTGGAATACAGCCGGAACAAGCTGATCGCGGCGGACCCCTATGAAACTGCGGCGCAGCTGCAAACCGTGCAGTTCCAGTTGGAAAGCCTCTATTCCGTCACCGTTCGCAACGCGAACCTGTCGCTGGTGAACTTCCTGAGATGAAACTCCTTGTTTTCCTGTTGATGCTGCTGCCCGGAATTGCCTGCGCTGGTGCGATCCGCCTGAAAGACCTTGTGGATTTCGACGGGGTGCGGGGCAATGATCTGGTGGGATATGGTCTGGTTGTGGGGCTGAACGGCACCGGCGACGGGTTGCGAAACTCGCCCTTCACCGAAGAGATCATGTCGAACATCCTCGAACGGCTGGGCGTCAACGTGAACGGAGAGGATTTTCGCCCCAAGAACGTCGCAGCCGTATTGGTCACCGCCAGCCTGCCGCCTTTTGCGCGGGTCGGCGGGCAGATCGATGTGACAGTGTCGGCGATTGGCGATTCCAAAAGTCTGCTGGGCGGCACCCTGATCATGACACCGTTGAATGCCGCCGACGGGAAGATCTATGCGGTGGCGCAGGGCACGGTTCTGGCTGGCGGTGCCGTGGCCGAGGGCGATGCTGCCTCGGTCGTGCAAGGTGTGCCGACCTCTGGCGTGATCCCATCCGGTGCGCGTGTGGAACGCGAAATTGACTTTGACCTCTCGACACTGACGCAAATGCGGCTGGCCCTGCGCGAGCCGGATTTCACTACCGCCAGCCGAATCGAAGTTGCGATCAACACCGAGTTCAACCGGGCAGTGGCGATCATGCGCGATTCCGGGACGGTCGAGCTGAACATCGCGGCTACGCAGGCGATATCTACGGCGCACGCACTGGGCCGGATCGAAAACATTCTGGTCGAGCCGGAAACCAAGGCCCGCGTAGTTGTCGATCAGCGTTCAGGTACCATCGTCATGGGGCAAGAGGTCCGCATCTCGCGCGTGGCGGTATCGCAAGGCAATCTGACCCTGACGGTCGAGGAATCTCCGATCGCAGTCCAGCCCAACCCGTTTGCGCGCGGCGAAACGGTTGTTGTCCCCCGTACATTCGCCGGGATCGAAGAAGAAGAAGGCACCGGACTGGCCGAAATCCCCGAGGCCACCACCCTGTCCGAGGTCGTGGCCGGTCTGAATGCGCTGGGTGTCTCGCCCCGCGACATGATCGACATTCTGAAAACGATCAAGGCTGCCGGGGCGCTTCACGCTGAGTTCATTGTCCGCTAACGATCTGGCCGCAATGGGATGACCAGATCAGACTTGTTGCACCATCGTCATTTTGATTTCCAGCTGTCCAGCCAACGGCGGAACCCGGTGTGCTTTTCTTCAATCGCATCACCCGCCGCGTAGAAGCTGTCTTCGACGTTTTCGAGCATCGGGTCGATGCGGCGCTGCCGGAACCTGCGCCAGCGCACCCAGATCGCCCAGACGACGGCAAAGAAAACCGTCAGAAAGATGATGTTGAACCATGGGATCAGCCGCACATCCGGGCTGTCCACCGGACGGACCGAAACCACATTGGGAAAGATCGACATAAGCTGATTGCGCCAGCCATAATGGCGTATCACCACCCATTGAGGATCCGCGGCTGTCGACACGAGATTGGTCAGCTCCGCCTGCAGATTCGAACTGTCGAGCTTGAAATAGGGCGGCCATCCCCAGCCGGTATCCTCGTTCCGATAAACGCGCGGCTTGCCGTTGGGGCGGAAGGTCTCGACGAAGCGCACATCGCGGTTGGTGGTTTGCGCCCCTTCCTGACCGGTATCCTGCTGCGCCCAGAAAATCGAGTTCTCACCAAAATCGACGCGCCGAACCTCGGTCTTCACGATCCGCACCACATCCTGCTGCGGCAGGGTGTATTCCAACACTGCGGCGACCAAGCCCCAGAAAACTATGATGAACGCCCATTTGACATAGACCATCTATCCGGCCCTCACATAAAATTCGTAATATAGATCAGCAGGGCTATTGCCCCAAGCGGAACGACATAGACGCCCAGCAGCAGTTTCCTGCGAAAGGAGCTGTCGTATTTCTTCAATCCTCGCGCGACAAAGGCGTCGCGATCCCCGGTCAGCCCTTTCTTTTCCCAATGCGCAATCAGCTTGCGCCGCCGCACCAGTCGGGAATAGATCGACAGTCCGACATAGATCACCGTCAAAATGATCAGCAGTGGAATCAGAAAACGGATTGCGACGATCATTCAGTTTCTCCCAACAGCACCCCAGGGTCCGACGCGCGCGATGATGTCATCGCTGATCCGGTCGGTGCCGCTCATGTCCGGTTCATGGCCGAACAGCGCGGCGCGGGCGCCTGCTTTGTCCACCTGATACTCGCGTTCCAGAAAGTCGGCAACATAGGCTTTCTTAGCCTCGGGCCAGGTGGAATAGGTGCTGTAGAACAATTCCTTATGGCAGATGAACATCTGGCGCGGGTCCAGTGGGGCCAGCTCGGCCAGCAACATGTTGACCAGATCACGGTTCGGCGTTTCCGCCGCGCGCAGGGTGTAGAAATATGCCGGATGGTCCGAAGTGATGCGCGGCCACGGCCCGCCTTCGCTGGCCCAACGCAGCAATTGGGAAAGTCCGTGAAAGGCCTCGGGCAGACGGTCGGCATGGTTTCGCGCCAGACGCCGCATATCGCTGCGGTCCAGCCCGGTCAGGTCGACACCCGCGTCGGCGGCGGCGTGTACGGTCAGAAAGTCCATCTTCTGCTGCAGGACGGCGGCAGAGTTCACACCGCGCGCCTCGACGATCGTCTCGACAAGGTCGTTGTCGTTCAGGAAGGTTGCAATCCGATGCCGTTGCGCAGGGTCAAACACCTGGTCGATTGGCATGTCATCGGGTCGGTCGCCCATGCAAATCGCCGCCGGATCATCCAGATCGGGGAAAAGGTAGAGCCCGCCGAAATGCGCCGTCCAGAAATTGCGCTGCTCAAACGCGGTGTGGCGCAGGTGGACGGGGTTGCGGGTGACGTCGCCGGTTTCCTTGGCGGTTTCGATCATCCTGGCGATCAGCACATCGTCGAACCAGGCGTCCTCTTCGGTTTTGAACCGTTCGACCATGCCTGCCAGTTGCTCGGCCTTGCGCAGGGTGCCGCCGACCGTGTCGGCCTCGATCTCGATCTTGCGCAGGTTCAGCAGGTCGCGGGGCGTGGTGAGTTTGAAGACCGAGTTCACCAGCTCTCCGGCCACCGCGTCGGTGGCGGTCAGGGCGAACAGCTGCGCCTCGTTCATCTCGATGAACTCGCGCAGGATATCGCGCGAGGTCGAGAATTTGACGTTCAGCAGAGGCGCGCGTTTCTGCTCGGTCGTCAGCAGGATGAACTGCCGGTTGACCCCGTTGGGATTTAGGTAAAGCTCGTCCTCCAGCTCAATCCCCACCTCCGGCGAATAGCCCGAGATATCCACATGGAAATCCGTCAGCGCCGTGGTCTTGCCCGCCAGATGCTGCAACGCGCGGTTATACCGCTCGACCAGAGCCGGGCTGGAGATGTGGACGAGGTTGCCGAACATCAGGCCTTTTTTGATGAGGCGGATCATGAGACGTCACCGATCCATTTGCTAGATCGCAGACGTTGTCGGTCTAAAAATGCCATCTCTAAGGCTCCCAGATTCTGCGCAATCCGAAGGAAAGCACGCAAGGAAGCAAAGAAAAGGGTGCGAGCAACAACAGCCATCCGGGGTTAATGATAAATAAAAAAAACTGTACGAGAATTGTTTTCCCGGCTGCTTCAAAGAATTCTCCACCACCGAAAACGTGGTGTAACCCAATAACTATTGCAGGAACAACGAACATGCTAACCACAAAAGAACACAACAAAGCATCAAACAGTCGGTGGTTCTTCTCAGGATAAAATCCCGCTTCCTCGGTGGCCTCGATTGGCGTGCCATGGCGCCAACCGATCAAAACGGAAGCTATTGCCGCCAAGCTAAACAAAAGGAGCATCATTCTCCCTTCCCCTCCAGATACCGCCGCTTGGCCTCTTCCATCCGGCCCATCTCGCGGACGGCGTTTTCGATGGCGACCTCGTCGCTCTTGTCAGCATAGCGGAACTCGCTGTCGGCGTAGCGGTTGATCTCTTGCATCACCATCTCGACCGTGATCGGCTGGCGCAGGTCTTCGATCATCGCCTTCTTGGTGTCGTAGTCGCGGAACAGGAACAGGTCGGGGTTCTCCATCCACTCGTCGGGCAGTTCGAAATCCATCGCGCGGACCTTGACCGCGTCGGTGATGTTCTTGATTGCGCGACCGGTGAACCGCCCATCTGCCTGTTGGATCGCCTTGAGGTAGGTGCCCAGCTTGGCGATCGTGTCCATCTGGCCGATATCGCCGGAGACCCGGTCATAAACTTGCAGCAAAGCGTCCTCATGCGGGCGGGAATGGCTTTCGAAACTGGCGGCGACGGCCTTTTTGATCTCCTGCGCGGCATAGGCTTCGTGCTCGCCCAGCGGAATGTCGTGGTTGCGGCCCATTAGCAGGTGCAGGATGTCGATGTAATCCTCGCGTGTCTGCGGCCCGTCCACCAGGAACCGCGCGCCTGCCCGCTGACGCAGGGCGTCGTCCACATTCTCGGGGTAGTTCGAGAACATGCCAAAGGTGCAGTTGCCGCGCACGACGGTATTGGCGCCCGCAAAGCTCTCCATCAGCACGGCGGTGATTTCCAACTGCCCGGCTGACGACTGCCGGTCACCGCGTTTGCCCGCCAGTTGGTCGATATCGTCGATAGTGCCGAAACCGATGACCGAAGGGTCGATGATCGTGTTGATAAAGGCCTTCGCGTTCTGGCCGGATTTGCCCTGATAGCTGTCGATATTGTCGGTGCTCAGGTTCTTATAGCGGAACGGATAACCCGCGTTCTGGCAATAGTCGTTGATCAGACCGGCCATCATCTGGATCAAGGTAGTCTTACCGGTGCCCGGTTTGCCATCCCCCATGAAGGTAAAGATGAACCCGCCGAGTTCCGCAAACGGGTTCAAGCGGCGGTCGAAGTCATAGGCCATCACCATTTTGGACAGCTTCATCGCCTGATACTTGGCGATATGGTTGCCCACTACTTCGTTCGGTTTCTTGAACGTCATGGTCAGGGTGGTGGATTTAGCCTTAGATGCGGGTTCGAACCCCCTGATTGTCAGGTCATCCGCCTCGATATGCCAGGCGGCGTTCTGGAACGGGGCCAGATGGCCTGCGGACTGGGCGCGCAGGGCGGCCTTCTCCATCAGTTGTTCAGCATAGGCGCTGGTGGCGGCGATCAGGTGGGCGTCGTCGGGGGCATGTTTGGCCAGCGTTTGGTCCAGCTCCCACAGCGCCCCGTGCAGGGCAAGTTGGCCATTGTCGGTCAAGACCTCTTCGATCTCGCCGATATCGACGGTGGTCTCGCCCAAGTGTGAGGACATCAGATAGGCCAGCGCATTGCCGAAGGTATGCGACGTGATCAGAGCCTCAGCTGTCAGCAATTCCGAGAACTCGGTCTTACGGGCGGCGGGCAGGTCACCGGCGAGATTGGCGCGTTTCAGATCGGCCAGCGGCGTCTGTTCCGCATAAGCCTCGGCCACGGCCAGAGCGATTGCGATGGCACGTCGTATCGCCTGTTGCGTGGTGGCCTGAGGCGGCGAGACCAACGCATCGCCCTCATCCGAGGCTTCGATCCGTTCGACCAGATGCACCCCATCCGCCCGCACGGTGCGACGGGTCACAAGCCCCGGTGTGGTGGATCGGAATCGACGCCCAGTAGACACGCCCGGGGACCGTTCAATGGTGGCCTCGACGGGTTTGGCAATCCGCGGGGCGTGTTCGAACCCGTTCAGCAAGGCGGTCGCAGCCGGATAGTGTTTGCGAATGTCTTCTTCGCGCAATTCCATCTGATCTGACGTCAAACTCATTTCAAAATCGCCTTTGCTGTCTTCAATATCTCAACACCTGTCCGGTCTTGCTGACGACGAACTTGCGCACATCGGCAAAACCCGGCGGGTTACGTTCGGCCAGAACCTGAAACGGGCGCTGGGGCAGGATGATGGATCGTTGCGTCCGCGTGGCCCCGGTCTCGGCCCCCTGCCCACCAAACGGGTCCAGCGCAAAGACTTCGCGTTCGACGGTCGAGAACCACCCGGCACGCTCTTCGATCACCTCTTCGCTTTCCAGCTCTTCTGTGGTCCAAGCCAGTGCCCAATCCTGACCTTGGGGAGATTGCGCATCCTCCAGAACCTGCCGCAGAGGGCCGGATTGCTCGGTATAGGCCGAGGAATACATCGGGCCCACATGGATGCGGCGCAGATGCTTTGGGTGCAGGTCGTCGAAATCCTGATCGAAGCCCTTGGCGATGGTCACCAGTTTCAGGCCACCCAAGGACTGCGCCATCAGATGCGCCTGCACCTCGGGCCAGCGGCGTTGGTCCTTGGGTAGGGCGGTTTTGCCGCTATCCTCCAGCTGCATCAGATAGATGACCGGCAGGTTGATCTGACTGTCATAGACCGCCCAATGGATCATGAACTTACGCCGCTCGCCCTCATTCCCGATCCAGTGGCACTCGGGATCGTTGCGGGCCCAGAACAGCTGACCTTTCAACAATTCCTCGTAATAGAGCCTTTGGGACAGCGCGAATTGCAGTTTGGTGGGGATTTCCCGGTCGCCAATGATGGTGCGGACCATGTCGGTTTTCAGGTCGTCCTCGGACGGCATATTCGCCAGATGCACCTGCGCTTGCTGCGCGTCATTGGCCATGGTCAGCAGCTCGGCCGCCACCGGAAACCCGCTGTCGCGTTTGTCCATGGCGAGGCTGCCAAAGAACCGCCCCGTATCGCGCCCGACCAGCAGATACTTCATGGAGAGCGCGCGGAAGGTGTAGAGCAGCCCCGAGAGGTAGCGCGACACGATCCGCACCTCTTGTTTCGAAATCGCGCCCTCCGCCTCCATCGTCGCGGCCACGCGCAGGAGATGAACGGTGATCACCTCGAATTTACGGAAATAGCGACGCGAGGCGAAGGTGTCGGTCAGGCCGACATGGTCTTGGGTGGGGTCAGTCATTTAGTTTGTTGACCAATTAGTTTGTCGATCAATGAAAGATACACGTCGAATACCAACCAAACCCCGCCCCAGATTGCCAACATTGCTGAAACTCCAAAAAGACCGAGAGCGAAGATCAATGGGACCATAAACAACGTCATTCTCAAATCGGGGCCGAGGTGCACGGGAGTCAATTGAAGCAGATACCCGAATAAGATGAGAAGCGCTCCGAAGAGCGCGACGCATAGTGCCGCGCTAAGCATCTTTAGTGGCGCTCGGACTAAGGTTTCACCCACCATACAAATTCTTATCATGCTTCTCGACAATCGAGGCGAACCGGCGGGCAAAGCGTTCGTCCGCCTTGGCCTTTTTCTCCAGCACGTCGCGGGCAAAGACCATGTGATCCTCATGCGCCTCTAGCATGTCGGCCATTTTCTGGTTGGTCGCTGTGCCGATGGCGGCCATGGCGGTTTGCGCCTCTTGGTCCGTCTGCACGCCAATCTCGTTGATGCGGTGGGCCACGTCCTGCTGCTGGGCGGTTTTCAACGATTTGGTCAGGGCGTCATACAGCACCACGCGCTGCTGGGTGTCTGTCTGCAGCTTGTTGATCAGCACCATCTGCGTTGCCGCCTGGTTTTGCAGTGAATCGACCCAGGTCTTGCCCTTTTCGATATAGCGCTCCAGCGTCTGGCTTTTGGCCAGCTTGACCTGCTCTTCCTGAACCTTGGCGTTATACTGCTTGTTCAGCTCGGCCAGTTCGGTTTCCAGCTGGGTCCGCGCGGCGGCGTCCTGTTCGACGCTGATCTTGTTTTCCAGCGTGATGATCGTCGGGTCCATGCCCTGAATCTCGGCGCGAAGAGCCTCCAGCTCGGCCACGGTGGCCTCGCGGTCGTCCAGCGTGCCGGTCAGGTTGTCCTCGACTTTCACGCGCTGTTCTTCCAACACGGACAGCTGGCCTTCCAGCAGCTTCACGATCACGTCGGATTTGGCGATCAAGTCCTGCAGTTTATCGTCGATATTGGCGGTGCGCATCCGCTCCTGCCGCATCGACTCGGATTTTCCCTTCGAGAAGATGCCCACAAACGTCTCCCACCCGGATTTCGAGCGCATTTCGTCGAAATCCTTGGAAAAGGCGCTGGTGACGTCGTCCAGACCCATGATCAGCTCGGCGATATTGGCGTTCATCACCTCGGTATGGGCGTGTACATCTTCGAGCGTGGCATTTTCGATGTCGATGTCCGCCTCGGCCGTGCCAATCTTGGCGCGCGCAGCCTCGATCCGGCTGGTCAGGCTTTCAATCTGCGACTGGCTTTCCCGGACTTTGGTCTGAGTCTCTTCGATCAAGGCGTCAAATTGGTGGTTCGACATCTGCACTATCCCCTTTTTTTGTTCATTTACCCAATAAGATAGGGAATGTTATGCTCATTTACATCCCCTCGGGTCCAAAAATCATGCAGACTTTGGCAAACTCATCACAAAAAAGATAGCGCCATGATGCCGCCGGTTGCGATGTGTTGAACATCTGCAATTCCGGCCTTTTGATCAAATCTGGATTGATCCGCGGGGCACAGTGGACATAGACAATCCGAAGCCCACCTGATTGGGTGCGCGTGAACAATATTCCTGCCGGAGGCTGACCTATGCTGGACGCAACAACCGACCTGAAATCGATCCTGAAGAATCCCGATCTGCTGGTGACCAAAGCCTATATCGGCGGCCAGTGGGTGGATGGCGACAATGGTACCTTTGCGGTGACCAACCCCGCCCGCGGTGATGTGGTGGCCGAGGTCGCCGATGTCAGCCGCGCGCAGGTGGCCGGGGCCATTGCTCAGGCCGAAGCAGCGCAGAAGGAATGGGCCAAGCTGACCGGCAAAGAACGCGCCGTGATCCTGCGCCGCTGGTACGACCTGATGATGGAAAACGCCGAGGATCTGGGCAAGATCCTGACCGCCGAACAGGGCAAACCGTTGGCCGAAGCTGTTGGCGAGATCGGCTATGGCGCGTCTTTCATCGAGTTCTTCGGCGAAGAGGCCAAACGCGTTTACGGCGAAACCATCCCCGGCCATCAGCGTGACAAGCGGATAACGGTTCTGAAACAGCCCATTGGCGTGGCGGCCTCGATCACGCCATGGAACTTCCCCAACGCGATGATCACCCGAAAGGCTGGGCCTGCTCTGGCCGCAGGTTGTACCTTTGTTGCCCGCCCTGCGGCCGAAACACCGCTGTCCGCGCTGGTTCTTGGCCTTCTGGCCGAAAAGGCCGGCATCCCGGCGGGTGTGTTCAACGTCGTGCCGTCGTCGCGCGCCAGCGAGATCGGCAAGGAATTCTGCGAAAACCCGGGTGTGCGCAAACTGACCTTCACCGGATCGACCGAGGTGGGACGCATCCTGCTGCGCCAAGCCGCCGATCAGGTCATGAAGTGCTCGATGGAGCTGGGTGGAAACGCGCCGTTCATCGTGTTCGACGACGCCGATCTGGATGCCGCCGTCGAAGGGGCGATGCTGTGCAAGTTCCGCAACAACGGCCAGACTTGCGTCTGCGCCAACCGGATTTACGTACAGGCGGGTGTCTACGACGCATTCGCAGCCAAGCTGAAAGCCGCGGTCGAAGCGTTGAAAGTCGGCGACGGCCTGTCCTCCGGTACCACCACCGGTCCGTTGATCAACGCCGATGCAGTCGCCAAGGTTGAGGAACACATCAAGGACGTCACCGAAAAGGGCGGCGCGGTTCTGACCGGCGGGCTGCCACATGATCTGGGCGGCACCTTCTTCCAGCCGACTATCGTGACCGGCGTGACTCAGGACATGATGGTTGCGCAGGACGAGACCTTTGGCCCACTGGCACCGCTGTTTAAGTTCGAAAACGAAGATGACGTGATCGCCATGGCCAATGACACGATCTTTGGTCTGGCGTCGTACTTCTATGCTAACGACCTGAGCCGCGTCTACAAAGTGGCCGAGGCGCTTGAATACGGCATTGTCGGCGTGAACACCGGTATTATCTCGACCGAGCTTGGCCCGTTCGGCGGCGTCAAACAGTCCGGCCTGGGCCGCGAAGGCAGCCATCACGGCATGGAAGACTATCTGGAAATGAAATACATCTGCATGTCGGTCTGATCCGATCCGGCCACCGCTTTCGGGCGGTGGCCATTCTTAATGCGCTTGTCATCAAACTGAATCACAACCGTCACAAAAGCGCAATCAACGGCGGTCATCCCTCTCGCATCCAAGTAAGAAGGGGATACCAACCGATGTCATTGCGCCTTGTCTGCCTGACATCTGCCCTTGCCTTGACCGCCGGTCAGGCCACGGCAGAGATGAACTTCAACCGAATTGCGTCCTTCCCGGTCGTCAAGAACATGGCCGAAGGGGCCGATACCACCCGTGAGACCTCGCCCGAGATTATCGCTGCGACTGCGGATGGAATGACGCTGGTCTACACCGACAGCCCGCTGGGCGTGATCGGCATGGTCGATATCACCAATCCTGCGAACCCGGCACCTTTGGGTACGATGGACGTGGGTGGTGAGCCGACATCCGTAGGGATCCTTGGCGCGACGGCCTTTGTGGGTGTCAATACATCCGAAAGCTATACCGCACCGTCGGGCAAGCTGATCTCTGCCGATATCGCGAGCAAGGCGGAAACCGGGGCCTGTGACTTGGGCGGCCAGCCCGACAGCGTCGCCATCTCTCCGGATGGCAGCTTTGTCGCCGTCGCCATCGAGAATGAACGTGACGAAGACCTGAACGACGGCATAATCCCGCAGCTGCCCGCCGGGTCGCTGGCTCTGGTGCCGCTGAAAGACGGCGCACTGGATTGCGCAGGTATGAAAATGGCCTCGCTTACAGGTCTGGCAGACGTTGCCCCAACCGACCCCGAACCCGAGTTCGTGGATATCAATAGTCTGGGCGAAACTGTCGTCACTCTGCAGGAAAACAACCACATCGCGGTCGTCGACAAAGACGGCAACGTGTTCAGCCATTTCTCGGCCGGTAGCGTGGATCTGGAGGGCATCGACGCCACCGATGAGCGCGGCGCGCTGATCTTCACCGAAAGCCAGCCGGGCCGCCTGCGTGAACCGGACGCGGTGAAATGGATCGACGACAACCACTTCGCCACCGCCAATGAAGGCGACTATGAGGGCGGCTCGCGTGGTTGGACGATCTTCCACAAGGACGGCACCGTTGTTTACGAAAACGGCACCGATTTCGAAAAGGCCATCATTCAGATCGGCCACTACCCCGACAAACGCTCGGACAGCAAAGGGGTCGAGCCCGAAAGCGTGACCGCAGCCACCTTCGGTGGCACACCGATGATCTTTGTAGGGGCCGAGCGCGCCTCGATCGTGGGTGTCTATGACGCTACTGATCCGGCGAACCCGGTGCTGAAACAACTGCTGCCCTCGGGTGTTGGCCCGGAAGGTTATGTGGCAATCCCCGAGCGTAACCTGCTGGTTTCGGCCAACGAGAAAGACCTGATCGAGGATGGCGGCCCGCGCGCGCATGTGTCGATCTTCGAGTATCAGGACGCCCCCGCCACCTATCCTCATCTGACCTCCGCAGGCGCGGATGAGCTGATCGGATGGGGTGCCCTGTCCGGTCTGGTCGCGGATGAGGACGGAATGATCTACGCGGTCAACGACAGCTTCTATGGCTTCCAGCCCTCGATCTTCAAGATCGACCCCAGCCAGCAGCCCGCCCGCATCGTGGATGTGATCCGCATTCACCGTCAGGACGGTAACCCGGCGCAGAAACTGGACCTTGAGGGCATCACGCTGGACGGTAAGGGTGGCTTCTACGTCGCCTCCGAAGGTCGCACAGACCGCGTCATCCCGCACGCGATCTACCACGTCTCGGCCGATGGCCTGATCAAGGACCGCAAGGGCGAGATCGGCTTGCCGCCGGAACTGATGGCGGTTGAGAAACGCTTTGGGTTCGAAGGCATCACCAAGGTCGGCGACACCCTTTGGATAGCCGTTCAGCGCGAATGGAAGGATGACCCCAAGAACCACGTGAAACTGGTGGCCTACAATCTGGAGACCAAGGAATGGGGTGCCGTGCACTATCCCAAGGCAGACCCAGAAAAAGGCTGGGTTGGTCTGTCGGAAATCGTGGCATTCGGGGACCATGTCTATGTCATCGAGCGCGACAACCAGCACGACCACCGCGCCGTTACCAAGAAAATCTACCGCATCCCGCTATCGGAAATGACCCCGGCCCCGCTGGGTGGCGAACTGCCGGTGGTCAGTAAGCAAGAGGTCCGCGACCTGCTGCCCGACCTGACCTCAACCGGAGGCTATGTTCTGGACAAGATCGAAGGTCTGGCCATCCTGCCCTCGGGCGAGGCGTTCGTGATGACCGACAATGACGGCGTCGACGATGCCTCGGGCGAGACGATGTTCTGGTCGATCGGATCGGTGACAGCCGGGAACTGAGTTTTGTCCTTTCGTGCGAAAAACCCCGCGTAAGAACTGCGTGGGGTTTTTTGGGTTTCAGAACGGTTTCCAGTATGGGCAAAATCGACCTTGAACTCTGGGATCACACCGTATTAGTCATCTCTAAAGCATTGGAAATGGATTAATTAATGCGCGCTCTCTTTCTTTTTGGCTGCCTTGCACTGGCCGCATGCAACACTACAACGGGTCCGACTTCTCCTGAGACAGAACCTTTGGATGTCGCGTCACCGCCAGCCGCAGTCAAAACACGCGCGATTGCCTTCAGCGCTGAGGACAACGGCGTACAGATTGCCGCAAATTGCACGGTACGCGGGCCCGGTTTTGACAAATCGTTTGCAACGCCGACAAAAATGGATGTCCCCATCGACTCATCAGGTAGGGCTCTGATCACCTACGTCAGCTGCATAGCAGGCGGGCAGCGTACTGAGGCAAATGATATTCCCGGACCTGAAACAAAAACCGTCACTGCCCGGTTTGGCGGTTCCGGTCTTTTCGGAGATAAGGCACTGCTGTTTGGTCCGAGCGGAAATCTGGTGCAGTATTTTGTCCGAAATGCAGATGAAGGTGTAATCCGCGTAGGACGCGCACCTGAGCCGTAGAAAAAGGCCAACATCTTTCTTGCATCTAAAACGTCAGTTTTGTTGTGCAAAGCGGACGCTTTCTGCCGCAATAAACAACGCCCCGCGCCTGGAGGTGCGCGGGGCGTGCAGTCTGCGACAGCCCAGAGAGGCGGGACTGTCGCCTGTTGGTCAACGGCCTCAGTTCACGGCTTTGGCGTCGACCACGTCCTTTTCGATGGCCTTGGCCGAAGAAATCTCGATCCGGCGCGGTTTCAGAGCCTCGGGCACTTCGCGCTTCAGGTCGATGTTCAGCATACCGTTCTCATGGCTCGCGCCGGTGACGCGCACGTGATCAGCCAGCGCAAAGCGGCGCTCGAACGCGCGGGTGGCGATGCCGCGGTGCAGGTAGCTGCGCTCTTTGTCTTCGGCGGCCTTTTTGCCGGCGACGATCAGCGCGTTTTCCTTCATTTCGACCGACAGGTCATCTTCCGAAAAACCGGCGACAGCGACCGAGATGCGATAGGTGTCGGCATCGGTTTTTTCGATGTTGTATGGCGGATAGCTGGGCTGAGCCACGTCATTGGTCAGAACGCGGTCCATCATGTCGGCGATCTGGTCGAACCCAATGGTGGCGCGGTGCAGCGGTGCAAAATCAAACGTACGCATGTTTCATATCCTCATGTCTGAGCGATCTGTGTTTAGCCCTCCGTTCGGACGGGCGGTTCAATATGCCGGGCCCCGTTTGTGGCGACCCGGTACAGTTCACATGGGGAGCATTTTGACCGAGTTCAAGACCCGCCGGAGGAGATGAATTTCGCGCCCGAACTGGACTTGCCCGATCCCACCTGCAACCGACGGATCGTGGCTTTGGGTTTTGGCGCATCCCGGCGCATGTCGGCCTTGAGTTCCGAAACGATTCCAGTCAGTTCCATCCCGAAACCGACCTTCTGTCGCCCGTCGGTTCCAACCGCGGAAACAACCGATAGAATTTGCCAGCGCGGACCTTTTCGCGCCAGCAACGCCGAACCGGATGACCCGAAGGTAATGTCACAGTTGAACGTGATCAGCCCCTGCCGCCGCTGCAGAATTTGACAGGACCGTTCCCGCGTGATCGCCTCGGACCGGCCGCGCCCATATGAGGCAATACTGACCTCATTTCCTGCCACGCCGCCGTTGTAGAGCACAAATGGATCGGCCACGGTATAGGGAATAGGCTGTTCCAAACGCATCAGGGCGACATCTGCTCGCACGGCCGCAGCGGAAAGTTCGGGGTGGTTGAGGTAATCCGGATGCGCCACGATCTGAACAACCTTGCGGTCGGCCAGCGATTTGCCATAGCTCAGCCCGGCCCGGAATGTCACCTCGCCCGGGGCATAGGTCTTGCCCGTATCCTCGTCGATCGCGCAATGGGCGGCCGTCAGGACCAGATCTTGCGCAATCAGCGTGCCCGTACAGAATCCGTGCTTGCCGATGTCCAGCCGACCGATGGCTTCCCAGCCAAACAAGTCCTCGCGGTCAGTCAGTTCGCGCTTGCTGCTTTGTGCATGGGACGCGGTCGACAGGACTGACAGGCACAAAAAGGCGCTCAGCAGGTATCGTGTCATGGCTTGATGAACCTCGCGCCTATGTTCCTGTTGCCCGTGCCATTGGGTGTGGCGGCAAGAAATCCGCGACCGGCCGACAATTCAGCCTGCAACAGCGGCAACGATCCCTCGACCGCGGTGCCGACCGAGACCCGCTGACCATTGAGTTCTGCCTTGGCGGCCACCACCGACACGATGCGTGGGCGGTCGCCTTCGAAGGAAAAGACCGGCGCGCCGGATGAGCCGAACTCGACATCGCAGGACATCACCAGCACATCGGACCGGCGGGTCATGACCGAGCAGACCTCTTGCAGGGACGGGGCCTCGGCCCGGTCCCGCGCATAGGACACCACGCCAACCTCGGCGCCCCGGCGCGGCCGGTCGCCAGTTTCAAATGGAATCACGGTGGTATTGCGTATGGGTTGCCATAGCTCGATCAGGGCGATGTCATTGCCCAGCCGGGCTGTCGGAGTTTCGTGGCTGTAACGGTATTCCGGATGAATCACCGCCTGCCGGGCCGCTCGGTAGGCCGAGGCCCGACCCAGACGCCACGCGGCCAGAAACTCGACTTCGGACAGATCGATCCGTCGGCCCGTCGACTTGTCAAACAGGCAATGGGCGGCGGTCAGGACCAAAGTCGGTGAAATCAGCGTTCCGGTGCAGAAGCCCGCACCGCTGATGTCCAGACGGCCCACAGCCATCCACGCCCGCCCGGCATCGGTGGTGTCCAGGCTTTTCAGCCCGCTGTCCTGCGCCATGGCGGCCATCGGTGTCAATGCCAGCGCGATTGCCCTGATCCAGTTTCGCAAGCGGTTCTCCGGCGTTGCTGTTGGCTTACCTTCCTACGGCCCGGGTGGGGCGAAAATAGGGCGGTAGCGCCGGGCGCGGTTTCCTCCGGAACCTGATGCACCGCTGCATCATCCGCGCTTACCTGAGGATCGGGACCTCTGGCACGGTGGCCGCTTGCAGGGCTTGCGGCTTGGGACCTCCGGTCGCCCAGTCCAACAGCTCAACCGTGTGCAGAACCGGAACATCCGTGCCCGATCCGATCTGCATCATGCAGCCGATATTACCCGCGGCGATCACATCGGGGTTTTTCGCCTCGAGCGTTCTGACCTTGCGCTGCTTCAACTGGCCAGAGATTTCAGGCTGCATCAGGTTGTATGTTCCCGCGCTGCCGCAGCACAGATGGCTGTCAACAGGCTCTAACACTGAAAAGCCGGCCCTTTTCAGCAGATCCTTGGGATGGGTTTTGATCTTCTGCCCGTGCTGCAGAGAACAGGCCGCGTGATAGGCGACAACCATGTCCTTGCGGGCACCTTTGGGCATATCCAGCTGCATCAGCAGCTCGCTGATATCCATCGCGATGCCCGACACCCGGACCGCATCCTCGGCCAGAGGACCATCGCGGAACATATGCCCATAATCCTTGACGGTGGTGCCGCAGCCCGAGGTATTGATGACGATCGCGTCCAGACCGCTTTTGTCCATCTCGGCAACCCAGGCTCTGATATTGGCCTCTGCCGCCTTGTGACTGTCCTGCACTTTCCCCATGTGATGGGTCAGCGCGCCACAGCACCCGGCGCCTTCGGCCACCACGACCTCACATCCCAGCCGCGTCAGCAGGCGGATCGTCGCGTCGTTGATATCGGTGTTCAGCGCCTTTTGCGCACATCCCGTCATCAGCGCCACCCGTTTGATACGCGGCCCCTTGGGCGCGAAGCTCTGCGGGTCGTCGTTGCGACTGACCGGCGGGATATGTTTCGGCGCCATCTCCAGCATCGCCCGCAGCCGGGCATCCGGCATCAGGAAGCGAAACGGGCGACCCAGCTTGGCCCCGATCAGCGCCCAGCGGAATCGCATCGGATAGGGCAGAACCTGCGCCAACACCCAGCGCAAGGCGCGATCGGTGAAGGGGCGCTTGTAATTGGCCTCGATATATTCCCGCGCATGGTCGACCAGATGCATGTAATGCACGCCCGAGGGACAGGTCGTCATGCAGGCCAGACAGGATAGGCAACGGTCGATATGCTTGACCGTTTTCTCGTCCGGGACACGCTCGTTTTCCAGCATATCCTTGATCAGGTAGATACGTCCGCGCGGGCTGTCCAACTCATCGCCCAGCACCTGATAGGTCGGGCAGGTGGCGGTGCAGAACCCGCAATGCACGCAGTTGCGCAGGATTTCGTTCGAACGCTGGATTGCCGGGTCCTGCAGCTGCTTTTCCGTGAATGTCGTCTGCATCCGCCTACTCCATCAGACCCGGATTGAAAATAGTGCGGGGATCGAAACGCTGTCGCAATCCCCTCGTTAGAGCCTGAATTTCAGCGGACTCGGGTTGAAACCGACCCAAGGCCTCGGCAGTTTTTGCATCCGCCCGCACCAGCGTCGCGTGGCCTTCGAATGCGCCCAACCGGGCGCGCAGATCAGTGCCATGGGGGACCCGCGCCCAAATCAGACCTCCGCCCCAGTCGAAAAATGTCTGGTCCGCCTCAAGACGGGTTGCGACATCAGGCGCATCGGTTGGTTTGACCGAAATCCGCCAGACATCACCCTTTTGCCCGTGAAACGGCCTGACGTCGCGCAGACCCTGCCAGAGCTCGGCTGAGTCCGGTATCTCGGTGATCTCACCAAACAATGACAGCGTGGATTTCAACTTTTCTGTCCGGTAGGTCACGGAATCCGAGAACCCCTCGACCCGCAACAATGCCCGCCCGTCTTGTGGATCATAGGCGGCACCGCTGACCTCGAACGGGGATTTCAGCGCGGCAGACAGGGTCAGAATCGCATCCCCGGCGTCGGCAACGTGAACAGCAAGGGTCGCAACGGCCTCGGGCTTGGGCAGCACCTTCAGCGACACGTCGGTCAGAACCCCAAGCGTGCCCCACGATCCGGCCATCAGCTTGACCAGATCGTAGCCGGTCACGTTTTTCATCACCCGGCCGCCATTCTTGATCACCTGCCCCATGCCATCGACATAGCGTACGCCCAACAGGAAATCGCGGCACGCCCCGGCCTGAATACGGCGCGGGCCGGAGATATTGGCCGCCACAACGCCGCCAATGGTCGGTGTCCCGCTGGTGCCCAGCAATCCCCGATGGTCCATTGGCTCAAAGGCAAGTTGCTGCCCTTCTGCCTTCAGGGCGGCCTCGATCTCGGCCACCGGCGTGCCCGCTTGCGCCACCAGCGTCAGCGCTCCGGGCTCATAGAGGGTAATCCCGCTCAGCCCCGAGGTCTCAAGCACCGCCTCCGGTCCGTCCACCCCGCGTGTACCGCCGCCGACAATCCGCACCGGCTCCGTCAGCCCGGCCACCATTTCGGCCAGTTCGGCCTCTGTCTCAGGTTTCATCGCAAAACTTCTTTGTTAGAGCCTGTTATTCTGCAGCCACCCGCACTTCCCGACGGGATTCGGATACATCCAGAGGGAACACCTTGGCGGGGTTCAGCAGCCATTTGGGATCGAACACATCCTTGACGGCCATCTGCGCCTCAAGGTCCGCGGGCGCGTATTGATGGGACATCAAGTCCCGCTTTTCGATGCCCACGCCATGCTCGCCGGTCAGACAACCGCCGACATCGACACAGAGTTTCAGGATATCGGCACCGAACGCCTCACACTTCTCCAGATCGCCGGGCTTGTTGGCATCGAACAGGATCAGCGGATGCATGTTGCCGTCTCCCGCGTGGAACACGTTGCCCACAGGCAGACCATATTCCCCGCTCAGTTCTCCGATCCGGCGCAGGACTTCGGGCAGCGAAGACACGGGGATTGTGCCGTCCAGACACATATAGTCGTTCATCTGGCCCATCGCACCAAAGGCCGATTTCCGCCCAAGCCAGATTTTGGCGCTTTCCTCGGCCGACTGGCTTTCGCGCAGTTCCACCGGGTTGTGGCGCTTGGCAATCTCGATGATTTTCGACAGTTGATGGTCGATCTCGGCCTCGGAACCTTCGACCTCGACAATCAACAGCGCGTGGCAATCCGGATACCCCGCATGAGCAAAGTTCTCACAAGCCTTGATGCAGAGCGTGTCCATGAACTCGATCGCCACCGGCAGGATGCCCGACTTGATGATGTCGGACACGCATTGACCCGCAACCTCATTATCATCGAACCCCATCAGCACCGGCCGTGCGCCCTCGGGTTTGCGCAGGATGCGCAGCGTGGCTTCGGTCACCACGCCCAACTGCCCCTCGGACCCACAGATGACACCCAGCAGGTCCAGCCCGCCCGCGTCCAGATGTGCGCCGCCGATCTCGACCACGCTGCCATCCATCATCACCATTTTCACGCCCAGCAGGTTGTTGGTGGTCACGCCGTATTTCAGGCAATGCGCCCCGCCCGAGTTCATCGCGATGTTGCCCGCAATCGCGCATGCCAGTTGCGAGGACGGATCGGGCGCGTAGAAAAAGTCTTCTTCCTCGACCGCACCGGTCACGCTCAGGTTGGTGCGGCCGGTCTGAACCCGAACAAAGCGGTTGTCATAATCGGTCTCCAGCACCTCATTCATCCGGGCAATGCCCAGAATGACGCAATCGGCCGTTGGCAACGCCCCACCGGCGAGCGACGTGCCCGAGCCGCGCGGCACCACTGGAACGCCCTCTTCATGGCAGATACGCAGCACGTCCGAGACCTGTTGCGTGGTCGACGGCAAGACCGCCAGCATCGGGGGACAGCGATAAGCGGTCAGCGCGTCACATTCATAAGCGCGGGTCTCAGCCGGGTCATGGATCACGGCATCCGCAGACACCACCCGCAACAGGCGCGTCAGAACAGCCTGCTTGCGCGCCAGGATTTCGGGGTTTGGCAAGGGCATTTCCATCGCTGATCCTCCGTTTGGTAAAATAATATTACCAATTTATCCATCTGGCAAGTTCCTATCTCTGACCCTACTGTCACCGACATGACATGGATCGACCGCGCCCTTTTGTTCTCATCACTGGACTATGCTGCCGTGCTGCTGTTGCTGGTTGCGTGGCAGTGGATCGGCTGGCGGATCGAGCATACCGCACCAGACAAACAATCGGTCACGATGATTATGGATGACTTCCGGCGCGTCTGGATGCACGAGATGGTCACGCGGCAGCCCCGTATGTTTGATGCTCAGATCGTGGCGGCGATGCGGCAGGGCAGCACGTTCTTTGCGTCCACAACGATGATTGCCATCGGCGGCGGGCTGGCCCTGCTGGGTAACACCGAACGGTTGGCCGGCGTGGCCAGCGATCTGGCCATCGGCAGCGCCCCGGCGCTGGTGTGGGAGATCAAGATTCTGGTAGTGATCTTGTTTCTGGCCAACGCTTTCCTGAAATATGTCTGGGCGCATCGGCTGTTTGGCTATTGCGCGGTGCTTATGGCCGCCGTTCCGAACGATCCGGAAGACTCGCATGCCTATCCGCGCGCGGCGCAAGCGGCGGAAATCTGCGTCACCGCTGCTCGCAGCTTCAATCGCGGCCTGCGCGGCACCTATTTTGCGCTGGCCTCGCTGGCGTGGATTTTAGGCCCTATTACCCTGATCCTCGGGACCGTCATCACTCTCGGCGTTCTGTATCGACGCGAATTCGCATCCCATTCCCGGTCAGTTCTGCTGACCTTGCCACCTAACACGGAGTCGTGATGACGCAGCCGCACATCACCCCGTATGGTCGCCTTATGCGATACCTGATTCTCAGCGCCGTTCTGGCAGCACCCGCTTTCGCCGATCCTGCAGTGATCGAGAATGTTTCGGCCAGTCAGAGTGGCGATACCTGGCGATTCGACGTGACAATCCGGCACCCGGACACCGGTTGGGACCACTACGCCGACGGGTGGCGCGTGCTGGACATGGACGGCAAAGAACTGGGGATGCGCGTCCTTCACCATCCGCATGAGAATGAGCAGCCTTTTACCCGCTCTTTGAGTGGTGTGGTGATCCCAGAAGGGGTTAAGCAAGTGCAGGTTCAGGCGCGCTGCAATGTCGATGGCTGGAACGACGGTACCACGGTTGTTGATCTGAACTGAAGATCAGAAAACGCCAAGGCTCAGCCCTGCGGCCAAGGCAGCTCCTATTTCGCGACAGTGATCAAGCTGATCATCGGGGATGGTCTTTTGGGCCAGAATTGCCTCGGGTGACTGGGCGTGGGTGCACAGGATCAGCGGCGGCTGCACCTCTTTCAACCGCCAGCCCGTCGCAATTCGCGCCATCTGTCGCGCCGCATTCTCTCCGTCGGACCCGGCGCAGACCATCTGCGCATAGGGGCGCCCTTCGATCCGGCCGAGTACCGGATAGTAGCTGCGGTCGAAAAACTCTTTCATCAGACCCGATATCGCGGCCAGATTCTCGGGGGCGCAGAAAAGATAGCCGTCAGCGGCCAGCAAATCCTCTGGCCCCGCCTGATCGGCGAATTTCAGAACAGTTTCGGCCTCAGCCCGCGCAGCCTCGGCGGCGGCTTCGGCCATTTGCCGGGCGCCGCCGGTCCGCGAATGGTAAACGATCAGAAGCTGCGCCATGTCAGACCCGATGATAAGGACCGCCCGACAGGATGGTTGCGGCCCGATAGAGTTGCTCGGCCAGCATCACACGGACCAGCATATGGGGCCAGACCATCGACCCGAATGAGATGGAAAAATCGGCCTCGGTCCGCAGATTGGGGTCTATTCCGTCCGCGCCGCCTATAACTAACGCCAGTTCTTGCCGCCCAGCGTCACGCCAACCACCCAGTTTTTCAGCAAAATCGGGTGACGACATCACCCGCCCACGCTCGTCCAGTGTGCAGATCACCGCACCCTTGGGCAGCGCCTTGCGCAGCAACGCGGCCTCGGCGCCCATGCCTGCGTTTTTCTTGTCTTCGACCTCGACCACGCGCACGGGACCAAGGCCCAAGCTGCGGCCGGTCCGGTCAAATCTTGTCAGATAGTCGTCAAGCAGGGTCTTCTCCGGTCCGGCACGCAATCGCCCGACCGCACAAATGCTTATACGCATATTTCTCTCGCCGCCGACCTGTTAATGCAGGCCGGGATGGCGCCTCAGTTCGCCGAGGCGCTGCCACCCTGAGGCAGCCACATCTTTTCCAGCTGGTAGAATTCACGCACTTCTGGGCGGAAGATATGGACGATAACGTCGCCCGTATCGATCAGCACCCAGTCGCCGGCATCCTTGCCTTCGACCTTCGAAGTGAAACCGAATTCCTGCTTGATGCGATCCGTCAGCTTTTCCGCCATGGCTGCGACCTGACGGGTCGAGCGACCCGAGGCAATCACCATGTGATCCGCAACCGAGGATTTGCCCTGCAGGTTGATCTGTACGACGTCTTCGGCCTTGTCATCGGAAAGTGAGGAAAGGATACGTTCAAGCAGCTTGTCGCTGATTGACTGAGAGTGGGCCATTAAACCGGCCCCGTCATCGGCGGGCAAACCCGCCTGGGTATGTAGAGACAGGACATAGTCCTCCTTTGCTGCGCGCCGCCAAACCCCGGCGCAGGGGTACTAATAAGGTAACAAGAGGAATGCAACATTTCAATGAATGGCCGCCGGGCCGGGCGCACGGGTGGTCACTCCTTGGCGATCTGTTGCGTGTCTGCGCTGTCTGACAACAGCCGAACCTCGCGCTGCGGGAAGGGGATCGAGATGTTTTCCACCTTAAAGGCGTCCCACAGCGCAAGGTAGACATTGCCGCGTATATTGGTCAGCCCCTTGGTCGGATCGCTGATCCAGAACCGCAGCACGTAGTCCACGCTGCTGTCGCCAAACCCGGTGATGTGACAGACCGGTTCGTGGCTGCCACCGCTTAGCACTCGGGTCACGGTTTTAACTGCTTTTATGGCCGTTGCGCGCACAAGATGCGGGTCGTCATCATAGCTGGTGCCAAACTCCAGATCCAGCCGCACGAACTTGTCCGAATGCGACCAGTTCACCACCTGATTGGTGATCAAGTCCTCGTTCGGGATCAGGTATTCGCGCCCGTCCCGCGTGACCACCGAGACATAACGCGCGCCCAGCGCGTTGATCCATCCGAACGTGTCCCCCAGCGAGATCACGTCGCCCGGCTTGATCGACCGGTCCATCAGGATGATGATCCCCGAGATCAGGTTCGACACCACCTTTTGCAGACCGAACCCGATCCCCACACCGATTGCACCGGACAGCAGCGCAATGCCGGTCAGGTCGAACCCCAGCGTACGGATGGCGGCCAGAAAGACTGCGCCATACAAAAGTACCTGAATGCCCTTGGCCAGCAGCACCTGCATCGACGGAGTTATGTCGTCATTGCTCTTCAGCCCCCGTTCGGCGGCGCGGGTGCCGATCCGCGCGAGCGTCAGCAGGATACCGATCAGCAGGGTCGCCTTGAGAATCCCTAGCGCCGAGATGTGCAGATCACCGATGGAAATCGCCACCCCGTCCAGAAATTCGGCCACATCATCAGTCAGATTCAGGGCAACCAGCGTTGCATAGACCCACATCGCCCATTTGAAGATGCGCCGTAGCGTCCGGTTGCGTACCAAACGCGCCACCAGCGCAATGGCCAGCCACGCCAGGGCCAAAGTTGCCACAACCCCGATGATGTAACTGCGCGAGGGCCATGTGATCTGCTGCATCAACAAATACAGGGCCCATGACAGCAGCACGAAATAGACCAGCGTCAGGCGCTGCATCAGCTGCACCAGAATCCGCAGTCGCCATTTCGGCCAACCTTCGCGGGCGCGGGCCCAGGCCTCCCATCGGCCTTGTGTCGCCAGTTTCAGGACATAGGCCAGCGCCCACAGGCCCAGAATGATGACCAACTGGTGCTGGCGCCAGCCTGGCGTTACGATCAACTCGACAAGGTTTTCGTATTGCACGGAAAAGCCCGCGACCATGTTATCATAGAGGTCCGACAGCGAGCTGGGGATCAGGTCCTGGTTCATGGCCCCAGCTTGGACAGCGTTTCCGCGCGATGCAAGCCTGTCCGGGGATTGAACCTTGATTGACAGCCTGACGCGATATATCTGGTGCGCATGAGACTCACACTGACCCCAGCACCTACGTTGCAAGACCGCACGCGTCTGCGTGAACGGTTCTTTGGGGCCGCCCGCACGGTTCTGGCGCGCCTATAAAGTCGTCCAGCCACTCGCCAGCTATTTCTCATTAAATACGGGAGAGGACCGATGTCCCCCAAAACACTCTATGACAAGATCTGGGACGCCCATGTCGCGCACGAAGCCGATGATGGCACCTGCCTGCTGTATATCGACCGCCATCTGGTGCACGAAGTGACCAGCCCGCAGGCGTTCGAGGGCCTGCGTATGGCAGGCCGCAAGGTGCGCGCACCGGAAAAGACCATCGCCGTGCCGGATCACAACGTTCCCACCACGCCGGATCGTGTGAACGGGATCGAAAACCCGGAATCACGCATTCAGGTCGAAGCGCTGGACAAGAACGCCAAGGATTTCGGCATTCACTATTACCCGGTGCATGACGTCCGTCAGGGCATCGTCCACATCGTTGGCCCGGAACAGGGCTGGACCCTGCCGGGCATGACCGTGGTCTGCGGTGATAGCCACACTGCCACTCACGGTGCATTCGGCGCATTGGCCCACGGCATCGGTACCTCCGAGGTCGAGCATGTTCTGGCCACGCAGACGCTGATCCAGAAGAAATCCAAAAACATGAAGGTCGAGATCACCGGCAAACTGCAGCCGGGCGTGACTGCCAAAGACATCACGCTGGCTGTGATCGGTGAGACCGGTACCGCCGGCGGCACCGGTTATGTCATCGAGTATTGCGGCGAAGCGATTCGTGACCTCTCGATGGAAGGCCGCATGACCGTCTGCAACATGGCCATCGAAGGCGGCGCCCGCGCGGGCCTGATCGCGCCGGACGAAACCACCTTTGAATATGTCAAAGGCCGCCCGCACGCACCAAAAGGCGCCCAGTGGGAAGCCGCGATGGACTGGTGGAAGACGCTGTTCACCGACGAAGACGCACATTTCGACAAGGTCATCACCCTGCGCGGCGAAGACATTGCGCCGGTCGTTACCTGGGGCACCAGTCCCGAAGACGTGCTGCCGATCACCGCAACCGTACCGAACCCCGAGGATTTCGAAGGCGGCAAGGTTGACGCAGCCCGCCGGTCTATCGAATACATGGGTCTGGAAGCCGGTCAAAAGCTGAGCGATGTGGAAATCGACACCGTCTTCATCGGGTCCTGCACCAATGGCCGTATCGAGGACCTGCGCGCCGCAGCCGAGATTCTGAAGGGCAAAAAGATCAAGGACGGTCTGCGCGCCATGGTCGTGCCGGGTTCCGGACTGGTTCGTGCCCAAGCCGAGGAAGAAGGTCTGGCCGACATCTTCAAAGCGGCCGGTTTCGAATGGCGTCTGGCGGGATGTTCGATGTGTCTGGCGATGAACCCCGACCAGCTGCAACCGGGCGAGCGCTGTGCCGCGACCTCGAACCGCAACTTCGAAGGCCGTCAGGGCCGCGGTGGACGCACCCACCTGCTGAGCCCGGCAATGGCTGCCGCAGCGGCAATCACAGGACGGCTGACAGACGTCCGGGATTTGATGTAAGGTCCCCTCATATCTAGATATTTGAGGGATTGAAAACATGAGTGACTGGGTCAAATGGCTCCTGCTGGGGCTTCTGTCTATCGCGTTCGGTATCTTTGTACTGGGCGCGCCAGTTGTGGCGTCTGTCGCCGTGACAGTGGTAACCGGCGTGTTGCTGCTGATTTCGGGCGCGCTGCAACTTGTGGGTGGCTTCACGGTTGAAGGCACTGGCAACAAGATTCTGTCACTCATCATGGGTGCGGTGATGCTGTTTCTGGGCTGGTCCTTCCTGGACCACCCGCTGCAGGGAACCCTGACCCTTGCGACGGTGATGCTGATTCTGTTCATGGCAGGCGGCATTGCGCGGGTCTTTCTGTCGTTCCAGATGCGCGGAACGCAGTTTTTCTGGCCCACGATGATCTCGGGCATCTTGTCGATCATCCTCGCAGGGATCATCTGGACCTACGTCGGAAGCGACCCTCAGGTGCTGCTGAGCATTCTGGGGATCTTCCTGGGCATCGAGATGCTGTTCAACGGGTTCGGATTGGTCTTCATGGCGTTCTTTGTCAGGAAAGCACCCAAAGGCGAAACGAAGGAAGCTTAAACGCGGGGCATGGGCGCGGCCCTCTCCCGCAGGAGTGTGAACATGGAAAAGTTTGAAAAAGTCCACGGGGTGGCCGCCCCAATGCCGTTGATCAATATCGACACCGATATGATCATCCCCAAAGTGCACCTGAAGACCATCAAACGGTCCGGCCTTGGCGTCGTGCTGTTCGACGAGATGCGCTATCACGATGACGGGCAGGAGAACGAAGAGTTCGTCCTGAACAAGCCCGCCTATCGCCAGACCGAGATTCTGGTCGCAGGCGACAACTTTGGCTGCGGCTCGTCGCGGGAACACGCACCATGGGCGATCAAGGATTTCGGCATCAAGGTTGTGATCTCAACCAGCTTTGCCGACATCTTCTTCAACAACTGCTTCAAGAACGGCATCCTGCCCATCGTGGTCGGGGAGGAGCATCACGCCATTCTGATGGAAGATGCACACAAGGGTGAAAACGCCCGCATGACCGTGCATCTGGAAGATCAGCAGATCACCACCTCGGATGGGGTCGTGATCGAATTCGATGTCGACCCGCACCGTAAGCACTGCCTGCTGAACGGTCTGGACGATATTGGCCTGACGATGGAGAAAGATCATCACATCGACAAGTTCGAGGATCATGCAAGCCAGGCGCGCCCCTGGGTGTGATTCTGTAAACGAATCTGTGAATGCACAACTTTATGGGGTCGCCAAGGCGGCCCCGTTCGCATTCTTGGGGTTGAAAGTCACAAGACCACAACATCTAGGTATCATAATGATACACACGTCGGATTTGCGTCCAAAATGATGCAATCCCGCACCAGTTGCGCCATCATTTTGCCCGAAATCACGTGTTTTCTGCGCCTTGGCTTGAGCGAAATGTCGCTTATCGCCAATGTGGCGGGGACAGGCACCCACCAGTTGAACATTGGTGACTTAAGACATCCGCCACAACTTAAAGTGGCGGGCACAAGTTGGAAGTGAAGTCGGCGAAGAATCGACTAATCCAGTTTGAAAGGGTTCGGATAGTGATTGCGCGCACAACAGGGGCGGCGATTCGGGGAATATTGGTCGCACTGATGGTGCTGACCCCCGCGTTGTACCTGCCCGTATCGTCAACGAATGGGACCGAGATTGTCGTCTTTCTCGCCATTCTCGCATTCTTTCTGACCTTTGCCGAATACAACTCGGCCTTTCCCAGCTTTATCGAATTCCGCGACGCGCCGCCGGTGAACCGACTGCGGTTTGTCGGGCTGATGTCGATGATCATGTTCCTGACGCTGATCTGTAAGAACGCCTACGCGCCCAGCAGCCTGACCACAGTTTTCTATTCACTGGGACTGGGCATCGCGAATGTGGTCGACTTCCCCTATTCTCCGGTCCGGCTGGTGGTTCTGATGCTGCCCGCAGACGCCAGTGCACCGCTGATCGAGCTGGTGCGCATCGCGGCCAGTGTGGCCTATGTCGCCGCGCTGGTGACCATCGGCAGCTTTGCCTACGCGGTGAAAATGCGCGGCTGGCCGACAGGCAACGGCGCCTTCAACGTTTGGACCAACCTGCCGCTGTTCGATCCGACCAAGGGCGGGGACGTCGTCACCCGCCTGCAACGGGACGGACGGCTGAACATCTCGATCGGGGTACTGCTGCCCTTTCTGATCCCGGCTCTGATCAAGTTGCTGACTGACTATGCCAGCCCAATCTCGCTGAGCAACCCACAGACCCTGATCTGGACCATGAGCGCCTGGGCCTTTCTGCCCGCCAGCATGATCATGCGCGGTATGGCAACTCTGCGTATCGCCAATCTGATCGTCGAAAAGCGCCGCGCCTATTCCACCGCCGAGTCCACGCAGGCCGCATGATCCGAATCCTGCTGCTGCTGCTGTTACCGGTGATGGCACAGGCACAGACGGTACGTATCGCCTCTTACAACACGGAACTCAGCCGCGACGGACCGGGCCTGCTGTTGCGGGACATAAGGCGCGGTGATCCGCAGGTGCAGGCGGTGGTTGAGGTTCTGGTGGCCGCGCAACCGGATATCATCGCCCTGCAGGGTATCGACTGGGACCTCAACGCAGAGACTCTGATCGCGCTGGCCGAAAACTTGCGCGCCGCCGGGCTGGACTACCCTTATCACTTTGCCGCGCAGCCCAATGCCGGGCTCGAAACCCCGCTGGACCTGAACGGAGATGGCCGCGCCCATGGGCCGGCAGACGCGCAGGGCTGGGGCCGGTTCACCGGACAGGGCGGGCTTGCGGTGCTGTCGCGATACCCGATTCACTCCGACAGCGCACAGGTGTTCACCGATTTGCTATGGCGCGACCTGCCCGGCGCGCAGATGCCGGTCACGGTCGACGGCCCTTTCCCCTCGGAAGAGGCGCAGAGCATCCAGCGCCTGTCCTCCGTGGCTCATTGGATCGTGCCGGTGGACACGCCTATCGGCGCACTGGACCTGTTGACCTTTCACGCCGCGCCGCCGGTGTTTGACGGCCCCGAAGACCGCAACGGGCTGCGCAACCGCGATGAAATTCGCCTCTGGTCCGCGGTACTGGACGGTAAGCTGGGGCGCAAGCCTGAAGGCTCGTTTGTCATCGCCGGGGACGCCAATCTGGACCCCGAACGGGGCGAAGGCCAAAGGGAAGCGATCCAGACCCTTTTAGCGAACCCCCGCCTGCAAGACCCGCGCCCCACTGACGTGTCGGGCAAACTGACCACCGTAGAATGGAAAGCGGTGGGAGAGATGCGGGTGGATTACGTGCTGCCCTCAATCGACCTGAAGGTGACAGGCGCGGGCGTGTTCTGGCCTGCTTCGGGTTCGCCTTTGCGCGCTGCCGCTGGTCAGGCCAGCAGGCACCGGCTGGTCTGGGTTGACATAAACGCGCCCTAGCGGCGGTGAGGCATGGACCAGAACCGCATCCGATCGCAACGCACCGGGAATCGCCTGTTTGAGCGCATCGGCCAGGTCCGTACGCGGAAAATCCCCGACCAATTCTCGGAAAAACAAACCCTCAAGACTGTGCGGAGTGTTCCAAAGATACCGCATCTCAAGCAGATGGGGCGCCAACCGCCAGACGGGACGGGCTAGCTGGATCGGCAGCCAGTTCATCCGGCGTACAGAAACGTGCCGACCCGTGACCCGCGACAGTGCCTGTGCCATTTCGGAACCGGTCACCGTATACCCCTCGTAAGGAACATCGCAAAAACGGGGCAGTCTCTTGCGCATCTCGGCGAGGACAACCGCCGCACGCGCAAGATCGGGCAAATAAGCCCAGGCATGGGCGATGTTGGGATTTCCGGGATAGATGAAACGCCCCCGCGACAAGGATTTGGTCATCACCCGGTCAAACCAGTTCCCTGACGCACATGTGTCAAGATAGTCTCCCGAGCGCAGGACGATTGTGCGCACGGACGACGCGCGATAGGCTTCCTCCATCTCGATCCGAAGCCGGCCCAGAGGGTTTTGGGCCAGATGTGGCGTACCCGCTGACCACGGCCCCGGCAGGTCGGCCCCGAAGACATAGACATTGCCCGGGATGATGACCGTCGCTCCTGTGTCCCGCGCAACCGAAATGACCTGCCGGGTCAGCTGTGGCACTTGTGCCTGCCAATCCGGATAGGGCGGGTTCCAGGCGTTTACGATCACATCTGCGCCTTGCGCGGCCTGCCCCAGCCTGTCGGTTGTGCGGTCAAAGGTGCGAACGACCCACCCCGCGTTTCGAAAGGCGGCCATGGCGTTTCGTCCAAAACGGCCGGTTGCACCAAGGATAAGAGCGGTTTGCGTCATGAGAAGCTCCTTTCAAATCGAAACTACCAATTCAAATCAAACGAGCAATTGCCGGGAAATGCAGAACGTGTATTCATATTTGAATGGACAAATCACTCACCCATGCCGACTGGTCCCTGATTCAAAGCTTTCTGGCGGTGGCCGAAACCGGCTCTCTGTCGGCGGCGGCGCGGCAGCTGGACCGCAGCCAGCCCACGCTGGGACGCCAGATCCACGCTCTTGAGGATGAGCTGGGTGTGTCCCTGTTCGACCGCCACGCGCGCGGACTGAAACTCAGCGAGGTGGGCACGCAACTGTTGCCGATGGCGCAGCAGATGCATAGCGCCATGACATCGTTCAGCCTGGCAGCTGCGGGTCAGTCGCAGCAGTTGGAGGGGTCGGTGCGCATCACCGCTTCGGTCTTTGCCTCGCACCACCTGCTGCCGCCGATTCTGGCGCAGATCCGCGCTTTGGAACCGGCGATCCAGCTTGAACTGGTGGCCACGGACACCACCGAGAATCTGCTGTATCGCGAAGCCGATATCGCAGTACGCATGTACCGCCCCGCGCAGATGGACATCATTTCGCGCTATCTGGGGGATGTGAACCTGTGCTTTTGCGCCTCCCGGGCCTATCTGGATCGGGCCGGGCGACCCCAAAATCCCAAGGACCTGTTCAATCACGATCTGGTCGGCTTTGACGCCAACGAGCAGATTATCAAAAAGATGCAGCAACGGGGCTGGCCCGCCAGCAAAAACAGTTTTGCCACCAGATGCGACCTGCAAAGCGCCTATTGGCAACTGATCCGGGCCGGGTGCGGTATCGGGTTTTCGCAGATTCAGGTGGCCGAGGCTGATCCGGACGTCGAGGTACTGGATCTGGATGTCGAGATTGAACCGCTGCCCGTCTGGCTGGCCGCACCACAAGCGATGCGCCAGACGCCCCGAATCCGGCGCGTCTGGGACTTGCTGGCCGAGGGGTTGAAGGCCGGACTTTGACCGAATTGCGGTTGTTTCGACCCGGAAACCAGATTTCCGGCACACAAAGACCGGTTCGTCTCATTGACCCGATGCGGCGCAGGCGCTAGGGCCATTGCGACGAAACGCAAGGAGATCCTTCATGTCCAAACCCTCGCTCCTCATCCTGCCCGGAGACGGAATTGGCCCCGAAGTCATGGCCGAAGTGCGCCGCGTAATCGACTGGTTCGGTGTGAACCGCGGCCTGGAATTCGACGTGAGCGAGGATCTGGTCGGCGGTGCCGCCTACGACGCGCATGGCAAGCCGCTGTCGGATGAAACCATGGCCAAGGCGCAAGAGGTCGACGCGGTTCTGCTGGGTGCTGTGGGCGGCCCAAAATACGACGATCTGGATTTCAGCCTGAAGCCTGAGCGCGGTCTGCTGCGCCTGCGCAAGGAAATGGACCTGTATTCGAACCTGCGACCGGCGCAGTGCTTTGACGCGCTGGCCGATTTCTCGTCGCTGAAAAAGGACATCGTCGCGGGCCTCGACCTCATGATCGTGCGCGAACTGACTTCGGGCGTCTATTTCGGCGAGCCGCGCGGTATTTTCGAAGAAGGCAACGAACGCGTCGGCATCAACACCCAGCGCTACACCGAATCCGAGATCGAACGCGCCGCGCGCTCGGCCTTTGAACTGGCGATGCGCCGGAACAAGAAGCTGTGCTCGATGGAAAAGGCCAACGTGATGGAGGCCGGTATCCTGTGGCGCGAGGTCGTGGACCGAGTGGCCAAGGAGTACCCCGAGGTTGAAGTGACCCACATGTATGCCGACAACGGCGCGATGCAGTTGGTGCGCGCACCCAAGCAGTTCGACGTCATCGTCACAGACAACCTGTTCGGCGATATCTTGTCGGACTGTGCCGCGATGCTGACCGGTTCGCTGGGCATGCTGCCATCGGCATCTCTGGGCGCGCCGATGGCCAATGGCCGCCCCAAGGCGATGTACGAACCGGTCCACGGCTCGGCCCCGGACATCGCGGGTCAGGGCAAGGCCAATCCGATCGCCTGTATCCTCAGCTTTGCCATGGCACTGCGTTACAGCTTTGACCAGGGCGCCGAGGCCGACCGTCTGGAAGCCGCGATCGAGAAAGTTCTGGCCGATGGTGTCCGCACCGGCGATCTGCTCGCCGATGAAGGCGTTCAGCCGGTCTCGACCACGGAAATGGGCGACGCGATTCTGGCGGCGCTGGACGAAAGCCTCTGATCCGGTTTCAGGCTTCAACAGAAAGGCGGTGCATGATGCACCGCCTTTTTTTTTACCTCAGTTGCCGAAGATATTGTTCAGCAGGTTGTTGATGGCCCTGTCCAGACCGGTCTGTTGCTTGCGACGCTGCTGCCGGGGCTGCGCCGTCCGCACGGGCGGATCGGGGGCCAACATCGGCAGCGGCGTGGGGGTCATCCCTTCGGTCACACGCAGCATGGTTTCTTTCCAGATTTCCGCAGGCAATCCACCGCCGGTCACACCGGACAGCGGCGTGTTGTCGTCATAACCCATCCAGACACCCGCCACGTAGTCTGCGGTGAAGCCGATGAACCAAGCGTCCCGTGCAGCCTGGGTGGTGCCGGTCTTGCCTGCCACCTGCCATCCGGGCAGCTTGGCGCGCCCGCCAGTGCCTTCGGACACCACGCGCTCCATCATCCATGTCAGCTGCTTGGCGGCCTTATCGTTGATCACCCGCTCACCAATGCCCGTGCTGGTCTGGATCAAGGGCGTGTTATCACCCAGCAGTTTCAGTTCGGACAGACCGAAAGGTTCCACAGCCGAGCCGCCGTTCAGGATACCGGCATAGGCCCCGGTCATCTCGATCAGAGTGCTTTCCGATGCGCCCAGTGCAAGCGCCGGACCTTCGGCGAGGTTGCTTTCGATGCCGAACTCGCTGGCCACGGTACGCACATTGTCCAGCCCGGCTACCTCGGCCACTTTCACGGCCGGGATGTTCAGAGAGTTCTTCAGCGCATCCGCCAGCGTCACCCGACCATAATACTTGTGGGTATAGTTCTTGGGGCACCACTGGCCTGATCCGGGGATGTTGACGCAATAGGGTTCATCCACGACCGTATCCAGCGGTGAATAGCCAAGTTCAAGCGCTGTGGCATAAACAAACGGCTTGAACGAAGACCCGGTCTGACGCAATGCCTGCGTGGCGCGGTTGAACGCGCCGGATACCCGCGTCTTGCGTCCACCGACCATGGCCCGCACGGCGCCATCCGCCGACATCACCACAATCGCGGCCTGCGCCTTGGAGCCTTCTCGCACCTTTTCCTGGAAGATGTATTTCAGCGCCTCTTCGGCCGATTTCTGCAGCCGCTGGTCCAGTGTGGTGCGGATCACCACATCATCGGTGGTGTCTGTGCCAAAATAGCTGGGTAGTTCGGTGATCACCCAATCGGCGAAATAGCCGCCCGCCCGCGCTGCTGCGGCCTCGGACAGTTCCGCTGGATTGTTGCGTGCATTGCTGGCCTGCGCGGTTGTCAGAAAACCCTGCGCCTCCATCAACCCGATCACTAGCTGCGCCCGATCCTGCGAGCGCTGCAGGTTGTTGGTGGGCGCATAGCGTGAGGGCGCCACCAGCAAACCGGCAAGCATCGCCGCCTGCGCCGGGTTCACCTCGGCAGCCGAAATGCCGAAATACCGCTGGCTCGCGGCCTCGAATCCGCGGGCACCGGCGCCAAGGAAGGCGCGGTTCAGATAGATGGTGAGGATTTCATCCTTGGAATATTTCACCTCCATCGCCATCGCATAGACCGCTTCCTTGGCCTTGCGCCACAGCGAGCCCTGACGGCAATCGGCCTCATAGGCGGCCTCGGACTCCCACTCGCTGGGCACATACGGCACACCCAGGCACAACAGCTTGGCGGTTTGTTGCGTTATGGTCGAGCCACCATGGCCGGACAACGGCCCGCGCCCTTCGCTGAGGTTGATTCGAACCGCGCTGGCGACACCCCGCGGGCTGACGCCGAAATGGCGATAGAATCGTTTGTCCTCGGTCGCGACCACGGCGTTTTTCAGATGCGGCGAGACGGTGTCGGCGGTGATCACCCCGCCAAACTGATCCCCGCGCCAGGCAAAGACCTTGCCATCGCGGTCCAGCAACGTGACCGAGCCCCGTGCCCGGCCATCCAGCAAAGCATCCACATCAGGCAGCGAAGTGTAGACAACCCCAACGGCCAGCGCCAGCAGCAGGGCGGCCACAGCACCCACGCGCCACGTAACCCCCCAGATCAACCGCCAAATCCAGCGGAACAGCCGACGGAAAAACCCGCCGCCACCGCCGCCACCGGATTTCCGGCGCGTCTTCTTCCGGGTGGTCTTGCGGGTCGTCGTCTTGCGCGCGGTCGCCTTCTTTCCCGCGGGCTTCGCAGCCCGCTTGGTCGCCGTGGGCTTACGCCCTTTCGACGGGTATCTCTTGTCCGCGACAAGCGGAGCCTTTCGGCGCCTGGACTCAGTCATGCTCAAACTCTGCCCGGTTATCATTTTGACGCACCATACCCTGACACACCGGTGAAGTTTAGGGCGGAAATTCAGGAAGCCGCCCTCCTTAATTTGCCTATTTTTTCATCATTCACTGTTTTATGTGCAAAAATTGTGCAACTTGCCGCCAATTTCCCCAACACTTCATCACCCGGACCGTTCCTTACCACGCGAAGGTGCGCTTTTTTCTGCAGGTGCAAACAAACCGGACAGACCGGGAAGCAGAGGGGAAGAACGTGAAACTGATCATTGCGACAATCAAGCCGTTCAAGCTCGAGGAGGTGCGCGAAGCACTGACCGAGGCAGGCGTACGCGGCATGATGGTGACCGAAATCAAGGGCTTCGGCTCGCAATCCGGTCACACGGAAATCTATCGCGGCGCCGAATACGCCGTGAATTTCGTACCCAAGATCAAACTGGAAATCGTGGTTCCCGCCACGATGGCGGACCAGATCGTCGAAACCATCACCAAAACCGCCAAAACCGGCAAGATCGGTGACGGCAAGATTTTCGTCCTCGATGTCGAGCAGGCCCTGCGCGTGCGGACCGGGGAAACGAACGAAGAGGCGCTGTAAGCGTCGCCACTCACATACATTCGAGGAAGTCACATGAACCTGATGAAATCTCTCATCCCTGCCGCCGCGCTTGTCGTGCTGCCGCAGATGGGTCTGGCGCAAGAGGCCGCCGAGGGCGAAGCTGCGCTGCACACCCAGTATATTTTTACCACCCTGCTGTTCCTGATGGCAGGCTTTCTTGTCTTCTTCATGGCTGCAGGATTTGCCATGCTCGAGGGCGGTCTGGTGCGTTCCAAGAACGTTGCCATGCAGATGATCAAGAACATCGCGCTGTTTTCGATTGCCGCGATCATGTACTGGCTGATCGGCTTCAACACGATGTACCCGGGCGACTTCAATGGTTTCTTTGCCCTTGGCGGCCCGACCGTGCTTGATGCCGTGGGTGTTGCGCCCGCGGACGCGGCGTTAGATTACGCGTCTATCGGTTCGGACTTCTTCTTCCAGCTGGTCTTTGTGGCGGCAACCGCGTCCATCGTGTCCGGTGCCGTGGCCGAGCGCATAAAGCTGTGGCCCTTCCTGGTCTTCGTCATCGTGCTGACTGGTATCCTCTACCCGATCTCGGGGTCGTGGAAATGGGGCGGCGGCTGGCTGGATGCCATGGGCTTTTCCGACTTCGCCGGTTCGACCGTTGTGCATTCGGTCGGCGGCTGGGCCGCTCTGGCGGGCTGCCTGATCCTTGGCCCCCGCATTGGTAAGTACAAAGACGGCAAAGTTCACCCGATGCCCGGCTCTAATCTGGCGCTGGCAACTCTGGGTACATTCATCCTTTGGCTGGGCTGGTTTGGCTTCAACGGCGGCTCGCAACTGGCGATGGGCACCGTGGGTGACATATCCGACGTGTCCCGCATCTTCGCCAACACCAACATGGCCGCCGCATCTGGTGCTATCGCAGCCCTGATCATGACGCAGGTGTTGTACAAGAAACCTGACCTGACCATGGTGCTGAACGGCGCGCTGGCCGGTCTGGTCTCGATCACCGCAGAGCCGCTTGCCCCGACCCTGTTCGGAGCGCTGTGGATCGGTGCAGTTGGCGGCATCATCGTGGTCTTCGCGGTTCCGATGCTGGACAAGTTCAAAATCGACGACGTTGTCGGTGCCATCCCGGTTCACCTGTTCGCAGGCATCTGGGGCACCATCGCCGTGATTTTCTACGGCGAGGCAAACCTGATCACCCAACTGACCGGTATTGTAGCTTATGGCGTGTTCACATTTGTTGGTGCGTTGGTCCTGTGGACAATTCTGAAGACGACGGTTGGCATCCGCGTCAGCGAAGAAGACGAGATCAACGGCCTCGACATGGCGGAACTGGGTATGGAAGCATATCCTGAGTTCTCGAAGGGCTGAAAACCTGAGTTAACCACTCGAAGGCCGGGCGTTCGCGCCCGGCTTTTTCTTTTTACTTTAAGTAGTTACAACTTGCATGAAACGGCTTACCTTAGTCAGATCGTTGTGAGATTGTCGGGCAAATCACTTTATTACGGCACCAAAGATGAAGCTGACTCCGCAACCTCGCATCAAACTTTCCCGCCTACGCGACATAGGGTGGAGGCTTTGGGACCCTATTGGTCTTTTGCGTCCTGATGAGAATTGGAACGAAGAGGATTGCTTGCCCTTCGCCGACGAATACGATTCCTATCTGGTTCAAGCTGCTAGCCAAATCAGAAGAGGAATCCCCCAAGAAGAAGTCGTGAACTACCTTGTTAGAATAGAAACTGAACACATGAGCTTGGAGGAACGACCAAGTACACGCGCGCGCTTTGCAGGTTGTCGATGCAATCTCCAGCGACCCGAATATATGGACGTGGCCCGACAAAAATGGCCGATTTCGCTGAAATAAAAAAGCCGCGCTGTGCAGCGCGGCCTTTGTCATTCTATGGTGGGTGGCTTAGACGCCAACGTCGACAATTGCCTTCGCCAGAATCGGCACGGTGATTGCGTTCAGACCGGCGATGTTCAGGCGGCTGTCGCCGACCATGTAGATGCCGTGATCGTTGCGCAGTTGTTCGACCAGTTCCGGTGCAGCACCCAGGCGCGAGAACATGCCGCGGTGCTGGGCGATGAACCCAAACCGGTCAGACCCGCTCAGGCGCTGCAGCTCGTCGGCCAGTTGCTGGCGCAGGCCCAGCATGGACAGGCGGACCTCTTCCAACTCGGCGGCCCAATCGGCGCGCAGGTCGTCGTCGGTCAGGATCGTGGTCACCACCCGCGCGCCGTGATCGGGTGGGAAGGAGTAGTTCTGGCGGTTCAGAAACGCCAGAGTCGCCTGATTCAGAGCCGTTTGCGCCGCATCATCGCTGATCGCCATCAGCAGGCCGGTGCGTTCACGGTAAACGCCGAAATTCTTCGAACAGGACGCCGCGATCAGGCAACGCTTGACCGACGAGGCCACCAGACGGGTCGCCTGCGCGTCCTCCTCCAGACCGTCACCAAAGCCCTGATAGGCAATGTCGATCATCGCCAAGAGGCCAAGCTCGTTGATGATGTTCACGACCTCTTGCCACTGCACCATGTTCAGGTTGGCGCCGGTGGGGTTGTGGCAGCAACCGTGCAGCAGAACCACGTCGCCCGCCTTGGCGGTTTTCAGGTCCTCGACCATGCCGTCGAAATCAACGCCACGGGTCTCGCCATCGAAGTAACGGTACTGGACCGTTTCCATGCCCAGATAGTTCAGGATCGACAGGTGGTTCGGCCAGGTCGGGTTCGACACGAAAACACGCGCCGAAGGGTTGGCCATGCGGATCATCTCGAACGCTTGCCGACAGGCGCCGGTGCCGCCCGGGGTCGCCACGGCGGCGATGTTGCTGCGCGGCACAGACGTATCAAGGATCAGGCCAATCATCGCATCGGCATAGGCGGGATCACCGGCCAGACCGGTATAAGCCTTGGTCTCCTGCTCTTCCCAGATGCGCTTTTCCGCGGCCTTGACCGCGCGCATAACCGGGGTGATGCCCTCGGCATTCTTGTAAACGCCAACACCCAGGTCGATCTTCTGATCGCGCGGGTCTTCGCGGTACATCTGCATCAGCGCCAGAATCTTGTCGGCGGGCTGCGGTTTGAGGTTCTCGAACATCAGTTCTCTCCGGTTGCGACGGGCAGGGTCGGGAAGGCACCCCATTCAGCCCAGGAGCCGTCATAAAGCGAATGGTCTTTCTTGCCCAAGCGCTCGAGCGCCAGGCTGAGGATGGCGGCGGTCACGCCCGACCCACAGGATGTGATGGCCGGTTTCGACAGGTCTACACCTGCGGCCTCGAACACGGCGCGGCACTCGTCGGGCGACTTCATCGTGTGGTTCTTGTTCAGCAATGCACCAAATGGCACGTTGCGTGATCCGGGGATGCGACCTGATCGCAGCCCTTCGCGCGGCTCAGGGTCTGTCCCGGTGAACCGGCCCGCCGCGCGGGCGTCGATGATTTCATGATCGCCCAGCTTGGCGGCGGCAGAGACCTGCGTAACATCACGCACAAGGTGGTTCTGAACCCGCACGGTCATATGGCGATCACGGATCACGGGGGGCAGATCCTCGATTTCACGCCCTTCGGCCTGCCATTTCGGGAATCCACCGTCGAGCACGGCAATGTTGTCCTGCCCCATCAGGCGGAACATCCACCACACCCGCGCGGCCGAAGACAGGCCCGAGCCATCATAGACCACCACCTGATGGCCATCTCCCACGCCCATCGCCCGCAGACGCGACATGAATTTCTCGACCGGCGGTGCCATATGCGGCAGGTCCGACCGGTGATCAGCGATATCATCGATATCAAAGAAACGGGCACCGGGAATATGGCCCGCGTCATATTCAGCCTTGGCGTCGCGCCCATGCTGCGGCAGGTACCATGACCCGTCAAGAACCCGCAGGTCAGGGTCCTTGAGATGGGCGGCAAGCCATTCGGTTGAAACGAGGGTTTTCGGATCGTCCTGCATCAAAGCCTCCCCAAAAGCGCGCTTGGTTTTTCCCTATACGCGCTCGCATTTGGGTTCAAGGCTGGATGGGGTGTTGTCTGTCTAACGCAGGCGCCTGAGGCGGAAAAACTGTACGATCAGGATCGACCCCGCCAGATTCAGCACCGGAAAAGCCAGATCATTGGAATTCATCATTCGCATCTGCGTGGCAAAGTACGCAGACACAACGACCAATGCACCGAATGAACCTACTGCATCCGCCAAGGTTAGAGATTCAGAATACTGGCCATGGATTGCCCTCGAACTTAGCGGGTTCAGTTTCAGCCGATTGCGGCCAGCGCATCGAGCTGTGCGTAGTGGTGCATGTTCAGAAACGCGGCCCCCTGATCGCCTGCTCGGTAACCATGCGGCAGGTCTGCAGCAAACCGAAGGCCCTGCCCGGCCTGCAGCGGCACCCACTCACCATCCCGCAGAATCTCAAGCGAGCCGTTCAGGACAAAGACCTCTTCGGTTACGCCTGTAGCGTGGGCGGCGGATTCGTGGCTCTGGTTCGGCGCGAGGTCGACGTGAAAGGTTTCAGCCCGCAAAGCAGGATCAAAGGGAAAGACGATCTTGACCTCGATGCTGCCGGGAAAAGTCACAGTTCGAAACACGTCCGGTGTGGCTGTATCGCGCAACGCCGCCGGGCCGATCAGAGCGCTGAGGGGCAGTTGGAACCCTTTGGCAATTTTCCACAGCGTCGCGATGGTCGGACTGGATTCGCCGCGCTCGATCTGGCCCAGCATGGCTTTGCTGACGCCGGTCATTTCGGCCACCTTGGACAGGCTCAACCCCGAGGCCGCCCGCACATCCCGTAGTTTCAGCGTTATTTCGTCCGGTGCCATATCAATCGTCTTTCGAATCCCCTTGTGCGTTATAGCGCACATGTGGTACGTGCGCTATAACGCACATATCCCGCATATCGCAACCGGGGCAAAAGGGAAACAGCATCATGCCAATGTACCGATCCAGAACCTCCACTCATGGCCGCAACATGGCCGGTGCCCGTGGCCTGTGGCGCGCCACCGGCATGACCGAGAGCGATTTCGGCAAGCCGATCATCGCCATCGTCAACTCGTTCACCCAGTTCGTTCCAGGCCACGTGCACCTGAAGGATCTGGGCCAGATGGTTGCGCGCGAAGTTGAGGCCGCAGGCGGCGTCGCCAAAGAATTCAACACCATCGCGGTGGATGACGGCATCGCCATGGGCCATGACGGGATGCTGTACTCGCTGCCCTCGCGCGAGGTGATCGCGGATTCGGTTGAATACATGGTCAACGCCCATTGTGCCGACGCGATGGTCTGCATCTCGAACTGCGACAAGATCACTCCGGGTATGCTGATGGCGGCAATGCGCCTGAACATCCCGGCAATCTTTGTCTCGGGCGGGCCGATGGAGGCCGGAAAGATCGACATCGAGGATCTGGACGTCAAGAAAATCGACCTCGTCGACGCGATGGTCGCCGCCGCTGATGACAAGTTCTCCGATGAGCAGGTTCAGCACATCGAAGAAAACGCCTGCCCCACCTGTGGGTCGTGCTCGGGCATGTTCACGGCAAACTCGATGAACTGTCTGGCCGAGGCGCTGGGTCTGGCGCTGCCGGGCAACGGTTCGACCCTGGCCACTCATGCCGACCGCAAAGAGCTGTTCCTTGAGGCTGGTCGCCGCATCGTCGAGATCACCAAGCGCCACTATGACCTGAATGAAAAGGGCTTTCTGCCGCGCGAAATCGCAACGTTCGAGGCGTTCGAGAACGCAATGAGCCTGGATATCGCCATGGGTGGATCGACCAACACGGTGCTGCACCTGCTGGCCATCGCGCATGAAGGCGAGGTGCATTTCACCATGTCCGACATGGATCGCCTCAGCCGCAAGGTGCCGTGCCTGTGCAAGGTCGCGCCCAATACTGAGAACGTGCATATGGAGGACGTCCACCGTGCCGGTGGCATCTTCTCGATCCTCGGTGAGCTTGGCCGGGCAGGCCTGCTGCACGAAGATTGCAGCACCGTTCATTCCGGCACCATGGGTGAGGCGATTGCCAATTGGGACATCAAGGTCGCCAACAACCCGAAGGCGCAGGAGTTGTTCAAGGCCGCCCCCGGCGGCGTCCGCACCACGCAAGCGTTCAGCCAGTCCAACCGGTACAAGGAACTGGACACCGACCGCGAGGGCGGCGTGATCCGCAGCAAAGAGCACGCCTTCAGTCAGGACGGCGGTCTGGCGGTTCTGTTCGGCAATATCGCACGTGACGGCTGCATCGTGAAAACCGCAGGCGTCGATCCGGCCAGCCTGACCTTCACCGGCACGGCCTATGTCTGCGAAAGCCAGGATCAGGCGGTGAACGACATCCTGACCGGCAAAGTCGAAGCGGGTGACGTTGTGGTCATCCGATACGAAGGTCCGCGTGGGGGCCCGGGAATGCAAGAGATGCTGTACCCGACCTCGTATCTGAAATCCAAAGGGCTGGGCAAAGCCTGCGCCCTGCTGACAGACGGCCGTTTCTCGGGCGGCACTTCGGGTCTGTCGATCGGTCACGTATCACCAGAGGCCGCCGAGGGCGGAGAGATCGGGCTGGTGCGCCAGGGTGACAAGATCGAAATCGATATCCCCAACCGTTCAATCCATCTGGACGTGTCCGACGAAGAACTGGCGGCGCGCCGGGAAGAGCAGGACGAAAAAGGCTGGCAACCAGCCGAGCCGCGCAAGCGCAAGGTGTCCACGGCGCTCAAGGCCTATGCCAAGCTGACCACCAGCGCTGCCAAAGGAGCCGTACGTCAGGTCTGATCGATAAGAACCGGCCCCTGATTGGGCCGGTTCCTTCCAACCTCAAAAGGCTCCCGCGCCCGAAGCGCACCATCGGCTATGCCGATGCCACGTTCGGCCTTGGGCCCGGCGCCGCGCAAAGCGCGGCGCCGGGCCCAACCAGAGGAGATGTCTCATCAGAGACATTGACGACGGGCGGGAGCGCTCTGAGGCAGCGTCAGTCGCCGAGTTTGGCGTGGACCTCATCCAGGTCAATTTCACCAATCGGCATCTTGTTCGACGGGTTTTCGAAATCGTATTTGAACAGGTCGAAATCCTGTTTGTAGATTTCATACATCAGATGCATCGACAGATCGTCGAAATAATCTTCAACCGGGTGGCCGCGTTTTGGTCCGTGGCCTTCGGATTCATTGAACCGAGGGATGTCTGACAGGTTCACCGCGTGCGGTGTTTCGAGATTGTCCAGAACACCCTGCATCCCATCGTTGAACTTCTCGGTCCAGAATATCCGGTCATACCGCCCACCATTTGCGATGAAGGTCGAGACATGCCCTGACATCGCCGACCAATGGATGTCGGGATCCATCGGCCTACGCCAGCGGATCGTATCCCGCGCGAACAGAAGAAAGCGACGGAAGCTGGCGATTTGGTCGAACTCTCCCTTGCCGTCATCGCCCCCCACTTCGATCCCGTAATTGTAAATCAGCGTCGGGACCAGATTGCCCCGGTAACGTTTTCCGTTCCGCTGAATGCCGCAGATCTTGTCAAAGAACGAACTTAGAATTCGCGTGTAGGGATTGCGCACGCAAGTAAAGGAATAGGACGCGTGGTTGCGTATATTGCCCGAGATTCGGTTCTGGCTATGGTCGAATGCCCATTTGTGCATCCCGTCCTTTGCGTCGTGGATATCGCCATCAAAGAACCGGCCATGGTCCGAATAATACATGATCTGCCCGATGGTCGAACAGGCGCATTTCGGCACAACACGGTACACCATGCTTTCACTTTCGGTCATCCATGTACCGGGAAAACCCATTTACTGCGCCTCCTTAAAAGATCAGAACTCGTTAAACTTGCCTGCTTTTGCACCCAAAAAACCAAAAATATTCTGTTTATTCAATCGCCCATCCTCAGTATCAGGGAACAAACAGCCTAAAACGGATATCATAGATTCGATATGGCAAAGATTGCCTATATTCTTTTGTGCCACAAAGACCCAGAGGCAATCATTGCACAGGCCGAGCAATTGACCGCCGCCGGGGACTGTATGGCCATTCACTTTGATGCGCGGGCCAACGCTGCGGCCTATGACAGTATCCGCGCCGCGCTTAAAGACAATCCGAACGTTGCTTTCGCAACAAAACGCATCAAGTGTGGTTGGGGCGAATGGTCTTTGGTTCAGGCAACGCTGAATGCCCTTCAGGCCGCCGTCGACGCCTTTCCCCGCGCCACGCATTTCTACATGTTGTCCGGCGATTGCATGGCGATCAAAACGGCCGAATATGCCCATTGGTTTCTGGACGAAAACGACAAGGACTATGTCGAAAGCCACGATTTCTTTGCCAGCAACTGGATCAAGACCGGCATGAAGGACGACCGGCTGATCTATCGCCATTTCTTCAACGAACGCACCCAGAGCAAACGGTTCTACACCTCATACGACTTGCAGAAACGCTTTGGCCTGACCCGCGACATACCGGCGGATATTCAGGTCATGATCGGCAGCCAATGGTGGTGTCTGCGCCGCCGCACGGTCGAGATGATCCTCGACTTCCTGCAGCAGCGCCCGGATGTGAAACGCTTTTTCTCGACCACCTGGATCCCGGATGAAACCTTTTTCCAGACCCTCGTCCGCCACCTGATCCCGAAGGAAGAGATTGAAAACCGAACCCCCACTTTCCTGATGTTCTCGGATTATGGGATGCCGGTGACCTTCTACAACGACCACTATGACATGTTGCTTGGTCAGGACTACCTGTTCGCCCGCAAAATCAGCGCCGAGGCGCATGAGCTGAAAGAGCGTTTGGGCAAGCTCTACGCCAGCGAAGGTATCGAGTTCAAAATCTCGGACGAAGGTCGCAACCTCTTTGGTTTCCTGACCGGGCGCGGGCGGGTTGGCCGCCGGTTCGGACAGCGGTTTTGGGAGGCCGGCAATACGTTGGGCCCCGAACGCGAAATTTATCTGATTGCCTGCAAAAAATGGCATGTTGCCAAGCGGCTGGTCGATCAGATTAGTTCTGAGACGGATGTTCCTTGCGTCGAATACCTGTTCAACGAGGAAAACACCCCGCTGCCTGATATGGGCGGAATCGAAACGACTCTGCTCAAACGTTCTCGACACCGACGCGCGGTGGTGCGGATGTTGTTCGACCATTTCGGCACCGACAAGCTGGTATTCTGCGTGGACCCGGCCAACCTGGATATCATTCAGGATTTCTGCGCCGATCAGGCCAAGACACATGTTTTGGAAATCGAATGTGAGTATTCAGACGACTACCTGATCGGTCACGCCCGCCGGGTCGGACTGGCTGGCGAAAACAGCCCCACTGAAACGGTCGCACGGCTTGTGCCAACGTTGCGCAATTCACTCAGCTATGAATCCGAACTGATCCGCGGGGCCGGGTTTGACGGGTATTTGCGTATCCGGGAAACCAGCCCGCGCGCCGAAAACGAGGCAGCCGTGGCCGAGTTTCTGGGTGTGTCACAAGACAAGGCACAGGCCGTGATGCGGCTGGATTACCTGTTTGCGGATTGACCCGGCGGGGCCTTCTTGCACCGCCGAGTCCTTCGATCAGATGTCGAATTTGACGCCTTGTGCCAGTGGCAGTTCGGACGAGTAGTTCACGGTGTTGGTCTGACGCCGCATATAGGCTTTCCAAGCGTCCGAACCGCTTTCGCGCCCGCCGCCGGTTTCCTTTTCACCGCCAAAGGCGCCGCCGATCTCGGCACCCGAGGGGCCAATATTGATATTGGCGATCCCACAGTCGGACCCGGCCGCGGTCAGAAACTGCTCGGCCTCGCGCATGTTCAGCGTGAACACGCAGGACGACAGGCCCTGCGGCACGTCGTTCTGTATCTCGATGGCATCGTCGAAGTCATCATACTCCATAACGTAGAGGATGGGGGCAAAGGTCTCGGTCTTCACCGTGGCCGTCTGACCGGGCATCTCGACGATGGCGGGTTGCATATAGACGCCGTTGGGCACGTCTTCGGTCACCCGGTCGCCGCCGAACACGGTGCCGCCTTCGGCCTTTGCAGCCTCCAACGCGGTGGTCATCGCCGCGCCCGAAGCCTCGTCCACCAGCGGGCCGATGAGTGTGCCCTCGACCAGAGGGTTGCCGATGGGCAGACCGGCATAGGCTTTTTTCAGACGGCTCACCAGTTCGGCGCGGATCGATTTGTGCACGATCAGCCGCCGCAGCGTGGTGCAGCGCTGACCGGCAGTACCCACAGCCGAGAACACGATCGCCCGCACCGCCATTTCCAGATCGGCCGAGGGGCCAACAATCATCGCATTGTTGCCGCCAAGCTCCAGAATGCACTTGCCGAACCGCTGCGCCACGATGGGCGCGACAGCGCGGCCCATGCGGGTCGAGCCCGTCGCCGAGATGACCGGCACATCCTCGCTGGCCACCAGCGCCTCGCCCAGCGCGGCACCGCCGATCAGGGTTTGCAGCAGGTGGTTGGGCGCATCGCCAAACCGGGCCAGCGCACGTTCGAAAATCTTCTGGCAGGCCATCGCGGTCAGCGGGGTCTTTTCAGACGGTTTCCAGATCACCGTGTCCCCACAAACCAGCGCAATCGCCGCGTTCCACGACCAGACCGCAACCGGGAAATTGAAGGCCGAGATCACACCGACAGGACCCGCCGGGTGCCAGGTCTCCATCATCCGGTGGCCGGGACGTTCCGAGGCGATGGTCAGGCCGTATAGCTGCCGCGACAGGCCGACAGCAAAGTCGCAGATGTCGATCATCTCCTGCACTTCGCCTAGCCCTTCCGAGGTGATCTTGCCCGCCTCCCAACTGACCAGCGCACCCAGATCCTCCTTGGCGGCCCGCAATTCTTCGCCCAGCAGGCGGATTAACTCACCCCGACGGGGAGCCGGGACCGTGCGCCATGCTTTGAACGCCGCTTTAGCATTGGCGAACACCGTGTCCATTTCGGCGGTCTGTGTCTCATGCACTTCGGCCAGAATCGACCCGTCGATGGGCGAGGTCACCTTGAGAGTTCCGCCGGTCAGTTCAGCCTCGGTCAGGTCCAGATTGGCAAGGGTGGTTTGCGCAGTCATAACGATGTCTTTCATATCTCAGGCCGCCTTGTTCTGTTCGGTTACGTCGCCAGCGCGATAGAGCCGGCCAAATTCAGTGTTGAGGAAATCGGACAGGTTCACCTGTTCCTGCCGGACGAAGCCTGTGCTGGGCAGCGACCCCGCCCGCATCAGATCGACCACGCCCAGAACACCTGCGGCGGTGGTGACCTGAATGGCGCTCCAGACCTGTCCGTTGATCGTGCGGGCAAAGCTCTTGTTGATCAGGGATTTCTCGCGAAGAGAGCCGTCGATCAGGCCCTTGGCGGTGCAATAGACCAGAACCACATCCTGATCAGTGCGTGGCAGCGCCGTTTCAAAAATGTCCTTCAGCAGATCCCGGCGGCGTTCCAGCCCCAGATCCTTGAGCAGCAGTTTCAGGATATCGCAATGGCCCGGGTACCGGATCGAGCGATAAGAGACAGCCCGCGCCTTGCCATCAAGCGTTTCCGGCAAGGTGCCCAGCCCACCCGAGGTGTTGAAGCATTCGTATTCCACCCCGTCGTGGCCCAGCATCTCATAGTCTTCCAGCGGCGCGGTTTTCACACGCTCACCATTCACGACGGCATCGCAGGGGTTGCAATATTCGTTGATCAGCCCGTCGGTGGACCATGTCAGATTGTATTTCAACGCATTGGTCGGATAGAGCGGCAAGGCCCCGACCCGCATGTGCAGGCTGTCCAGTTCGTCGAATTCCGACGCCAGTGCCGCCCCGGCGACGCCGACAAATCCCGGAGCCAGCCCACATTGCGGCATGAAGGCGGTGGCGCTGTTCCCGGCTAGTTCACGCACGGCGTTGGTCGCGGCAACATCTTCGGTCAGATCAAAGTAATGCGCGCCTGCGGCCTTGGCAGCTTGGGCAATCTTTGGGGTCAGAAAAAACGGCGCCGCCGAAATCACGGCATCGAACCCGGCCAGACCCTGCGCCAGTTGCGCCTCATCCGCCACATCAATCTGCCGGGTCGCAATCCCCTGCTTGTTGAGCCCCGACAAAGCGGCCAGATCCCGGTCCGCCACGGTGACCGAATAGTTGGATGATGATTGCAGCAGGCTGGCGATCATCTGCCCGATCTTGCCAGCCCCTATGACACAAATGTTCCAGCTCAAAACGCGCCTCCTCTTTCGTTTATTGAAAGTATGAGGCGCGGGCTGTTCAATCTGCAGAGGGTATCTTGACGAAAATGCCGAAAGTTACGTCATTATGACGATACTTTCGTCACTTTGCCTCAAGCGATCTGCGTCATGCACGACGCAACCGCCTCGACCGGGGGCGTGGTGCTGGCGGCGTTCATCTCGACCAGCGCCTGTTTCCAGGCGGCAACCACGGCGTGCATCACGTCCGCATCCATGCGACCGACGCAGCCAACCCGGAAGCTCTCCGCTTCGGTCAGCGCCTGCAAGAAGGCCGCAACCACAAAGGTGATCGCCAGGTCGTCGGCCAGAACAAGCGCCTTGCCGTTAAATGAGATCATCGAGGTCAACATCGCCGCGATCGCGAAGAAGCCAGATCCCTGCACGGACACACAATCATAGGCTTCTTTGCCGTCACCCTGAAGGTTCAGAAGCCGGGCGCGCAGTTCGACTGTAGTGGCGCGAAAATCGCCGTTCCAGTTGCATCAATCGCGCAGCATCGCCTGTTTCCCGGAATAAGAAATCGTCGGTGGCCTCAGCGTCAGCAGGTAGGGCTGTCCGAGTTCGGGGCGGGGGAAGGAAGACATGTCAGACGACCTTGCTCATGGAAGTGACATGGCGAACAGCTATTCGCATGTTCCTGTTTTCACCAGACACTATAGCTTCTCACTGTGAAGACAGGGTTGTCAGAATCTGACATCAAAGCTCAGAAAAACGGTGATGTTTCGTCTTTGTTAATTCGTGCAGTCAAATCAGGAACATCCGTGATTTTTGTACCCAAATAAGCTACGGTACAGCCAATTGGGCCATTTTGTTCGCAAAATTTACTGCGACCGCGTGGCCCGGCCAACGCAGAAAGCCCCGTCGGGCCGGTCATGAGATTCCGTATGACCACAGCAGCCTGACGTAGGCACAAGACACAGCGTTGGTTCCTTTATGCGTTTCACGGCTAAGTTCAGGGGGGAACAGACGTGCCTAAGGATCCGATTGAAAACACCATTTCCTTCACTCCAACCGAACCCGAATGGGCACTGATACAGGAAATTCTGCCCGCGGATGAACCAACCGCCATCCGATCACATTTCGAGTGTTTCGAAGTGGCTGAGGAAACGGTTCTGCCCTCGCAGGGCATGTATGTGGTGCTTGGCGGCGAAGTACATCTGCGCCAGGACGGGGCAATATTGGCCACCGCCGATACCGGTGACTATTTCTACGAAGAGCATCTTGAGATTTTCGACATTCCCGTCAGCCTCGAGGCACTGGCCACACCCGGCACCAAGTTGGCCTACCTGTCCAGCAACCACTGGTTTGAAATACCGACCAAGGTGCGTGAGGCCTGTTACGCCACACTGTTCGGCGATCTGGTCAGCGTGCATCTGCAGAATTTCCAACAACCGATCAACTGCTGCAGCGTCACGGCGGCAGCGCTGAGCATGTCGGCGCTGGGGTTCAGCTGCGAAGTCAACGACATCTTCCGCGAGTGCGCCCTGCCGACCTCATTCGTGGTGAATGACGGTATTTCGCTGGGCGAGCTATATGACGTCGCCTGTACCTTCATCCACTCGCAGGGCCTGCGCGATAGGGTACAGGTTCAGGCCTATTTCATGGATGAGGCCACCACCTCGGTCGAGCTTTTGTTGGAAGCGATTGATGAATCCAACCGGCTGGGCGGTGATAACGACATCCTGGTGGCGAATTTCCAGGTCGGCGTTGCCCATGGCAAGCCAAATTTGCCGGGCGGGCATTTTGCCATCATCGCCAAGTGCAACCCCAGCACCGGATTGGTGCACATGATGGACGTTCACCCCGAAAAGTACGGCAAGCTTTGGGTCACCACCGTGGATCGCATCTGGGCCGGGATGTCGGACCGTGACGGAACCTCTATGCGGTCGCGGGGCATCCTGCGGTTCTCAGCCCGCGAGGCGGTAAAAACCAACCTTCAGACGCTGCAGCAGGACTGCAACTATGTCGACAGCACGCAGTATCTGGCAAAGGACCCCAAGAAGCGGCGAAATCTGTTCCGGCGCGCCAGCCCGAACATGAACTCGCTGGGCGTGCTGGCTGAAAGCCTTGCGATTTTGGGCGATGCGCAGGTCGATGAAGACAAGCTGCTGATCGCAACGCAAACCAATTTCACGGACGCGCTAAGCCGGGTGTCCACCGCGAAAGAGATGCACGCTCTGGCACAGCGCTATCTCAGCCAGTCACCGGACGTGAATCTGGGCAGCACCTTCCACGGTTATGCCACCCGTAAGGGCGGCGAGGAAAAAGCGCCCGAGGATTGGTTCCGCGACAAGCTGCGCAGCCTGAACGAAGAACAGGACCGGCACCTGATGATCAATATCGACTTTAACCGCGTATTGGGGTTCGAGGTCATCCGCCCGCCCGAGAATGTGTATCGCGAAACCGCATTGCTTGAAGAGTTCTGGTGCCTTTGCATCGCCTATGACGAAGAAAAAGACCTGGTGACCGTGGTGGACATGAGCCCCGCAACCTCGCAGGTCTGGCAGGCGCCGCGCGGACACATCTTCCGCGGCCTGCGCGACCTGAAAAATCCGGCGATGCTGGTGATCGAGGAACATGAGCCGCCCGAAGACCCCACCGACGTTGCCCGTGTCGTGGCGAACAACCCGATCGTTCTGTTCTTTGCGGATGAAGACCCCTGGTCCTATATGCTGCGCAGTATTCTGGCCAATATCGGCATCACCAGCGTCAAGCTGATCGATGTCGAAGGCCACGGGGCCAACGTGATGAAAATGCGGCGGCAGCTAAACGTGCTGACGGGCAAGGAAAAGGCGCCGTATCTGTTCTTTCAGGGCGAATGTCTGGGTCGGCGCTCAGATATTGTCGACATGATCCTGAAAGGTCACTTGCAGGAACGGGTGCACGAAGCCGGGCTGCCGGTTCTGCTGCGCCATGAATCCCCCAGTCTGGACAAGAACATCTTTGGCTACCCCAAGGGCGGCTTGACCGATGCACCGACAGAAAAGCGCAACGTGCTGCTATGCGCCTGCGGATCGTCGGCAGCCGACAAGGTGCCGGAACTGGTGGAACGGATCACAGCAGCCGGGCACAACGTGAAACTGATCCCGTCGGTTTCGGCCGAGAAGTTCTTTCGTGATTTCGGCACCGAACGGATCGAGAAATGCATCACCCACAATGACTATTACCGCGATGATGACGAATGGAACTTCCGCTATATCGAGTTCGGTATGCCCCTGCGCGCCTCACATCTGGCGCTGTGCGACTGGGCTGATTGCGTGGTCGTGGCACCGGTGACCTGCAACACGATGGGCAAGATCGCCAACGGGATTGCCGATAACCTGCTGACCTCGGTTTTTGTGGCATGGCAGTACCGGAACAAGCCGGCGATCCTCTGCCCTGCCTGCAACACGAACATGTGGAACAACGTCACCACTCAGAGAAACGTGGAAAAGCTGCGCGATCTGGGCATTGATCTGGTCGGCCCGCGCAAGGGTCGCCTGTCCAACGGCATGATGGGGATCGGCATGATGGCCACCCCGGACCAGATAATGGAGGTGCTGGACGAAGCCTTCGAAGAACTGGCCGATCAGGAACACAATATCTGCAAATGGGCACAGGAGGCCGCCGCCTCGGATGATATCGCGCAATGGGGCCGGGTGTTCCAGGCCATCGACACCGGAATGGCCGGAATCGACATCGTCGATGACAGCAATGGCGACACGCTGCTGCATTACGCGGCGGGCGGTGAAGGCGAGCTGAACGATGAAGGCATTGATCTGGGCAAACCGGACCTTGAGGCCGCGCAGTCGCTGATCGACCGAGGCATCAACGTCAACGCCACCAACGATCACGGATTTACCAGCCTGCATGTGGCGGTGATGAACAACTCGGTCGAAATGGTGGAAGTCCTGCTGGGGGCCGACGGCATCGATGCCAGTTCCTGTATTCAGTTCCTGCAAAACCCGAACAACACCAAGGACATCAAACTGGCGGGAGAAATCGTCGAGATGCTGGACAATTGGGCCAACACCCACACCCTGACCGAGTTGGAGGAAGAAAACGAAAGCGATCTGATCGAGGATCGGGAAAAGACGTATCTCTACTTCACTTACGGCTCGCTCAAGAAGGGGTTCCCGAACCACGATGCCCATACCGAGGTGCTGGATGATTTCGTGGGCGAGGCGGTGACCCGGCAGCGGATGCCCCTGATCGTTCCGCACGAGCCGCATTGCGACAATCCCAATTGCGGCTTCCTGCACCGCATGGCCACGCTGGTCGATCAAAAGGGCCGCGGCAAACCTGTTATGGGCGAGGTCTATCGCGTCTCATCTTCCGGGATGAAAGAACTGGACAAGCTGGAAGGCTATCACGGCCCCAACTCGCCCGAGAATGTCTATGTGCGCAAGCGGATCAATGTGCTGATCAACGGTGTGAAAAAGCCCGCCTATACCTATGTGATCGCACAGCCCACCAAGTATCTGGATCAATGGGAACAGGGCACATCCGGAATTGTCGCGGAATACACCTTGGATATGGCAACGGGAACGCCCAAGCCGGGATATAAGCCACCCACCTAATTTTGCAGCTCGATCACGGCCTCATCCTCCGGGTCGGACTTGAGGCTGAGGTTGTAGGCCGTGATCGCCACCATGCACAGCAGGACAAAGGGCCAGAACGCGGCCTTTGGGATCAGGTTGTCCTTGTAATGGATGACCCGCAGCGAGGGCACCGCCTCGGACGCGAAAAGGTAGGTGTTGATCGAGACCGCCAACAGCAGGAAATACATCAGGAAAAAGAACGATTCCATGTAGATCACCGGCGACCCGGCAAAGCCCTCACGCAGTTGTACATGGGCCAGCAGGATCACGAAGAACAGGACCGAACAGGTGCCAATCACGCTGGAGGTGCTGAAATCGTGCCGTTCCACCAGATCGGGGTGGCGGGTGACGGTCATCACCGCGCCGAACAGCAGCATCGTCACCACGATCAGGGGGATCATGTGGACGATGAAGGCATTGCCGAAATTGCGCTTGATAACGAAGTTATAGTGCAGTTCCGGCAGGTTGGTCTGAAACTCGTTATCGCCAATGCCCAACGTGGTATCCAGATCGGACAGGCGATAGTCGAAATAGGTGTTCTCCCGCTCCCACGTGCCCATGACGATGCGGTTGTCGATGCCAAAGATATCATCTGGTCCAGTGGCGGGATAGGCCGAAAAGTCCGGTATTAGAGCCACATCTACGTCAAACTCACCGGGCCAGAACCGGACCCAGACAGTTTTGTGGTCGAACGGGTAGCTGGTGTAGTCAAAGCTTTGCCGCAGCGTCTGTTCGAAATACCAACCAATCAGTTCCGACCCGTCCTGGTCCATGCGATAGACCTCTTCGATCAGGCCATTCGCTGCATCGGTGGCCTCGGGCAGGATGAACCCCACCTCGCCTTCGGGCGGTTTGATTGCGTCATGGGTGCCATCTTCGTAGTGCTGCCAGATATAGCCGCTGACATGCACGTCGCTGGCGCCGGTAAAGCTGAAGGATTTGATGAAGATGCCGGTTCTGACGCGATAGTCCGGCGCATTCCCCAGTTTTTGCAGGTAGTCATCAACCGAGGCCTGATCCGGCAGCTGCGTTGGATCGCCTTCGAAATGGTTTAGCGCGACCAAAAATTTGAACAGCAGCACCGCCAGACCAAACGTCAGGGCGCCGGAAATCCACCAAACCTTCTTTTCGATGCTCATCCAGACCCTCTCATGCGTGGTCAAGCCGCCCAACCAGGGACTGTGTGATGCCCATCTCCGTAAACCGTGCGCCCAGCGCCTCGAAATCTTCATGCGCGCTCATGGGAATGCCCCAGCCGCCGCACGCGGCAAGTACCCGCGCGTGTTGAATCGAAAGATCGACCATCGGCAGGGGTTCGGCAGCGGTGAACTTACCCAGAGCCTCGATGTATTCCGTGGCCCTGTCCCATTCCTGCCGCGCCAGCATGACAGCGCTGGCATCAGGGTAGAAATGCAGATGGCTATGCCCCACGCAGCCCTCAGCAATGATCTGAGCGCCCAGTTTTAGGTGCTGATCCTGTTTGTTAGGGTCTGTTTCTGCCATGGCCAGTGCTGACAGCGCCTTTGGCCCGACAAAGTTCCGACCGTGTTCCAAGGCGATTTCCACGGCGCGCGCTCCTGTCTTGCGCGCTTCCTCCAACTGCCCTTCGTAAACCTGCGTTCGGGCCAGATGCTCCAACGCCTGCGCCTCAAGCCGTTTGGCCCCGACGCGGCTGGCAATTTCAGCGGACACCGAAAAGGTGTCCAGCGCCTGATCCAGTTCACCCAGAAAAGTGTGCGCCACGCCCAGGCAGGTCTGCGCCACGCATTCCGGCACGAAGGCGAAGTATTTCTGGGAAACTTCGATAGCCTCCTGCGCGTCCCGCTTACCCTGCGCCACATCACCGGTATAACTGCGCGCTACGCTGAGGTTATGCAGGTTCGCCGCCAGATCCCGCACCAGCCCTTTCTCACGCGCCCGCTCGACCGCTTGGGTATAGAACCCGGCGGCCGTCTGCATCGTCGCGTTCATGAAATTGGCATCGCCAAACCCGCTGAGCGCACCAACCTCCAACCGGGCCGATTCCAGCTTTCTGGCCAGTGTTAGAGCCTTTTCATTGCTTTGCAGCGCATCCTCGACCCGGCCCAGTGGGAAATAGACATTGCCGCGCACATAGTTGATCTGAGCGATGTCGCGCTCAGACCCGCACCGTTCTGCCGCCTCTTCCGCCGTATCGAGGCTTTGCAGGGCATCCGTGTACAGGCTGGCCTGCCGCGCTGCCTGCGCCAGCCCGATATGGGCACGGCTGACCTGTTCATCGGTTTCGGCCAAATCTGCAGCCTCTTTGAATTCGCGCAGAGCGTCATCCGACAAACCTTGCAACCGGTGCGTCTCTCCCCGGGCGCAAAACAGATCGAACCGCACCCCGGATGGAGCGGGCAGTTCCAGCGCCCGTTCGATCAGCGGGCTGGCATCGTCGAACTGGAAGGCCTGAATCAGGTTCTCAGCGGCGTCCAGATAGGCCTGCGCTGCGTTGGTCGCCCCCGCCCGGTCCAGATGCTGTGCCCGCAAGGTGGCATCGCGATCCTCGAACCATTTCGCAGCCTGACGATGCAGCCGCGCGCGTTCCGATTTGACCAGAGTCGCATATGACCCGTCCCGGATCAGCGCATGAGCAAACATCAGATCGGTCCCCGCCTCGCGGATCAGGGCCGAGCGGATCAGGGTCGAGGTGTCCAGATGCCCTTCGCCCAAGATAAAGTTCAGCACCTCGGGCGAGAACCGCTGCCCCAATACCGAGGCCGCCTGAATCGCTGCCCGGCTGGACCGGTCCAGCGCATCCAGCCGTGACTGCACGATGCCCTGAATGCTGCCGGGAACGGATTCGCGTTTCAAAACGTCGATGTTGCGCAAGAGCTGTTCCAGAAACAGCGGATTACCTCCGGCACGCTGCACACAGGCGTCCAGAAGTTCGGGGTCGATGCCGGTGAACTCCTCGACCAGTTGCCGGGCCTGATCCTCGCCCATCGGTGCCAGTTCCAGTTTCGAGATCAGTGCGCCGTCCGTGCTCATCTGCCATTCGCGGTTGATCGGGTCACCCTCAACGCGGCTGGTCATCAGCAACACACAGGGTAAGTCGCGCGTGGTGGCGGCGATATGGGCGCAGGCGGTCAGAATATCGGGCCCGGCCCAGTGGATATCCTCGATCTGGATCAGCATGGGTGCTTCCCGGCTGCGCGCGGCAATCAACTCGTCGATCACCTGCCGCCGCCCGCGCAATCGGGTGGCGTTATCCATCACCGCATAGACCTCGGCCAGTCCGGGGTCTTGCTCCAGTTCCAACAGCGCGCTCAGATGGGTGGCGTTTGAGGGCGAAACCCAGCCCTTGACCACCGCATCCTGCGCCATCGCCGCGCAGGTGGCGGCGTCATCCCCAGCCTCAAGCCCCAGAATGCTGCGGGCAACGGATTGAATGGCCGAGTGCCCCTCGCGCGTGCCGAAATCCATCACGACACCGTTGTGGATCGAGTAGTTGAGGCCAGCGGCCATCTCGGCAACCTGTTCGGACAGGTGCGTCTTGCCGATCCCCGGCTCGCCCAGAACGATATGAACCTCGCCCTTGCCGTGTTGCTGGCAGCGGTCGAATGTGGCCGAGAACAGTGACATCTCGCGCTCGCGCCCGACAAAGCGGTGACGGCGCGAGCGGATGTTGCGCGCCAGCCGGTCCAACCGCCACAGCTCAACCGGCTCATTCAGACCCTTGATCTCCTTCTCACCCATAGACTCACCGACAAATAGCGGCCCTAACGCGCGCTGAATGTCATGCGACACGAAGGTTTCGCCCGGCACGGCCATGTCGGTGATGCGCGAGGCCAGGTTCACGCCATCGCCGGTTACCGTATATTCCGTATGTGCCTGGCTGCCGGTTGTGCTAGCGATCACCTGACCCGAGGCGATGCCGATATGGCACGAGAGAGGCGGGTTCAGGCTGGGCAGCACCGCGTGGATTTCCAACGCCGCCCGCGCCGCGCGTTCGGTATCATTGGTGTGCGAGATCGGCGCGCCGAAAACGGCCATGACCGCGTCGCCGATATGCTTGTCGATCCGGCCGCCGAATTTCTCGACCACATGATCGACCTTGGCGAAAAACGCATTCAGCAGCGCGTGCATGTCCTCGGCATCCAACTCGCTGGTCAGGCGGGTAAAGCCGGTGAGGTCGGCAAACATCACCGTCACCTGCCGTTTGGCGGGCTCGGGCGGGGTGTCGGGCGCATAGGGCTGAACGGTTTCCACCGTCTCAAGCTGGGCAATCGCGCGCAGTAGCCTGCGGCGGTCTCCGACAGCGGTCACTCCGATTTCGATCAGGTCTTCGCCCGTCAGATCGGGCAGAATTGCGAAATCAATTTTGTTATCCAAAAAGGCTTGCGCGTATTCAGAAAGTCCAAGCGCGCCCAGCCAGTCCCTCAAGTCCTGAGACATGTCGCCCCTCTGAAGCCCCCTTACTTCAGAGTCAGACCTAGCACAGCAGAGCCGCTTGAGTCTGCAATGCTTGACGAAATTAATGTTTATGTACGCCCATATGCCTGAAAATCAGACTTCAGCGCTCAGCCCTTCGGTCGACAGATCGTCCAGTCTGGGCATCAGCCGCAGCAATTCGCTGGCATAATCGGTCTGAGGGTTGGCGAACAACGCGTTGGTATCTTGCAGCTCGACCACCTTACCCTGCTTCATCACCGCAACCCGGTCGCACATCTGGCGTACCACCGGCAGATCGTGGCTGATGAACAGCAGGGTCAGCCCCAAATGCTCTTGCAGGTCCTTCAGGATGTTCAGGATCTGCGCCTGGATGGATACATCCAATGCGCTGGTGGGTTCATCACAGATAAGGAAACGCGGCTGTGTCGCCAACGCGCGGGCGATGGATATCCGCTGACGCTGCCCGCCCGAGAATTCGTGCGGATATTTCAGCCCAGCCTCATGGCCCAGCCCCACCTGATCCAGCAGTTCATCCACACGGCGCTTGATATCGGCCCCGTCCATCAACCGGTGATGGCGGATTGGCTCGGCCACAATGTCGTCGACCCGCATCCGGGGGTTCAGAGACGAATACGGGTCCTGAAAGATCATCTGGATGTTCTTGCGATAGGCATCCAGCGCGGCTTTGTTGGTCAGGTCGCTGACCACCTGCCCCTCGAACGTGATGGTGCCGCCATCGACCGGGTAAAGCCCCGCGATCATCCGGGCGACAGTGGATTTGCCCGAACCGGACTCGCCCACGACCCCGAACACCTCACCCGCGCGAATGTCAAAGCTGACATCATCCACAGCGGTGAAATAGGTGCGATCCCACGGCATCAGGCCTTTGCGCTGCAGGAATTTCTTGGTCAGGTTGCGAATCTCGAACACCGGTTTGGAGGTGTCATTATCCACCTTCGGCCAGTGGCGGGCCATATCCTCGATGGCAAAGCGGGTCTCGCGCCCGCCATAGCTGATCTGCGGGAAGCGGTGCAGCTTCAGCGTCGGACGCGGCACAGCGGCGATCAGTGATTTGGTGTATTCGTGGCTGGGCCGACCCATGACCTGCGCGGTCGGGCCGGATTCGACCACTTTGCCCGCATACATCACCGTCACCTTGTCGGTGGTGTCCGCGATCACGCCCATATCATGGGTGATCAGGATGACGCCCACCTGACGTTCGCGCGCCAGTTCCTTGATCAGGTCCAGAATCTGCGCCTGAACCGAGACATCCAGCGCCGTTGTCGGCTCATCCGCGATGATCACGTCCGGCTCGGTACACAGCGCCAGCGCAATAACCACCCGCTGCCGCATCCCGCCAGAGAACTGGTGCGGGTACTGGTCCAGCCGCGTATCGGGATCGGGAATGCCGACACGATCGATCAGGTCGCGGGCGCGCTTGTTCGCCTCGGCGTCCGAGCCACCCAGATGGGCCTGAATGGTTTCGACCAATTGCTCGCGCACGGTAAACAGAGGGTTCAGCGAGGTCAGCGGGTCCTGAAAGATCATCGAGATCTTCTTGCCGCGCAGCCCGCGCATGGCCTCAGCGTCCAGACCGCTGATCTGATCGCCGCTCAGCCGGATGGTGCCGCTGGCAATCCGTCCGGGGCGGTCCAGCAACCCCATAATGGCGGCACCGATCGTGGATTTACCCGCGCCGGATTCGCCAACGAGGCCGTGAATCTCACCGGGCTCCACCGACAGATCCACATGGTCTACGGCGGTGAACAGCTTGCGGCGGGTCGGGAATTCGACCGTCAGGTCATTGATCGTCAGAAGGCTCATGAAGTCACCGCAGCTTGGGGTTCAGCGCATCGCGCAGCCAGTCGCCCAGCAGGTTCACAGACAGGGCCAGCGCCAAAAGGGTGCAGGCCGGGAAGAACAGGATCCACCACTCACCCGAAAACAGGAAACCCTGCCCGATGCGGATCAGCGTACCCAGCGACGGCTGGGTCGGCGGAGCGCCCACACCCAGAAAGCTCAGCGTTGCCTCGGCAATGATCGCCAGCGCCAAGGAAATCGTGGCGATCACCAGAACCGGACTGAGGACATTCGGCAGGATGTGGCGGAACATGATCGGGATCGAACCGCGGCCAATCAGCCGGGCGGCCTGAACATATTCCTTGTTTTTCTCGACCAGTGCTGCGCCCCGCACTACGCGAGCAAACTGCACCCAGTCCGACAGGGCAATCGCGACAATCAGCACGTAGATTGCCATCGCGTTGCGGTACTCGGGCGGTGTCACCCCCTTTGCGATGCCGAAAATCAACATCGCCACCAGAATGGCCGGGAAGGTCAGCTGCACATCGGCGATCCGCATGATGATGGTCTCGACCCAACCGCCATAATAGGCCGCCATCAGCCCCAGGATCACGCCGATGACCATCGCCAGCACCACCGCCGAGGCCCCAACGAACAACGATATACGCAGCCCGTAGAGAATGGTCGAGAACACATCCCGCCCCTGATCGTCGGTACCCAGCAGAAAGGTCTCCTGCGTGAAGGCGTTCGGTGTACCCGGTGGCGTGAACCCGTTCATCAGGTTCAGCGTCGCCGGATCGAACGGGTTATAGGGTGCGATCAGCGGCGCGAAGACGGCCGCGAGCACAAGAATCACCACTACGACCGAGGCGACGATTGCCACCGGAGAATGCCGGAACGACCACGCGAAATCGCTGTCCCAGAATTTGGCGAAACGCGATTTGGGCGCGGTTGACGGAGTTTCGGTCGTATCGGTCATGTAGCCCTCGCGTCGACACGCAGGCGCGGGTCAATGGCATAGTAGAGAAGATCGACAATCAGGTTGATCGACACGAACATGACCGAAATCAGCATCAGGTAAGCGGCCATGACAGGGATATCGACGAACTGGATTGCGTTGATGAACAGCAGGCCGACGCCGGGCCACTGGAACACCGTCTCGGTGATGATGGCGAAGGCGATGATCGAGCCCAACTGCAGGCCAGTGATGGTGATCACCGGCACCAGCGTGTTCTTCAGCGCGTGACGAAAGTTGATCACCCGGTCCGATAGCCCGCGCGCTCGGGCGAAACGGACATAGTCTGCACGCATCACTTCCAACATTTCCGAACGCACCAACCGCATGATCAGTGTCATCTGATACAGGCCCAGCGTAATCGCTGGCAGAATCAGCGCCTTGAGCCCCGAGGCCGTCAGGAACCCGGTGGACCAGCTGCCGATCATCACCGTCTCGCCCCTGCCGAAACTGGGCAGGACGCCCAATTCAATCGAAAAGACATAGATCAGCAATATCCCGATCAGGAAGGTCGGCAGTGACACCCCCAGAAGGGACACGGTCATGATGATATTCGCGGCCACGCCTTGTCTTCGGATCGCCGTAAAGACGCCCAGCGCGATGCCCATGGTGATGGCCAGAAAGCCCGAGACAAAGGCCAGTTCCAACGTGGCGGGGGCGCGTTCGATCAGGATCGTCGAGACCGGACGCCCCTGACGGTACGAGACGCCAAAATCGCCCTGCACCGCGCCTTTCAAAAACTTGAAGTATTGAACCGGAAAGGGCTGATCGAGACCCAGCTCGGTGCGCAGCCGATCTATGTCCGCCTGCGTGCGTTCCTGCCCCAGCATGTTGTCGATCGGATCACCGACAAATCGGAACATGGAAAAGGCCACCAGACCCACGACCAGCAGCACGATCACGGATTGGAACATCCTTCGGACGATATATGCGAACATGCGTTTCCCTCGTTGATCGGTCTTCCTAGGCCGCCTCTGACCTGGTGGTCAAGGTATCGCTAACAGGAAGACGCGACGTTCCGTTAGTTCACCGTCACCCAACGCAGCAGAAAGAAATCGTCCGGTCGCTGCGTCAGATCAACATTGCTGCGCGTACCCCAGACCAGAGGCTGCACATACAGAGGCACATAGACCTGTTCGTCCTGAACAATCTGAGCTACCTCGTCCAGCATGGCCTGCCGTTTGCCCACGTCCATTTCCGACTGGATCATCGGCAGCAACTCGTCGGCACGCGCATTCGAAAAGCCGCCGAAGTTCCAACTGCCCAGCTTCTTTTCCTCATTGGGGGTCGCCACAAGAAATCGCACCGGATGCTCGGCGTCAAAGGTGCCGGGGCTCCAGCCCAGCAGGTACATGTCGTAGTTGTCCTCGCGCAGCTCGGGCCAGTAGTTTCGGACAGGCATGGCGTCCAGTTCCGCGGTGAGTCCGATCTGGGCCAGCATGGAGACCACGGCCTGACAGACGGCCTCGTCATTCAGATAGCGGTCATTTGGGCATTTCAGGCCGAAGGAGAAGCCATCGGCAAAACCCGCCGCGGCCAGCAGGGCCTTGGCGGCTTCGACGTCAAAGGCGGGGCGGTCGGCGTTGGCTGCGGAATAGCCGCTCATGGCCGGACTCACCAGTTGCGTGGCCGCCTCGGCATTACCCCGCATGATGGTGGCCAGAATGGCATCGACATTCACCGCCTGCGCCACCGCTTTACGCACACGCGGGTCGCGAAACGGGTTCGGTTTGCCTGCGTCGTCGGTATATTTCAGTGTTTCGGCCTGATGATCAAAACCCAGCATGATCACGCGCGCCTCGATGCCCTGAATGACGTTCACCTCGTCATTGCCCTGCAGGCGCGCCACGTCCTGAATGGGCACCGGGTTGATCATGTCCACATCGCCGGACAACAGCGCTGCAACGGCGGTGGCGGGGTTCTGGATCGGGTTGAATTCGGCGCTCGTGATGTTGTGTTCCACCTCACCCCACCAGCCGTCGAACGGTTCCAGCACCGTACGCAGGCCCGGCTCTCGCGCGGTGACTTTGAACGGGCCGGTGCCATTGGCGTTGAGCGTCGCATGGTTGCCGGTTTCCTTGTCGGGGACGGCGGCGTCATTGGCCTCGGTCCAGCCCTGATCCATGATCATCCAGTTGGCGATCGAGGACGGGAACAGAGGGTTTGCGGCAGTGGTCATGAAATCAACGGTGTAGTCGTCGACCACGATCACCTCACTGATCGGCGCAAACCAGCTGCGGGTGTCGGCTGCCTCGCCCGAGGCGCGCTGAAAGCTGAACAGCACGTCCTGTGCATCGAACGTGCTGCCATCGTGAAAAGTCACGCCCTCACGCAGTTTGAACCGCCATCCTTCACCATCGCCGATAGGCTCCCAACTGATGGCCAGGGCTGGTTCGACCTGCATGTCCTTGTCGCGGCGCACAAGCCCTTCGTAGACATTATTGAGAAACCCCAGAACCGGGGCCGAGTTGACTGCGTGCGGATCCATCGTCTGCGGATCGGTGGTCGAGGCCCACGTGAACTCGACCGCCTGCGCGCTGGTGGCGGCAAGCATGGCCAGACCGATGGCGCTGTGTCTGAGGATCATGGCGAAATCTCCCTGTGTCTGCCGCAAAGGGGCGGTGTTGAAGGATAACGCAAAAGACAGGGCGTGAGGATCACGCCCTGCCAAGTTTCCGGTCTGAATAGCTTAGTTCAGAGTGAAGTACTTGATCTTGGGCGAATCCTCCGGCTCGACCACGGTACCAACGTTGGACTTCATCCCCCAGTTCAGCACTTGGTGGTGGATCGGGATGTACAGCTGTTCGTCCTGAACAACCTGCCAGATTTCAGCGATCTGCTTGTCACGCTCGGGCAGGTTGGTTTCCGAGGCCAGACCTTGAATCCTGGCATCCAATTCCGGGTTGCTGTAGCGCGTGCCGTTCCACGAACCGTATTTTTCACCCTTGGTATGCGCCAGGAAGTTGAAGATGTATTCCGAGTCGTAGGTCGGAACACCCCAGCCCAGCATGTAGAAGTCGGTTTCCAAGTTGTTGATCAGCGGGAAGTGCTGCGCCTTGGGCTTGGCATCCAGATTCACGGTGATCCCAATCTGCGCCAGCATACCGACCGCGGCCTGACAGATTGCCTCATCATTGATGTAGCGGTCATTCGGGCAATCCAGCTGGATTGTGAACCCGTCTGGATAACCGGCCTCGGCCATCAGGGCCTTGGCGCCCTCGATATCGGTGGTTGAGGAGCTGTCCATGCCCTGATCCCAGCCATTAACGAAGGGCGGTGCAATCATACCCGCCGGGGCCGACTGGCCGCGCATCACGACCTGCTTGATCGCATCGCGGTTGATCGCCTTGGACATGGCCTGACGCACACGGACATCCGACAGGGGGTTCTTGCCGTCGACATTGTCATTGGCCAGATCGGCGTCACCCATGTTCAGACCGAAAAAGATCACCCGGTTTTGCGGCGCTGTGCGCACGTCCAGACCGTCGGCGCTGGCAACGCGCTCAAGGTCCTGTACGGGGACGTCCTGAATGAAATCAACCTCACCCGACAGCAGGGCCGCGACACGGGTCGCTGCGTTCTGGATCGGGGTATAGATGATCTCGGTTACGGCCAGCGGGAACTCATCCTTGCCCCAGTAGTTTTCGTTGAGGGCCAGAACGGTTTTCACGTCCGGTTCGCGGCTGACCAGCTTATAAGGACCGGTGCCGTTGGCGTTCTTTGCCGCGAATGTGTCTTCACCACCTTCATAGTCCTGCACCTTGACGGCGTTGTTCGCCTCGGCCCAGCCCTTGTCCATCATGAACATGTTGGTCAGGTTGTTGGGCATGATCGGGTTGGGGCCATCGGTTTCGATCTCTACGGTGTATTTGTCCGGCGCGCGCACCTCTTTCACCGAGGCCAGAAGTTCCTTGTAATCGGAATCCGGCGTCATCGCCCGGTTCAGCGAGAACACAACGTCTTCGCTGTCGAATTCGGCCCCGTCATGGAAGGTCACGCCTTCGCGCAGCTTGAACACCCAGATATTCGGGTTTTCTTCGGACGGCGCCCATTCGGTGGCCAGCGACGGTACCAGCGCGCCGGAATGGTCGCGCATCACCAGCGTTTCCATAATCTGGTGCGCCAACGCCGACGTCGGGCCTTCGTTCTGCGCATGAGGGTCCAGCGTCAGCGAGTCGCCCGCCCGCGCCCAGCGCAGGGTATCAGCCGACGCGCCCACCGCCATCAACGCGGTGGCGCTGGCAGCAATCATTAGGTTTCTTAGGATCATTTTGGTCTCCCCGGTTTTTTTGTTAGCGCCGTCATTGCGACGGCCAGCCGCTTTTTGCGACCGTGGTGCAACCGATCATCCAGATCATTTTGATCGTTGCAACAATAGATTGAACATAAACCCGGCGACCCAAGGGAAACCCGGGGCGCGCGACAAGAATCAGGCAAACGGCACCCGCGCCTCGTCCAGTGTTTTTTGCCCCGTGGGCAGACTCAGGTCACATATGACCGGATTTGATCGTGCAATCACGCGCCCTTTGCGCACCACGGCCAACCGATGAGCGCGCAGCCGGATCGCCTCGATCCGGTCGGTCGCCTGCAGCAGCACGAAATTGGCGACACAGCCCTTGGCCACACCATACCCCTCCAACCCCATAATCCGGGCCGAGTTTTCGGTGACTGCATCGAAACACCACGCCATGTCGGCACGGCTGGACAATTGTCCCACATGCAACCCCATGAAGGCCACGTCCAGCATGTCGGCCTTACCCAGTGAATACCACGGGTCCATGACGCAATCCGAGCCAAAGCCCACCGTGATCCCGGCATCGCGCAACTCGCGCACACGGGTCTGGCCGCGGCGTTTGGGGTAGGTGTCGTGACGCCCCTGCAGCATGATGTTGATCAAAGGGTTCGGGATCGCGTGCACCCCGGCCTCGACCATCAACGGGATCAGCTTGGAGACATAGTAGTTGTCCATTGAATGCATAGAAGTCAGATGCGACCCTGCGACCCTGCCATTCAGACCCAAACGTTGGGTTTCATAGGCCAAAGTCTCGATGTGGCGGCTCAGCGGGTCATCGCTTTCGTCGCAATGCATATCGACCATCAGCCCCCTCTCTGCAGCGATTTCACACAGCAGACGCACGGATTCGGCCCCGTCGGCCATGGTGCGTTCGAAATGCGGGATACCGCCAACCACATCCACTCCCATATCCAGTGCGCGGATGGTGTTCTGCATCGCTGTCGGATCACGCAACACGCCGTCCTGCGGAAAAGCGACCAGTTGCAGGCAAAGGTAACCCTTCACCTGTTCGCGCACCTGCAACAGGGCCTGCACGCCCTTCAGCTCATCGTCGCAGGTGTCCACGTGGCTGCGGATCGCACCGATCCCTTTGGCCACGGCCAATTCGCAATAGCGCAGCGCGCGGGCGACGATGTCATCGACCGACTGGATCGGCTTAAGCTCTCCCCACAGCGCAATCCCTTCCAGCAGGGTGCCCGAAACGTTCATCCGCGGCGTACCCAGCGAAAGGGTCGCATCCATATGGAAATGCGGATCAACAAAAGGTGGCGAGACCAGCTGTCCTTCCGCGTCGATCACTTCACCCGCTTCGGCGGTGATCCCGGGTTCGATGGCGGCGATCCTGCCCTCCGCACAGGCGATATCCACCCCGGTCTGGCCATCGGGCAGTGTGGCATTCTTAACGATCAGATCGAACATGGAGGCTCCTATCGTTGGCCTTTGAACCAGGGGGTGAGCAATGCACGCGGATAATCCGCCGACCGCGCAGCGACGACAAGCGCGATGATCGACAGGATATAGGGCGCCATCAGGAACACCTGACCGGGCACCAGCGCGCCCATTTCGGTCTGCAGACGCACCTGCAACGCGTCGAAGGCGCCAAACAACAACGCGCCCAGCAACGCTTTACCCGGACGCCAGCTGGCAAAGATCACCAAAGCGATACAGACCCAGCCGCGCCCGTTGACCATGCCGAAGAAAAAGGCGTCAAAGGCGCTCATGGTCAGGAAGGCCCCACCCAGCGCCATCAGGGACGAGCCCGCGACAATCGCCCCCATCCGCAACCCGTAGACGGACAAGCCCTGTGCGTCGACGCTGTCAGGGTTGTCTCCGACGGCCTTGATCGCCACGCCCAAAGCGGTGCGGTTCATCACATACCAGACCACTGCCACCATCAGCAGCGCCAACCATGTCAGGGCCGTTTGCTGGAATAAAACAGACCCTAAAAAAGGCATTTCGGACAACACTGGCAGGTCCAAGGGTTGAAACGGTTCGATCCGGGGCGGAGATGACACGTTCGGCAGCGCCGTACGATAGGTGTAGTAACTGACCGACGTGGCAAAGAGCGTGATCCCCAGCCCCGAGACATGCTGGGAAAGCCCCAGTGGCACGGTCAGGATCGCGTGAAGCAGCCCAAAGAACGCCCCGGCCAAAGCGGCAACCAGTACCCCGCCCCACAGGCCCGCGCCCAGCCAGACCGCCATCCAGCCACACATGGCGCCGACCACGAAGATCCCCTCGATCCCGAGGTTCAGCACGCCCGCCCGTTCGCAGATCAGCGCGCCCAGAACACCAAAGATCAGCGGTGTGGCGATGCGCAGGGAGGCGGCCCAGAAGCTCTCGGACAGCAGGATGTTGACGATATCCATCATGACGCCGCCCTCGTGGCGCTGGCCCGAACGATCCGGTAGCGGGCAAAGAATCCACCGACCAGCACGCAGAGCAGGGAAACGGACACCACCAGATCGGCCAGGAAAGAGGATACGCCCATGGCGCGGCTCATGCTGTCGGCGCCCACGAAGACGGACGCAATGAACAGCGCCGCGATCACTACGCCCACCGGCGACAGACCCGCAAGCATCGCCACCACAATGCCGGTGTAACCAAAGCCGGGCGACAGATCGGCGGTCAGATAACCTTTCAAACCCGCAACCTCGCTGACGCCGGCCAAGCCGGCCAGTCCACCCGACAGGATGGCCACGCCAAACAGCGAGCGGTTCACGTTGATCCCGGCATGGCGCGCAGCGGCGGCGTTCTCACCAACTGCCCGTAACCGGAACCCCCAAACCGAGCGTGCCAGCATGAATTGCGCCAATCCGGCCAGAATTAGAGCCACAATCAGCCCGGAATGCACCCGCATCCGATCCATCAAGGGTGGCAGCATTCCCTGATCCAGAACCGGGGCCGATTGCGGCCAGCCGAGGCTCATCGGGTCCTGCAGCGGGCCTTCCAGCATCATCTGCACAAAGATCAGGATGATGAAGTTCAGCAACAGCGTGGTCACCACCTCATCTGCGCCGAAGCGGGTTTTCAGATAGGTCGGCGCAACCATCCCCGCTGCTCCTGCCGCCGCGCCAAGCAGGACGATCAGGGGTAGCAACAGGATGCCCGAAACATCCAACACCCCCGAGCCGATTGCAACGGCAGCCATCGCACCCAGATAGAGCTGCCCCTCGGCACCGATATTCCACAGCTTGGCGCGGAACGCCAAAGCAGCGGCAAGACCGGTGAAGATCAGCGGCGTGGCACGGGTGAGGACCTCGGAAAAGGCAAAAACAGAGCCAAACACGCCACGAAACATCTCGGCGTAAGCTGCAATCGGGTTGGCCCCGGCAGCCAGAAGGGGAATGGCAGCAAAGCCCAGAGCAATGACAGCGGACAGGATCGGAACGCCCAGCGTAAAGGCCCGCGACTGGGATTGCCTTGGTTCGATGCGGATCATGCCGGTTCTCCTGCCATCATCAGCCCGATCTGTTCGCGATCACGGCTGGGGGCCTCGTGCAATTCACCATCGCGGATCACAACGATCCGATCGGCAAGGCCCAGAATTTCGTCGAGGTCCTCGGAGATCAAAACCACGCCCGCGCCCCGTTCGCGCGCCTCAAGCAGGCGACGTCCAACCTCTGCTGCCGCTCCCATGTCCAGGCCGCGGGTCGGTTGGTTGGCAAGGATCAGGTTCGGCGCGCGGTCAAACACGCGCGCCAGAATGAGTTTCTGGATATTGCCGCCTGACAGAAGCCGCGCAGGGGCTTCAACGCCCGGTCCGCGTACGTCATACGCTTTGGTCAGACGATCGGCGTTTTCTGCAATGGCCTCGCGCCGCAGAAGGCCGCGCGACTGCACGCCTGCATCGTCCAGACGTTCGATGATCATGTTCTCAGCCACGCTCATGGCGCCGACGATGCCTTCGTGATGGCGATCTTCCGGAATGCGACCAACGCCCGCCCGCACCATCGCGGCAGGGCTGGGGGCGTCGATTTTGACTTCGTTGACCCGTATTAGACCCTGATTTGGGCGTGTCAGGCCTGAAATCACATTGGCCAGCCCGCTCTGCCCGTTGCCCGATACCCCCGCGATCCCGAGGATTTCATGCGCGTGCACTGTCAGATCAACGCCGCTGAGCGTATCGCGCTTGGACCGGCCCGCGACCGACACGCCCGACAGGGACAGGACCGGTGCGCCCGGCGCCATTGCAGCGCCCGCCAGTTCCGGTGTATCCGCCCCAACCATCATCCGGGCGACGGATTTTTCATCGGCCTCGGACGTCGCCATCTCACCCACTTTCCGGCCATGGCGCAGAACGGCGATGCGATCGGAAAAGGCCAGAACCTCGCGCAGCTTGTGGCTGATGAAGATGACCGACAGCCCCTCGGCTGTCATCATACGGATATTTTCGAACAGCGTGTCGGCCTCTTGCGGGGTCAGAACGGCGGTGGGTTCGTCCAACACCAGAATCCGCGCCTGCCGATAGAGCGCCTTGAGGATTTCAACCCGCTGACGCTCCCCCACCGACAGCCGTCCAACCTGTGTATCCAAGGGCGCGGTCAGACCGCTTTGGGCGATGATCTCTTCAACCCTGCGCCGCGCTGCGCGCCGGTTGCGACGCAGGGCAAACAGGGGTTCAGCCCCCAAGGTGATGTTGTCCAGTGCCGAGATATTCTCGGCCAGCGTGAAATGCTGGTGCACCATGCCCACGCCCGCAGCCAGCGCCACCTGCGGATGGCCCAGCGGCAGCGGCTGCAATGCACCGGTTTTGTCCGCCACTTCGATCGAGCCTGAATCGGGCAGATAATGCCCAAACAGCATATTCATCAGCGTGGTTTTGCCCGCGCCATTTTCGCCCAGCAATGCCAGAACCTCGCCCCGGTTCAGGGTCAGGCTGACATCATCATTGGCGATTACCGGGCCGAAATGTTTGCTCAACCCGTTGAGCTTTAAAACTGTGGTCATTGGGAAAGCGGGCCAGCGCAGGGACCGGCCCGAATACGATCAGTTGTCCGAGACCGGGCGGTCATCGTTGACGTTCACGCGGAACAGCCCGTCCAGAATCTCGGCCTGACGCGCGTTCACAGCTTCAATCACCTCAGGCGGAACCAGCTCTTCATCCAGAACCATCGAACCGCCGCCATAGCCCATAAAGCTGTACTGGCCGTAATCCGCAGCCTCGAACGAACCGTTGGCGACATTGTCGATGGCCTTGTCGATGGTCGGTTCCATGTGCCACAGGGCCGAGGCCATAATCGTGCCAGGGTAGTCGCCCGATGTGTCGATGACATTGCCCACGGCCTTCACGCCACGTTCAACTGCTGCATCCGAAACGCCAAAGCGTTCCGCGTACATGATGTCCGCCCCCGCATCCATCATCGCGATGGCACTTTCCTTGGCCTTGGGCGGGTCATACCAGCTATCGATAAAGGTCACGAGGAATGTGACATCCGGGTTCACCTCGCGCGCGCCATCCATGAACGCGTTCATCAGCCGGTTAACCTCGGGGATGGCATAGCCGCCGACCATGCCGATCACGTTCGATTCAGTGGCCGCCCCGGCCACCATGCCGGTCAGGTACGAGGGTTCGTGAATCCAGTTGTCGAAAACCGAAAAGTTGGGCGCCACCGGGCCAAAGGACGAGCCCATCAGAAAGGCCGTATCGGGATAATCCTTGGCCACTTTGCGCGCGGCGCGTTCCAGGCCGAACACCTCGCCCACGATCAGCTGTGCACCTTGTTCGGCATATTCGCGCATCACGCGTTCATAATCGGTGTTCGCTACGTTTTCCGAGAACACGTATTCGATGTCGCCCCGCTCGGCCGCGGTAGTCAGGGCCTTGTGGATACGGCTGATCCATTGCTGTTCCACAGGCAGCGTGTAAATCGCCGCCACCTTGACTGTTTCTGCCGCCGCCAGTCCAGTGGAATACAACGTTGATGCCGCCGCTACCGCAGCAAGCAGCACTCTGCGCGTTAATGTTCTTTTGGTCATATCTCTCTCCTGTGTGGCGAGATGGCAGCATTTTTTTACTGTTCAGTCAATTTTTTCGTCCTCGCCGACGAGAACCCCGGACAATTCAAAACTTCTTCGGGCGTTTAATAGGCAAACGGATTTACCGGTTTCCGCATGTTCGGGTGATCGAGGTTAACCTTCATCTGATACGAAATCCGATACGCAGCCCGGGCACCTGATAGGTAAAGACGCCGTGCCTTTATTTGACGCAGGAGTCCTGTGCCCGGCTACCTGCTGCCCTGCGGTTTGGGCGACGGAATTGTGTAGCGCGTTTCAACTTTTAGTTGTCGTGAGGTTGACGGTTGTTTTATGCCCGCAAGCGAATGATGCAACTGCGCAACAAATGTGCAAACACTTGGGGTTTTTAACCCAAAACTCCTTTTACATCTTAAATACGTTTCGTCGCGGGTTTATCCGGGGCGCCGTTTGATTGCTTCTTTGATGCATTAGCAGTTGCTCTATAGAGTCAGGATAAATTTA
>NZ_JBQFTM010000005.1:0-255033 GCF_056538605.1 Ruegeria sp. BF7 | reverse complement strand
CAGTCTCTCCTGAGCGTCTCAACCGTCTCTCCGGCCCGTCCCACCGTCTCACCGGTGCGTCCCAAGCGCCTCAGCAGCGCCGGTGAAGGGGGTTCTAAGTATAACCAGCACTAGCCGCAAGCAGAAAATCACATCCTGCGCAATTTTTTTGCCATTTTACTATTTTTTATTTATTTTCAATAATTTATGAGCACCTCCGGCAGGGCGATCTCTGCCAACACACCCCAAAGCCGGTGATCCACCACAAAGCCATGACCCGGCCGCGTCCACGCCCACTCTATATATAGTGAGTCCGCCTTCCGCACCCACAAGGCCAGCCCGACTCGGTTGCCCAAAATTCGGCCAGTTTTCCCGACTCGACTCGCATTTTAGACTTAGAAAGCCGCTCGGGTCCAAGCCCGGGGCTTGCGCATTGGCCCGGGATAAGATCACCTCGCCGCAAAGAAACGTTCGAACGCATTATGAGATGACACCCAAGCAGGTAGCCCCTTTCCCACGCATCCGAACAGTTGGTCTGGACGGTGTGCTGATTTCGTTTGGAGATACGATTTCGGAACCCTCCAATCGTGCCGCCCTCGCGTTCCGCAACGCTGTCGACTCTCTGAATTGGGATGGTGTGGCGGAGACATCGGCCTCGCTTGCTTCGGCCTATATCCGGTTTGATCCAATTCGATTGCCGCACTCCGAAATTCAGGCGCGCCTGGAACAGATTTTAGAGCGACAGAATTGGTATCAGGCATCGCTTCCGGCCGGGCGTCGTCTGTGGAAGGTGCCAACCGTTTATGGCGGCGAGCTTGCGCCGCAACTGGATGAGGCCGCCGCCGCGGCGGGGCTGTCATCCGTCGAAGCCATCAAACGCCTCGGCAACACCTGCGTGCGCGTGCTGACCATAGGCTTCGCGCCTGGTCAGCCCTATCTCGGCCCGCTGGGACCGGAGTTCAACATTCCGCGCCTCAAGGAACTGACGCCGATGGTACCCGAGGGCGCCCTGGTGCTGGCGATTTCCCAGTTTGTGCTGTTTTCGGGGCCGACCCCCACCGGATGGCGGCATGTAGGTCAGACCGCGTTCCGGTGTTTCCGCCCCGAAGCCGAGCAGAGCTTTGCACTGCGCCCCGGGGATGAGATGCAGTTTATTCCGGTTAGCCCGGACGAACTGGATGCCATCCGCGCGACCCGCGATAGCGCGGGCGGCGCGTCCTGCACAGAGATCCCCGCATGAGTCTGCTTGTGCATCAGATCGGACCCGCCTGCACAGTGCAGGATCAGGGGCGCACGGGATATCTGGATCAGGGTCTGTCACGGTCTGGCGCGGCGGATCAGTTGGCACTTCATGAAGGCGCAGCGCTGTTGGGCCAAAGCCCAGATAGCGCTGCATTGGAAATGGCAGGCAAGGGCGGATCGTTCGAGGCCACCGAGCCAGTCAACATTGCCCTGTCCGGTGCGTCGATGCAGGCGAATATCGATGGTACGCCGATCGCCTGGAATGCCTCTTATGCTTTGCAGGCCGGGCAGAAGCTGACCATCGGTGCGGTCACACAAGGAACATATGGCTATCTGCACGTTGGAGGCGGGATTGATGCGCCCCAGTTTCTGGGGTCGCGCTCTGCCCATTTGACCGCGAAGGTCGGGCGCGCAGTGCAGATGGGTGACATGTTGCCGGCAGGTCCGCATGCGGGCAGCGCTGGAATGAAGCTGCGTCCGGAGGATCGGTTCGCCGGTGGCACTCTGCGTGTAGTTGCAAGCTTTCAAACCCCCTTGTTCGAGCAGAGCACGCTGAACCGTTTTGCCCGGACAGCGTTTCGGCGCGGGGCACGGGCGAACCGGATGGGTATGCAACTAAACAGCGATGGCGAGGGTTTCGCTGCCCAAGGTCAGCTGAACATATTGTCCGAGGTGATCACCCCCGGTGACATCCAGATGACTGGCACCGGCAACCCCTTTATCCTTCTGCCCGAATGTCAGACCACCGGAGGCTATCCCCGGATTGCCACCGTTCTGCCCTGTGACCTGCCCCGTGCGGCGCAGACCCCTCCGGGAGGGCAGGTCCGGTTCCAATTCGTGACGATGGAGGAAGCTGTCGCCCTGCATGCAACCTATCTTTCCGATCTGTCACGATTGCGGACACGGGTCGAACCTCTGGTCCTTAACCCACATGACATACCGGATCTGTTGTCCTACCAATTGATCGGCGGAATGGTCTCTGCCACCGAGTAAGGAGTGTTGCCGATGCCCAGCGTCGATCTGAATGCAGATATGGGAGAAAGCTTTGGCCCATGGAAAATGGGCGATGATGACAGCCTGCTGAAGATCATCACATCGGCCAATATAGCCTGCGGCTTTCACGCGGGCGATCCGGATGTGATGGCAAAGACGATGACTCTGGCGGCCCGGAACGGAGTGGGCATCGGTGCGCATCCCGGCTTTCCCGACCTGCAGGGGTTTGGTCGCCGCAACATGAAGGTGCCCCATGACAGCTTGCGCAATCTGGTGCGTTATCAACTGGGCGCGGCGATGGGGATGGCCAAGGCAGTTGGCACCAAAGTCCGACACCTGAAACTGCACGGAGCGCTGGCCAATATGTGCTCGGTCGATATCGACATGGCGCGGGCTTGTTATCTGGGCGCGCTGGACGTGGACCCGGATATCATCATCATGGTTTTAGCCGTCACCAAACAAGAAGAGGCTGTGCGTGAGATTGGCTGCAAATGGGTCGGCGAGATTTTTGCCGACCGCGCCTATAATGATGACGGCACTCTGGTGGATCGCAGCCTGCCCGGCGCGGTTATCCATGACCCGGAGCTTGCCGGGCCGCGCATCCTGAACATGGTCCGCGAAGGCGCCATCATCACCGAATCCGGCAAACTGCTTGAAACCTCGATCGATACGATCTGCCTGCATGGCGATGGACCTACCGCAGTGCAAATCGCTCGGTCCGTGCGCGAGAACCTGATCGCAGGCGGTGTCGAGGTGACAAAATTCACCCGATGACCATGCGGTCGTAAGACCATCGCCCCACCTTCTTACTGTTGCCCGCTTGGACTTCTGACCCTAGCATGACCGCAAGTGCATGTTCTGATTATTGGAAATCCAAGCAAGGCCACGCCCGACTGCCACCGGGTATGCGCAAGGAGGTTTATCAATGTCTTTCGATTTGATGTCGTATCAGCCCCGCGGGGACAAGAAGAACTCGGACTTCTTCAACGAGTACCTGCCGATGATCTACGAACGGCGTACCAGCTCGGGCGTGGCCGATCAGGTTGGGCCGATGCGGGCAATAGTCCTGCAGGTGGAAACCACCGCGCTGTTCGATACGCTGATTGAGCTGTATGTGATGACCCCATATCGCCACACGGCCACATATATGGGGCAGACCCACAAGTTCTCAATCCTGCATTCGCATCCCGATTACCCGGCCATGATCGTGATGGCCCCGCTGAACCCCAGCTTTGAGGACTTCATCCCACGCATCAACCGGATGTACCCGCTGGCGCGTAACACACCACAAACCCGATACGTCGGAGAAATCTATGGTGCGACCGACCTGAAAACGCTCAGCAAGACGCTCGAAGATCAAAACATCCGCTTTGAGTACAAAGGCGATACCGAGAACCCATTCTACACGCAGGATGGGTTCTGCTTCACCACCCCGTCCGATTTTACCTGCAACCGGGTGGGTTATTCCACGCTGGACTTCAATGACCCGGACGGTTTGGGGCTGGGGGACCGCGTGCTGCTGAGCAATGCGGAACGGGCACAACTGGATCAGGCCGCCGCGTTTGGGGCGGACAGCAAAATCTCTCCTTTGATGCTGGGGATCGATCACCTCGCCACCCGCATTCTGGCCGGTGAGCGTGAGGACGCGATCCTCGAGTTCCTGACCATGGTGCCCTATTATTTCTGGGGGGCGTACAACATCTTCGACATGAACTCGTCGACCAATGTGAACAGGAATGCCAATGTGGATGATGACAAGAAGTCACCCGCCAAGGTCTTCACGGCGAACAACACGCCTTCCTTCGTCAATTCCTTTGAACAGTTGCCCATGCCAACCGAGGATTTTGTCCGCAATTTTGGTCGCCGCCTGCATCACATGGCGGTTGAGATTCAGGATGGTGATCACAACGCCGGGGAAAAGAATGTCGATTTCGTTGTCAATACGCTCAAGGACAAGGGCGTGCCGTTCCTGGCGCATGTGGTGGGTGAATGCAAAGACGACCCTAACCTGAAACAGATTTTCTCGAAACACTCAAAAAACACTCTGCTGATCACCGAGTATATCGAGCGCTGCCATCACTATGACGGGTTCTTTACAAAGGACAACGTGGCCGCTCTGACCGCAGCTGCCGGGCAGGATGAGCAATATCAGCACGGCCACGTGTTCGACTAAGGCGTTCTGACAAAAAAAGAGGCTGCGAGTATCCTCGCAGCCAGACCCATTCAGGAGAGTATATGTCGGATCTTATGACGGCCCGATCATGAAACATGTGACATTCCGGGCCTGAAGCCTGCGGCAGGCCAGATCAGCCTGTTCGCGGGTCATGCCCTGAAATGTCGCCTCGAACCCGCGCGAGCTTTGGTTCACCTTGCGCAGGGTTCCTTCCAGAGTGGTCATTTCCGACAGGGCGGTTTTCAGCAAAACCTTTTCCGCCTCGTATCGGGTGGTATAGCGGCCCACATTGACGCCCCACAAATGCCCGCCGGATGTAGACAGCCGGGTCACAATTTCCTGTTCGGGCTCGGGCTGCACGTTCGGGTCGGTCGATGCCAGAACCAGTTTTTCCGGACGTGCGGCTGGCCGCGTTGTGTCGTCGGTTGCAGCCTGAACATCCGCAGCCGCAATGGCTGCGGCGATACCGTCCTGAATGCGCGCACCGTTCTTGGCAGCGGTCGCGGCAACGGTGCCAGCCACCTGTACGGCAGCACCTGGCCCCGGACGTAGCACCGGCCGCAGGCTGGTTTTCGGTGCTCCGGTCAGAGCTGCGACAGTCGCGTCCAACCCGATATTCCCGGCATAGGCCGGACGGGCCGGTTTGCGGATCGGTGCCCGCGACGGTGCGCGGCGGAAACCCATGTCCAGCAGCTCGGCCACTTTGGCATTGCGCGATGCGCCGGATTTACCGCCGAACACGGTGGCGATGATCCGTTCATCTTTGCGCTTGGCCGAAGCCACAAGGTTGAAGCCCGCAGCCCGGGTGTAACCGGTTTTGATCCCATCCGCGCCTTTATAGGCGGCCAGCAGGCGACGGTTCGTGTTCGGAACCGTCTTGATCCCGGCATTGGTCGATTGCCGCGAGAACAGGTTGTAGTACTGCGGGTAATCATACAGCAGGTGACGGCCCAGTGTGGTCATGTCCCGTGCGGTGGACAGGTGACCCGATTCTGTCAAACCATGCGCGTTCTTGAACGTGGTGCGGCTCATCCCCATGGCCTTGGCGGTGCGGGTCATGCGGCGGGCAAAGGCGGCTTCGGACCCGCTGATGGCGATACCGATGGCGGTGGCGGCATCATTGGCCGACTTCACTGCGGCAGCGCGAATCAGATATCGGAAGGCAATCTTCTGCCCTGTGCGCAAACCCAGTTTCGATGGCGGCTCGGACGCGGCTTTCGTGGTGATACGCACCGGTGTGTCCAGCGTGATTTCCCCGTTCCGCACCGCTTCGAACGCGATGTAGAGCGTCATCATCTTGGTCAGCGAAGCCGGATGCAACCGTGTGTCGGCGTTGCGCGAGTGCAGCACCTCTCCGGTTCGTGCATCAATCACCATTGCCGCATAGGGCGCGGCCACCCCTTGCAACGGCGCAAAGGAGAGCAGCCACAAGAATGCTATAAGGAATAAGCCCATTCGGGCCGGAACTGTCCGCCGAACCTGCACGATCTTTGCCTCTGTCTACCTCGAGCCGCCGGGTTTTCCCGGTCAGCTTGTAATTATTTTATTGCTTTAAAGGCTAACACAGGGACCCAATGAAATAAACCAAAAGCTCATCAAATCGCTGTTTGGTTACCCTTTGGATGACATACAACATATGGCCATGCACGTCCCCTGCCCCACCACATCCATGAATGTGACCGGAAAATGCCGCCGCTCTGCGTCGAATTTTCGAAACTGAGACCATTCGGCAACATCAGCCGAGCCGCTGAACAAGGTCCGAGAGCTGGCTCAGGTCCAGCAACTCGCGGTACCGGGGGTTCTCGGCTGGCGTTTCGGCCTGCTCGACCTCCCAGACCAGCCCGTACGGCACATACACACCCCAGCATCCAGCCTGAATTGGGGCCACCACATCGGATCGCATTGAATTGCCGACCATCATGGCCGACGCAGGTCCGCCCTCGTACTGGTTAAAAATCTGCAGATAGGTCTGTGGTGTCTTCTCAGAGACGATTTCAACCCCGTCGAACAGCTCTCCCAATCCGGACTGCGCCAGTTTCCGCTCCTGGTCGATCAGGTCGCCCTTGGTGATCAGCACCACCTGATGAGTCGCCGCCGCGCCCTCGATCGCCTCACGTGCATGGGGCAGCAGCTCGATCGGATGGGCCAGCATCTCTTGCCCGGCTTCGACCAGTTGGCGGATTACCGAGGCCGGAACCCGGTCATTCGTCACCTCGATCGCGGTTTCGATCATCGACAGGGTAAAGCCTTTGATTCCGTACCCGTAGTGACGGATGTTGCGCTTTTCAGCCGCCAGCAGGCGCTCCAACAGATGATCCTTCTCGGCATGATCGGCCAGCAAATCGGTGAAATGAGCCTGTGTGAGCTGAAAAAAACGCTCGTTGTGCCACAAAGTATCATCCGCATCGAAGCCGATTGTGGTAAGGTTTTGACCCATGTCGAATACGTCCTGCTGGCTCTTTTCTCTGGCCAGTACGACGTTATATAAGCGCACAGATAAACCGAAGCCTGAATCGGACAGTAGAACGCAATGCTTGAACACCAATGGATCATGTCTGACAAACCGGACGACGACGACCCAGACTCGTCAGTCCTGGTGCAGACGCGCCCAAAGACCAAGCGCCCGCCACTGTACAAGGTTCTGCTGCTGAATGACGACTACACCCCAATGGAGTTCGTGGTGCATGTACTGGAGCGCTTCTTCAGCATGACCCACGCACAAGCGTTCGAGATCATGTTGACCGTCCACAAAAAAGGCGTCGCGGTCGTGGGTGTGTTCAGCCACGAGATCGCCGAGACCAAAGTAGGTCAGGTCATGGATTTTGCCCGTCGGCATCAGCACCCTCTGCAATGCACCATGGAGCGGGAAGAGTAAGCCCGCGCTGCTCTTTCGAAGTCGTTCATGTCTCCTCGTCTCGATCTCGCCCTGCATAGCGGCCTTTCGCTGTCGCAACCGCTGACGGTGCTTGGACCGACCGCAAGCAGTGACCTGTCTGCCTTGCCCCGCGAGACGCAGGTGGTGCAGCCGTTCAAGCCGTTTCATGATCACTTTGCCAACCAGGGGTTCTCGGTCATTCCTGAAACGGATGAGCCCTGTCAGGACGCCATTGTGTTCCTGCCCCGTGCCAAGGCGCTGGCCCGCTCGATGGTGTATCAGGCGTGCTGTCGCGCCACAGGAGTCGTCGTTGTGGATGGTGCCAAGACAGATGGCGTGGACAGCCTGCTGAAAGACATCCGAAAACGCGTCGCGGTCGAGGGGCCGATCTCCAAGGCCCATGGCAAGATTTTCTGGTTCCGGACGGATCGCCAGACTTTTGCGGATTGGGCCGCGCCCGAGCATCAGACCGCAGACGGCTTTCAGACCGCGCCGGGGGTGTTCTCGGCGGACGGCATCGATCCGGCTTCGGCCCTGTTGCGGGCGGCGCTGCCCGAAAAGCCGGGCGCTCGGGTCGCTGACCTTGGTGCGGGTTGGGGATATATGTCCGCCGGGCTTCTGCAGGCTCCGGGCCTGAAGGCCCTGCATCTGGTCGAGGCCGACCACACCGCGCTTACCTGCGCCCGCACCAATGTAGCTGACCCGCGCGCGCAGTTTCACTGGGCCGATGCGGTGACCTGGCTTGCACCCGAACCCATCGACGCAGTGGTGATGAACCCGCCGTTCCACACCGGCCGCAGCGCCGAACCGGAGCTGGGGCAAGGCTTCATCCGGTCGTCCGCCAGGAACCTGACCCGCACCGGTGCACTGTGGATGGTTGCCAACCGTCACCTGCCCTATGAAACCACTCTGACCGACGTTTTTATCCATGTCGAAGAAGTAACCGGCGACAATCGGTTCAAGGTCTTTCATGCCTCTCGCCCTCGGCGGTGATCCCGGCTAACCTGCGCCGCAACTCAGGAGTTTACGCATGTCCTTTTCCATAGCTGGCAAAACTGCAATCGTGACCGGCGGGGCCAACGGCGTCGGTCTGGCCATCGGGCGTCACTTTGCTGATGCAGGTGCCAATGTGATGTTTGCCGACATGGACGAGAAACGGCTGACCGAGGAGCTGGGGGAACAGGCCGACGACAGTAATATCCGTTTCTTCGCCGGGGACCTGCGGGAAAAGCTGACCATCGCCAACCTTCTGTCCGCCACCATCGACGCGTTCGATCAGGTGGACATTCTGATCAACGGCGCGCGGCAGGTGATCCCCTCCGATCCGCTGGATACCGAAGATGACTCGGTGCGTACCCTGCTAAACCAGAACCTGATGCCTGCCCTGCGGCTGAGCCAGCTAGTCGCCAAACGGATGATCAAACAAGCCGATGACGAGGACGAAAACCCGGCCAGGTCGATCATCAACCTGTCCTCGATTGCCGCCCGGCGCACGCACCCTGATCTGATGGCCTATTCCGTGTCGACTGCCGCACTGGACCAGTTGACCCGCTCACTGGCAGTGGCGCTGGCCCCGAACCGTATCCGGGTGAACTCGATCGCTCTGGGCTCGGTGATGAGTGCCTCGCTGCAATCCACCCTGAAAGAGAACCGCGACTTCCGCGACGACATCGAGAAACACACCCCTCTGGCCCGGATCGCCGCGCCTACCGAGTTGACCGAGACGGCACAGTTTCTAGCCTCGGACGCCGCCGGGTTCATCACCGGGCAAATCCTGACCATTGACGGCGGCCGCACCCTGCTGGATCCCGTCGCAGCCCCGGCCCACTAATCCCCATGTTCGACACTGAAAAATCAACCGCCTCTGCTTGGTTCCGCGATTTGCGCGACCGGATCGTCACCGCATTCGAAGCCCTGGAAGACAGTCACGACAGCGGGCCATTCTCGGATGGGAAGCCCGGCCGGTTCGAGGTCAAGGAAACCACACGCCAATCCGAGGACGGTTCGGACGCGGGTGGCGGGTTGATGTCTGTGATGCGCGGTGGCCGCGTTTTCGAAAAGGTTGGCGTCAACATCTCGACCGTCTACGGCACGCTGGGTGAGCGGGCGCAGCAAGCCATGGCCGCCCGCAAGGGCATTCCCGGCATGGTCGATGATCCACGTTTCTGGGCCTCTGGCATTTCGCTGGTCGCACACATGCAGAACCCGCATGTCCCGGCCGTGCATATGAATACCCGTATGTTCTGGACGCCACACGCATGGTGGTTCGGAGGCGGATCGGACCTGAACCCCTGTATCGAATATGATGAAGACACCGTTCATTTCCACGCCACGCAGAAGGCGCACCTGGACCCGCACGGACCGGGGCACTATCCGCGCCTCAAGGAATGGGCGGACGAATACTTCTATATCCCACACCGGAAACGCGCCCGAGGCGTGGGCGGCATCTTCATGGATGACTACTGCACCGGTGACTGGGCGGCAGATTTTGCGCTGACACAGGATATTGGCCGGGCCTTTTTACCTGCCTTCCTGCCTCTGGTCGAAAAGCGCCGCGTGCAGGGCTTTGACGATGACGATAAAAACACCCAACTGGTGCATCGCGGCCTCTATGCCGAATACAATCTGGTTTACGACCGGGGCACCAAGTTTGGGCTGGAAACCGGCCACGACCCGGACGCAGTGCTGATGAGCCTGCCCCCATTGGCCAAGTGGGTCTGATTTTGGTCAGAAGTCGAAATCCATGATGTTGTCAAAGCAATGGCTCTGTGCTCCGGATGCCGACATATTCTCACCCACGCGGCTGACCGTGATAGAATAGCTTTTCGAGGTGTCGCCGCCTTCGGGCGGCGCCAGCGAAAACTGCACTGTACGCGTCTGCTTGTCATAGGCTTTGGCGACGTAAATGCGCTGGGTCGTCGGCAGGCCGAGGGTGCGGATGGCGAAATCTCCAATACCGCACCAATAGGCGATTGCCGCTGACGAGCCATGGGTGGCCACCTGGTAATTACCATTGTCCAACTGCGTGACCGTTGCGCGATATCCGGGCCTGATTGCAAAGCCAACTCCGACGGCTTGCGCCAGTGTTGGCAGCAAAAGAAGAACAACTGCGCCTGAAACTCTGAAAAACCGCATAGCAACAAATCCTTGGCCTGAAACACATTCGGACATTACCATAAATCATAGGAGGCACGGCTTGTGAGTAAAGCCCGGGCTCATCGGGCGCTCAGCCGACCGCCAACATCCTGCGGCGCCAGGGCAACCGTCTTGATCACCGCATAGCAGGGCTTGCCGGGCTCCAGCCCCAGCGCCTCGACCGAGCGGCGGGTGACGCGGGCCAGTACCGGTCCTGCCGGGGTTTGGACCGACACAATGGCTCCCGGCCCTTCACCCGCGCGGATCGTATCGACTGTTCCTGCCAGCATGTTCAAGGCCGAGAGTCCCTCGGGCCGCTTGCTGGACAGGATCACCTCCTGAGCCGGAATACGGATGCGCAGTTCTTCCCCCACCTGATGCGGAATGCGCGGCAGGAACAGGCGCGCGCCGCCAGCATCCAATTCAGTCAGCCCGTCGGCGTGATGGTCCCGCACCCGAACCTTAAGCACCGCGCCCACAGCACGTACCCCGGCCGGGGCGATCGACGGATCGGCCATCACCTCGGACGCCGGGCCGTGTCGCACCGCCTTGCCGTCCTGAAGCGCAACCACGGAAGTCGCCAGCCGCGCGACCTCGGCCGCGGAATGTGTGACATAGAGAATCGGCACCGAGACCTCATCCCGCAGCCGTTCGAAATAAGGCAGGATCTCAGCCTTGCGTTCGTCGTCCAACGCGGCCAGAGGTTCATCGGCCAGGATCAGCCGTGGACTGGCCAGCAATGCTCGTCCAATCGCCACGCGCTGCTTTTCACCGCCTGACAGGCCAGCAGGACGGCGGTCCAGCAAATGTCCTATGCCCAGCATCTCGATCACTTTGTCCGGGTCCTCGCGGCGCGCTCGTTTCGGCGCAAACCAGCGGCCATAGGACAGGTTCTGCCGCACGGTCAGATGCGGGAACAGACGGCCTTCCTGAAAGATGTAACCCAACCGCCTGCGGTGCGGCGGCAGCCAGAGGTTCTGCTCGGTATCGAAAAGCTCCCACCCGTCTACAGCGATCCGCCCGGCCTTGGGACGCAGCAAACCGGCCACGGCGTTGACCACTGTGGTCTTGCCCGACCCGGAGCGCCCAAACAGAACGGTCACGCCCGAGGGCGCGTCAAAGCTGAGATCCAGCGTTAGGTCGGGCAGATCGTGCTGCAGGCGGACAGACAGACTCATGACCCGGACACCCGGGCAGCGGCGCGACGACCGACATATTCCGACAGTAGCAACGCCCCCATGGCGATGATGATCGACACCACCACCAGCCGCGTCGCCGCGCCCTCGCCCCCCGGCACTTGCAAAAAGGCATAGACTGCCGACGGCAGGGTTTGGGTCTGGCCGGGGATGTTGGAAACAAAGGTTATCGTGGCCCCGAACTCTCCCATCGCTTTGGCAAAGGCAAGAATGGCACCAGCGATCACACCGGGCAGAATCATTGGCAGGGTGACGGTGGCAAAGACGAAGGGGCGCGACGCGCCCAGTGTCGCCCCAGCCTGCTCCAACTTGGGGTCCACCGCCTCGATCGACAGGCGGATGGCCCGCACCATCAACGGAAAGGCCATGATCCCTGCGGCCAGCGCCGCGCCGGTCCAGCGAAAGGCCACGACGATGCCAAACTCGGCCAGCAGCTTGCCCAACGGCCCCTGGATGCCGAAGGTCAGCAATAGCAGATATCCGGTCACCACCGGTGGCAGGATCAGTGGCAGATGCACCAACCCGTTCAGCAACTGACGGCCGGGAAACCGCCAGCGCGCCAGCGCGTAGGCCACAAAAATGCCAAACGGCAAGGTCACCAGCGTAGCCCAAAAGGAAACGCGCAATGACAGTCTGAGCGCCTCAAGCTCTGCTGGCCCCAACCACCCCATGTGTCAGCGATCCGGTAGGGCAAAGCCCTGTGTTATGAAAACTTCCTGGGCGGCGTCCGATTGCAGGTGATCCAGAAACGCCCGAGCTGCGGTTGTGCCGGACGCGGTCACCGCTGCCGGATAGATAACCGGCGGGTGCAGATCGGGCGGGAACGAGGCCACAACCTGAACCCGGTCTTCGACTTGCGCATCCGACTGGTAGACAATCCCCAACGGCGCGGCCCCTGACGCAACCAGCGCGAGCGCCGCGCGAACGTTGTCGGTCTGTGCGATCCGGGTCTGCACATCCTCCCACAGCCCCAGGTTCTGCAGCGCCGCCTTGCCGTAAATTCCCGCTGGCACCGCATCGACCAGCGCCATCGCCAGATGCCCGTTCCCAAGCCTCGCAGGCAGATCGACATCCGGCTGCATCCGGCCGATCTGATCCTGATCTGCACCGCCAATCAGAACCAACCCATTACCCAGCAAATCCACCCGTGAGTCCGCGTCGATCAATTCCTGGTTCTGCAGAACATCCATCCAATCCACATTCGCCGAAATGAACAGATGCGCAGGTGCGCCCAGTTGAATCTGCCGCGCCAATACGGACGAGGCTGCATAGGACACCGTGACCTCATGCCCGGTTTGCTGTTCGAAAACCGGCGCGATCTCGTCCAAGGCATTTTTCAGGCTGGCGGCGGCAAAAACCAAAACCTCCGCCGCTCCGGCCCTTATCGGGGCCAGCGTCAATGTGCCCAACACCAAGGCTGCGATTGCACATCGGCGGGCAAGGGAAAGGATCATGTGCTCTCCCGTCTGGAAAGTTTCAGTTCCTTCGGGAATATCTGAGGGCGCATATGGCACGCAAGCGCCTTTCCCAGGACCGAGGGCGCAGCCTGCCGAAAATGAACAAAATAAACGTGGAGCAATATCAAAGGAACTCGCCTGACCGGGCCGTACATCAAATAAATTGTGCAAGACCCTCTTGCGCCCGCGCGCAGGCTTGGCTACATGCACCGTCACGGGTGATTAGCTCAGTTGGTAGAGCGCTTCGTTTACACCGAAGATGTCGGGAGTTCGAGTCTCTCATCACCCACCATTCCCTGTCTAAATCACGCAAATACCACGGACCCAGCGAAATTCGCACCTGATCTTTGCAACCGATTGCAAATTTTGACCGTTGGCGCGTAGTATTTCATCATGAATTCGCTTGTTAGCCTTCCCCAGTTCCGCGGGCGCCAGTCATGAGTGTCACCCTCAAAGATGTCGCCGCACTGGCCGGCGTGTCCCGCTCGGCCGTTTCACGCACCTTTACCGAGGGCGCTTCGGTGTCGGCCAAGACCCGCAGCAAGGTTGAAAAAGCCGCCAAGGAACTGGGCTACAGTCCCAACGCGCTGGCGTCGTCGCTGACCACGGGACGGACCAAGCTGATCGGGTTGATCTCCAACAACTTCCACAACCCGATCTTCCTTGAGGTATTCGACCAGTTCACCCGCGCCCTGCAGGAACGTGGGCTGCGGCCGCTGATCGTGAATCTGACGGACGAGACCGAACCGGCCAATTCGGTGCGAATGTTGCGGCAATACTCGGTAGATGCCGCCATCGTCGCCTCATCGACTTTGCCACCCAGTTTTGCAAAGGCGTTTCATGACGCGGGCGTTCCGGTGGTACATACATTCGGCCGCTCGGCCACATCGCCAGAAGTTCACGTCGTGGGAATCGACAACGTGGAATGCGGGCGGATGGCAGCGCGTGAACTTCTGGCGCGCGGCTACCGGCGCGTGGGATATCTGGGCGGGCCGAAGGATGCAACATCGGCCATGGACCGGTATCGCGGCTTCATGGAAGAGTTAGAAAAACGCCCCGACATTGAGGTGTCGCATTCCTTCGCTGGGGCCTATTCCTTTGACGCAGGGCGTGCCGAGATGCTGAGATTGCTGGCTGGCACCCCCGCCGAAGGCTATTTCTGCGGTGACGACATCCTGTCCATCGGCGCCCTGTCGGCCCTGCGGGATCACGGGCTGAAACCGGGCACGGATATCGGCATCATCGGCCTCAACGATATGGAAATGTCGCGGTGGGAGAGCGTAGACCTCACTACAATTCACCAGCCGATCAAGCAGATCATCACCTCGTCCGTGGATCTGGTCGAGGAAATGCTGAAGGACCCCAAACGCTACCCCGAGGCGCGGATTTTCCCTTGCCGGGTGATTGAGCGGGGCACGCTGCGGCCCCGCCCCTGATCACTGGAACATCGGCGGGCGCGCGTCTTTCCAGGCGCCGTCCTCTTTGCCCGATGCCACGGCCGCGTGCACAGCGGCAATCGAGCGAACCCCGTCTGACGCGCCCGGCAGGCCGTCGCGGGTCTCGCCCCGGATCGCATCGGCCAGGTCGCAATAGATATTGGCGACCGCCAGCGGAAACCCTTCGGGATGCGCGATGGCCACGCGGGACAGGCGCTGCGCTTCATCATGCAGGCCGCCCTCACCCTTTTCGATGATCTGGGTGCGCCCGCCGACAGGGGTATAGATCAATTGGTTGGGTTGTTCCGAAGTCCAGCGCAGACCGCCGGTTTCACCGAACACCTGAATGTCGAACCCGTGTTGCCGCCCGATGGCCACGGATGAGGTCCATAGGCGGCCGACAGCGCCACCCTCCATCCGGAAGTTGATCATTGCGTCGTCTTCCAGTTCGCGGCTGGAAATGGTCGAAGCCATGTCGGCGGACAGTGTCTTCACCTCATCATCGCAGATGAAGCTGGCCATGTGCAGCGCGTGGATGCCGCAATCAGCGAATTGCCCCGAAACCCCCGCCATCGCTGGATCATAGCGCCAGCGCACACGCGGGTTGTCGGCATCGGTGGCATCGCCATGGTGGCCGTGACTGAAATTGGTGACGACCAGACGCACCTTGCCAATGTCGCCTGCCCGCACCATCGCACGGGCCTGCCGCACCATCGGATAGGCGGAATAGCAGTAATTCACCGCACAGATCTTGCCCGACGCCTCGGTCACGCGGACAATCTCCTCACCCTCTTCCACGGTCATGGTCATCGGCTTTTCGCACAGTACGTTGAACCCGGCCTCAAGGAACGCTTTGGCGATCTCGAAATGGGTGGAGTTTGGCGTGGCAATCGTCACCAGATCGATCCGGTCGGCGCGGCCCTTTTCGCCAGCCAGCATCTCTTGCCAATCGCCATAGGCGCGGTCGGCGGCCACGCCCAGCCGCTGCGCATATTCCCGGCCTACGTCGGGGCGGTGATCCAGCGCACCGGCTGCGAACTCGAACATGCCGTCCGCCTGAGCCCCCAGACGGTGTGCAGGCCCGATCTGGCTTCCTTCGCCACCACCAATCATGCCCCATTTCAGCTTTGCCATGGTATTTGTCTCTCTTAAGTGTTTTGCCGTTCGCGATCAGAAATCGCGGATGTTTTGCCATTGCCGTTGCCGGGAGGACGCCAGCGCCGCGGCGACGACAAGGTTAACCTCGTGCCCGTCGTGGAAGGTGGGCCAGATGGGCTGCCCGGTATGGATCGCCTGCAGGAAATCCTTGGCCTCAATGATGATCTGGTCCTGATAGCCGGTCCCGTGGCCCGGACCCTGACAGAAGGGTTCGTAGTCCGGATGCGCCGGACCGGTCAGGATCTTGGTGAAGCCGCGCTGCGCCTCGGGGCCTTCGCGGCGATAGAACCACAGAGCGTTCTGGTCCTCCTGATCAAAACGCAGAGCGCCCTTGGTGCCAGAAATCTCATAGGCGTAGCCCATCTTGCGGCCTGTCGCGACGCGGCTGACATAGATATTGCCCATCGCACCATTTTCGAACCGGCACATGATCTGCGCGTGATCATCATTGTCCACCATGCCGCCGGGGCGGGAGTGGTGAACGGTCTCGACCTCGGCCATAACCTCGGCAATCGGCCCCATCAGCGCCAGCGCGCCATTGATCATGTGCGGCGCCAGATCGCCCATCGTTCCGTTTGCCATGCCGTTTGTGCGCCAGGTGGCCGGGGCCTCGGGGTCGGCATAAAAATCTTCAGTATGCTCGCCGCGGAACCAGGTGATGTCTCCCAGCTCACCCTCTGCAATCAGTTTTCGCGCGTATTGCGTGGCGGGGGTGCGGGCATAATTGAAGCCGACCATGTTGGTGACACCGGCCGCCTCGGCGGCCGCTACCATGGCTGCTCCATCCTGCATCGACGCGCCAAGCGGCTTTTCGCACAGCACCGGCTTGCCCAAGGCAAAGGACGCTTCGGCGATCTGGCGGTGGGTGTTCTGGGGTGAGGCGATCACTACAGCCTCGACCGCCGGGTCGTTGACCAGCACCCGCCAGTCCTCGGTCGCGCGGCGGAATCCGTACGCCGTCCGATACCGTTCGGCGCTTTCGGGGCTTGAGGCGCAGATCATCTCAAGACGCGGGCGAAGTGCCGTGTTGAACACTGCACCCACCGCCGACATGGCAACGGAATGGGCCTTGCCCATATAGCCACCGCCAACAATTCCAATTCCGATTTCAGGCATCTGTCGCGGCTCCGAACATATCATTTGCAACCGGTTGCAAAATGAGTATCGTGTGAATCGATTCAACGCAAGGTCCAAACTTTGCCGACCCCAGCTTGCCGGAGGAATATGACGTGAGCGCTTTGATAGACGGTATCAAAGGAAACCGGTTCGCCGTGTTGGGGCGTGCGGGCATGGACATGTTCGCCGATCCCATTGGCGTCAAAAGCGAAGATGCTGATACGTTCCACGCCGATCTGGGCGGATCGTCGGCCAATATCTGTGCAGGTCTGGTCAAGTTGGGTAGTCAGGCGTCGCTGGTCACCTCGGTCTCGGATGATGCCATTGGGCGATTCTGCCTGAATCGCCTGCGCCACTATGGCGTCGACACGTCCAATATCCGTGTCGTTGGCGGTGAATACCGCATGTCGCTGGCCGTTTATGAAAGCCGGATCGAGAATTTCCAGAACGTCATCTATCGCAATGGGGCCGTCGATTTTCAGGTCACTGAAGAGGACATGGACAAGGTCGACTATTCCGCCTTCTCCGCCGTGATCTCGGCGGGCACTGTCTTTGCAGCAGAACCCTCGCGCAGCGCCACCTTCCGCGCTTTCGAAAACGCCCGCGCAGCCGGGTTGCCCGTAATTTTCGACATTGATTACCGCCCCTATAGCTGGCCCTCGCCCGAGGTGGCCGCCGACGTCCTGTCGCTCGCCGGAGAGGCCAGTGACCTGATCGTCGGCAATGACGAAGAGTTCGGTTTCATGGCCGGGGGTATCGAAAAGGGTTTCGCCAAGGCCAAGGAACTGGCGGAAAAACCGGGCCGAATCGTCATCTATAAGAAAGGTGAACAGGGCGCGGTGACGCTGGCGGACGGTCAGGAGATCCGCACCGGTATCTACCCTGTCACCGCCGTCAAACCCAACGGCGCGGGCGACAGTTTCATGGCCGGCCTGCTGGCGTCAATCGCGGCGGGGCATTCGCTGAAAGACTCGGTCATGCGCGGGTCGGCCTGTGCCTCGATCGTTGTATCACAACCCGGTTGCGCCCAGGCGATGCCAACAACGCAGCAACTGGACGCATTCCTCGCCACCCACCCCGGCCCGACCACATAGGAGGCTCCCATGCATATCGCGCCCTATGACAATCAGAACAAACCCATCGTCGACGCCGACGACCCGACGGTGCCGCTGAACTATTTCAACATCGTCAAACTGAAAAAGGGTGAGGCGTTCGAATATCAGGTGCCGGGGTATGAAACCTGCATCGCCCCTGCCACCGGTAGCGTGGATGTAGATGTCGAAGGCATGCAGTTCCCCAAGCTCGGCAACCGGGGCGAAGACGTGTGGGATGGCGAGCCCGAGGGTGTCTATGTCCCCGTCGGAGCCAAGGCCCAGATGGTCTGCGTCTCGGACGAGGCCGAAGTGTTTATCGCCGGGGCCAAATACGACAAGGTGCTGGATCCTTTCGACGTCCGCCAGCATGACCTTGTGCAATACGGCAGCGACGACACCAAAACCCATCGCAAGATCAAGCACATCCTCGGTCAGAAACAGCATGACAAGGTGGGCCGCCTGCTGGTCAGTGAGCTGTTCACGGTGGGTCAGGGCGGCTGGTCCGGCTTCCCCAGCCACAAGCACGACACCAACCGTCTGCCGGATGAAAGCCGCCACGACGAGACCTACAACTTCCGCTTCAAACCCAACTGGGGTTCGGGTCTGCAGATGTTGCAGCGTGAGGACAACGAGTCCGGCGATGCCTATCACATCGTCGATGGCTCAACGATCTGCATCGACAAAGGCTACCACCCCTGCTGCGTTTTGCCGGGATACGAGATGTACTATTTCACCATCCTCGGCGGTCTCAGCCAGCGCTCGCTGGTGCAGTATTTCCAACCGACACATGCCTATCAGATCGAGACCATTCCGGGCATCAAAGACATGATCGCGAAATTCAAATGACCCTCGTCACGCTGAAAGACGTCCTGACCCCGGCTTATGAGCAAGGCTATGCCGTAGGCGGCCTTGTCACCCTGGGCTGGGAAGACATGCGCGCTTACGTGGCCGCGGCCGAGGCCGAAAACGCCCCTGTGATCCTGCAGGCTGGCCCCAGCTGCCGCGAACACACGCCGCTGCCCGTTCTGGGCAAGATGTTTCGCCATCTGGCCGAGAACGCCTCAGTCCCTGTGGTCGCCCATCTGGACCACGGCTATACGTTTGAAGAGTGCAAGATCGCGCTGGATAGCGGGTTCACATCGCTGATGTTCGACGGCTCGCGCAAACCGCTGCAGCAAAACATCGACGAAACAGCTGCAATAGCCGAGATGGCCCACGCGGCCGGAATCTCCTGCGAAGGTGAGATCGGTTTTGTCGGCTATTCCGGCGGCGAAGGGTCAAACGGAACCGACCCGGCCGAGGCGGCGCAGTTTGCCCGTGAAAGCGGCGTGGATGCGATGGCCATCTCGGTCGGCAACGTCCATCTGCAGCAAAACAAAGAGGGCGGTCTGGACGAGGATCGCATACGCCAGATCGACGCCATAACCGAAGTGCCACTGGTGATCCATGGCGGTTCTGGCGTTCCGGTCGAGCAGCGCAAGCGTCTCGCCCGCGAAACCTCGATCTGCAAGTTCAACATCGGAACCGAGCTGCGCATGGCCTTCGGTGCAGCGCTGCGCGAGGCGGTGAACCGCGACCCCAACAGGTTCGACCGCGTCACCATCCTGAAAGAAACCCACGATCCGGTCGAGGCAGCCGCCCGTACTGTCATTCGCGCTTTCGGAGCGCCGCCGCAAAGATAAGCCGCTAGAGCGTAAAAAAATCCCGGAAAGCCATTAGCGCCACTTCCGGGTCGCCTGCCGCAAAGGCTTCCATTCCGACTGGCCCACGGTAACCCATATCATTCAACGCCTGTGCAACTGCCGCGAAATTGATCTCACCCGATCCCGGCTCGCACCGGCCCGGATTGTCAGCAACCTGAACTTCTCCAATCCAAGGCAAGCATTTTTCGCACCAGCGGATCAGGTCACCCTCTCCGATCTGCGTGTGATACAGGTCGAGATTAATGCGCAATTGTGGGCGATCAATAGCTGAGACCAAATCCAATACATCCGCTGTCGACCCGAACGGACAACCGGGATGGTCCAGCCGATTCAGGTTCTCCAGCGTGAATACCGCACCTTCTTCCTCAGCCAGATCGCAAATTCGGCTCAGTGTATCCCGCGCTTTTAACCACATTTTCCCCGTGACGGATTCGTGCTGCCAGATTGGAATACCGCCATCACCCAGTCCTGTACCGTGCAAGTTTAAACGATCCACACCCAAACGTTTGCCGATCTGCACTGTTTCGCGCGCAGATTTCAGCAACATATCTGCGCCTTGGTCATCCGCAAGACGGCCTTCGAGATAGCCGTTCATGATCGTGAAATTCGCGCCGACGCGTTCGAGTTTATCGAGATCCCACTCAGGCCAGTTCCACAGACCTACACCGAACCCCATTTCCGTCAAGCGAGCGGCGCGCCAATCGATTGGCTTATCCAGCCAAAGCATTTCGGCACAGGCTGCCAATTGGAATGGTTGGGACATCCTAAACCTCAGAATATGGGACCATCAGATCGACCCGCCTTCGACCATGAAATTCCCCGCGCTGCACATGGCAGCATCGTCAGAGGCCAAAAACAGCACCATCCGCGCCACGTAGACCGGATCAATCGGGTCCGGCAGGCATTGGCGGTCGACCTGCTTGGCCAGTGCTTCGGGCGTAACCCAGAGGTCCTTCTGGCGCTCGGTCATGATCCAACCGGGCACTACCGTGTTCACGCGAATACGGTGATCTCCCAGTTCGCGCGCCATCGTGCGGGTCAGGCCATGCACGGCCGATTTTGCGGTGGCATAGGCCGGGAAGCCCGCGCCGGCCTCCCACCATGAGTTTGAGCCGAGGTTGACGATGGCCCCACCGCCCCGTTCGATCATCGCTGGCGCGACAGATTGGATGGCAAAGAACATGTGTCGGATATTGGTCGCCATACGCTCGTCCCAGTAGTCCGGCGTCACCTCGCGCCAATCGTGCCGGTCGTCACGCGCAGCGTTGTTGACCAAGACATGAGCCGCACCAAGTTCGTCCGTCAACTCTGCCAATGCGATACGCAGCGCTTCGACATCGCGCAAGTCGCATTGGGCGAAGACGTGTTCGCCGTCCACCTGCGCCAACAGCGCGTGCCCCGCGTCCGCGTCAATATCCAGAATCCCGACCTTGGCCCCTTGGGCCGCGAAGGCTCGGACTGTTTCTGCACCAATTCCCCCTGCCCCGCCGGTGATGAAAACGGTCTTGCCGTTCAGACTGGGATAGGTGGCAAAGTCTCGGGTCATCCGTCACGCTCCATGATCCATTCGACCTCGGGGGCCGCCACAAAACGCCATTTCCGCAACGGTCCGGCCATGACATTCAGATAGTACATCTCAAACCCATAGGGCGCACCGCAAGGGTGATGGCCGCGCGGGACAGTCACAACATCGCCATCGGATACGGCCATCGTCTCGTCCAACTGGCCGTCATCGGTATAAACTCGCTGGATACCAAATCCGGTGGCCGGGTTGAGGCGGTGGTAATAGGTCTCCTCCAGATAAGTGATCCGGGGATAATCATCCTCATCATGGCGGTGGCTGGGATAAGACGACCAGTGGCCATTCGGCGTGAACACCTCGGTCACCAGCAGGCTGTCGGCATAGTCCTCGTTCTCCATCGCGATATTGTTTATATGGCGCGTGTTCACGCCCTTGCCGCGCTCGGTCAGGGTAATGCCGTCAGGGCCGATGCGCCGGGCCTGATGCCCGCCTTTGCCGGGGGCCGAGCAGACGGCGATGACGCAATCAGTTTCGGCGACAGCTTCCCACTCGGTTCCGTTGGGCAGGTACAGACAATGCGGCGGTGACTTTTCGAAAACGTCCAAACGGTCGCCCAGAACGCCCCAATTCTGCCCGGCCCCGGTGATCTGCGCCTTGCCTTCGACCATGACCAAGATGACCTCGCGGTCGCCCGTGGCCTCGGCGGCTTCGTCACCTGCACGCAGATGATAAAGGCCGAAACCGACATAGCGCCACCCTGCACTGGCCGGAGTGATATCGTGGACCTTGCCGCGGGTCCCGAACGGTTTCTTGAGCAGGTCTGCCATGGTGTCGTCTCCTTGATGGGTGGGCGAACAGCTCACCCCTATGTTGTCTCAGGCAGCTTGCCTTGCCTTCAGGGCCGAGAGCGCCTCGGCCAGTTGCGCCTCGGTCCAGCCCTCTGTGACCGCCCGGCGCAGGACATCCGCCTGGCTTTCCGGCGCATTGCCCCCGATCGGGGGGTCCGTGTCCAGATTGGTCGGGAAAGGATAGCCTTCGGCGGTGGCCGCAATCACCGCATCCAGTTCCGACTGGGCCAGATCTCCACGCTGTTTCAGCGCGATCAGATGGGGGAACACGGCCTGCGACATGGCACGACGATCCACCGCTTCCATCGCGCGCCCGAAGGCCGACGAGATTTGCAGCAGGTTCGCCATGCGGTCGATATCGGCGCTGCTATTTTCTCCGGCAGAGTGGAACAGCGCCGGGTTGAAGAACACCGCGTCCCCTTTCGACAGAGGCAGCTGAACAAAATTGTCTTCGAAATGGTCCCGATGCGCGGGATCGTGAAATGCCAGATAGCCGGATGAATAGAGCTGCGAGAACGGCAGCAGTTTTGTCGGGCCACTTTCCACCGGCATGTCACAATGGGCAACAGCCCCTTGCAGGGTCAGCGCAGCGGTCAGGTGATGGGCATGGGCGGGATACCGCGCGGCGCTGTCGGCGCTTTGGAAACCCAGGTGGTAGTCCCTGTGCGCTTGCTGTGCCTTGCCTCCGGGGCGTACCTGATTGACTTGCGCGGTCATTTGATAGTTGGGGCCCAACCACGCCTCGCAGGCGGCCGCAATCGCGGTGTTCCCAAAATACAGTGCAAAGCCTTCCGGGTCGCACAGGCATTGTTTTTGCAGCGCATTCCAAACCCGGTCATTCGCACCCGAGGCGGCGAAGTGATCACCTTCACCTGCCCCGCTTCGCCGTTCCTCATCGATGATCTGGCGGAATACCTCTGTAGCCCGGTCGATCACGGAGGTATCCGAATAGGCCCCTTTCAGGGCAATCACCCCAGCTGACTTACTCAAAACCCAGCCCCATTCCGCCAGCAAAGCCTGACGCTTGTCCGTCTGCTCTAGCACCGGGCGCAGCGCCTGCATGTCGTAGACAGGTACGTTCTTTTCAACCGACGCGGCATGGGGCACCGCATCGGCCGAAAGGTTCTGAGAGGTCAACACCTTGAATTCATCCAGATCGCAGGATTCCCGGTCGAAATAGCCGACATATCCGAGGTCTTGATGCACCATGACATGCTCCCTTCTCATGGCTTACGGTGTTGCGCCTATGGGCGGTCGTTACGCAGTGATCTCCAACTCTGCCTGCTCGCAAACATCGACGATGTGGTCATAACCCTTCTTGGAATACTCATAGGGCGGTGCCTTGGCAGGGTCCTGTTCGGCCTCGACCACGATCCAGCCGTCGTATTCCATCGCCTTGAGCGCGTTCGCGACCACCTGGAAATCAATGCAGCCATCGCTAGGCACGGTGAAGGCACCGGCAATCACCGCGTCAAGGAAGCTGCGATTGTTCTCACGCGTGTCTTGAACGATGGACGGGCGGATATCCTTGAAATGCACGTGATGTACCCGGTCGCCCCAGCGGTTGAGGGTCGCCATCACATCGCCACCACCAAACAGCAGGTGGCCGGTGTCAAAGCACAGCTTTACTTCGGAGCCCGATCCTTCCATCAGCCAGTTCACGTCATCCTCGCTTTCGATGATCGTGCCCATGTGGTGGTGATAGGCCATCGGCATGCCCTGATCGGCCATCCATTTCGCCAGTTCAGTGAGTTTGGCGGAGTAGGCCAGCACCTCATCCCTGGACAGTTTGGGACGGTCATTGACCGGGGTTCCGATCTGACCCTGCACGGTGTTGGAACACTCGGCATAGACGATGCAGGGGCTGTTTAGCGCCACGAACTGCTCGACCTGTTCGCGCACGGCTTCACGTTCGGCCGCGAAGTTGTTGACCAGCGTGTTGCCCGAGCACCAGCCGCCACAGAGCGCGATATCGTTGCCGTCCAGATAGGCGCGCAGCCCTTCGGTGTCGCTGGGCATCCGCTGGCCGCGTTCGACACCGGTATAGCCGATCTCGCGCGCCTCTTTCAGCGCCTGCTCCATGGTATAGGCCGCCGTCAGGTCCGGCAGGTCGTCATTCTGCCAGGCGATGGGCGAGATACCGATTTTCACGCTCATTTGGTGTTTCTTTCCTTGAGTGCGACCTCATAGGCCGCACGTTTTTCATTCACTTCGGGGCGGATGCTGACCTCGGGCACGGCCACTTCCCACCACGTGCCGCCAAATTCGGTGGATGGGTAGGGATCGGTGTCGATAACCACCACATACGGACCCTTGATGTCACCGCGTTTGGCTAAAGCGTCCTCAAGCTCGGCAATCGAGTTGACTTTGACCGAAGTTGCCCCCATCGCCGCCGCGTGCGCAGCAAAGTCGATGGCCGAGGGCGTGTTGTGGACCGTGTGATCCAGCAGGTTGTTGAACTCGGCCCCACCGGTACCCATCTGCAGCCGGTTGATGCAGCCAAAACCGCGGTTGTCGGTAATAACGACGGTGAAGGAAATGCCCATCATCGCGGCCGAAGCCATTTCCGAGTTCGCCATCATATAGGTGCCGTCGCCGGTAAAGCAGATCACGTCGCGCTCCGGCTGGGCCATCTTGATACCCATGGCGCCCGCGATCTCGTACCCCATGCAACTGAAGCCGTATTCCATGTGATAGGCCCCGGGGCGGGGCGCTTTCCACAGTTTGTGCAGCTCACCGGGCATGGTACCTGCTGCACACATCACAACCGTATCGTCATGCGCGGCACGCTGAACCGCGCCAATCACCTGCATATCGGTCGGCAGCGCGTTGCCGTCGCCGGGCGCGTCGGTCAGCTTGTCGACCTTGCCGAACCAATCGGCCTTCAGCGTGTCGGCCACAGGGTCGGCGCGATATCCCTGCAGAGCAATGCCCAGTTCCTCAAGCCCGACACGGGCGTCGGATTGCAGTGGCATCGCGCCGTGTTTCTCGGCGTCATAAGCGGCTGTGTTCAGGCTGATCAACTCTCGCTCGGAGTTCGAGAACAGACCCCACGAGCCGGTGGTGAAGTCCTGAAACCGCGTCCCGACGCCCAACACCAGATCGGCCTTGGCGCAAATGTCGTTGGCGGGTTCGCCACCGGTCACGCCGATGGGACCAAGGTTCAACGGGTGATCCCAGGCTAGCGCGGACTTACCGGCCTGTGTCTCGGCTATGAGAATGTTATGCGTTTCGACAAAGCTCTGTAACGCATCGGTTGCGCCCGAATAGTGCACACCTCCGCCAGCGACGATGACCGGGTTTTTGGCGGCTTTGATCGCAGCGACCGCACGGGCCAGTTCACCCTCATCCGGGCGAATGCGGCGCTGATACCAGACGCGCGGCTCAAAGAAGCTTTGGGGATAGTCATAGGCCTCGGCCTGCACGTCCTGACAAAAGGACAACGTCACCGGTCCGCAATCAGACGGGTCGGTCATGGTCCGGAAGGCGCGCGGCAATGCGGTCAGCAGGTGCTCGGGCCGGGAAATGCGGTCGAAATAGCGGCTGACCGGTTTGAAGCAATCATTGGCGCTGATTGTACCGTCGCCAAAGCTCTCGATCTGCTGCAACACAGGGTCGGGACCACGGGTGGCGAACACGTCACCGGGGATGATCAGAACCGGCAGGCGGTTCACATGCGCCAGCGCCGCTGCAGTCACCATGTTCGTGGCGCCCGGCCCGATCGAGGACGTGACGGCCATGGTCCGCGTACGACGCATCTGCTTGGCATAAGCAATCGCACTGTGCGCCATGGTCTGCTCGTTATGGCCGCGATAGGTGGGAAGGCTGTCTTTTACGGCGTGCAACGCCTCGCCCAATCCTGCCACGTTACCATGGCCAAATATGGCCCAGACCCCAGCGATGAACGGCTCTCCGGCTTCGTTCATCTGCGCGCCCAGATAGCGCACCAAAGCTTGCGCTGCGGTCAGTCGGACTGTTTTGTCCATTGTGATCCCTTTCAACACAAGGCCATTTCGGCCAATTCCGCAATTTCGATAGTTGTTGGGCCTCTGGCCCCTGAGGGAGGGAGGAACGGTGTTAAACCGTACCGCCCAAAGACCCTTCCAGTTCGGCCATTTCCTGACCGCCTGCCATAAGGTCCTGCAGTTCCTCGGGCGTGATTTCGCCCCGTTTTGCGGTGCCCAGAGTCTTGCCCCGGTTCAGCACGGTAAACCGATCGCCCACCGCCAGCGCATGGCGCACGTTGTGGCTGATGAAGACAACGCCAACGCCCTGGCTGCGCACTCGGTCAATGGTCGCCAGAACATTCGACGTTTGGCGCACACCCAAGGCCGAGGTCGGTTCGTCCAGGATCAGGATTTTAGCACCGAAATAAACCGCGCGTGCAATCGCAACGGTCTGCCGCTCGCCGCCGGAAAGCGTACCGACTGCCTGATCCGGTCCGCGCAGATTGATGCCCATCTTGCGCATCTCTTCCATGCAGACGTCATTGGCCTGGTCAACATCGAACCGCTTGAGCAGACCCTTTCCTTTGGTTGGCTCGCGCCCCATGAAGAAGTTCCGCGTCACGCTCATCAGCGGGATCATCGCAAGGTCCTGGAACACAGTCGCAATGCCCGCCTCCATCGCATCACGCGGGGTGTCGAAATGCAGCGGCTTGCCTTCGAAAAAGATCTCGCCCTTGGTGGGTTTGTGCACCCCGGACATGGTCTTGATGAAGGTCGATTTGCCCGCACCGTTGTCGCCCAGCAAGCAGTGGCATTCACCCGGTTTGACATCAAAGCTGACACCAGCCAAAGCAATAATGTTGCCAAAGTGCTTTTCGATGTCTTTCATTTCAACGATGGGCGCCGCGTCGGTCGCATCGCCGTGGTGGAACTTGGTATCTTCGGTCATATCAGCGCTCCCCGGTTACGCGTTTACGGATCGCGTTGTTGAACAGAACGGCGATCAGCAGCATGGCGCCCAGGAAGACCTGGAACCAGTCCTGATCGAAGTCGGTATAGGTCAAGCCGATGACAACCATGCCAAAGATGATCGAACCGAAGAACGCCCCGATAGCCGAGCCATAGCCACCGGTCAGCAGACAGCCCCCGATCACGGCTGCGATGATCGCCTCAAATTCCTTCTGGAAGCCCCGCCGTGCATCGGTTGAACCCGCGTCCATCACCGTGATGATCGCCACCAACGCAGCGCAGCAGGCCGTCAGCATAAACAGAGAGACTTTGACACGGTTCACCGGAACACCCGAGTTGGACGCCGCCGTCTTGTCGCCGCCCGAGGCAAATATCCAGTTCCCTGCCGGGGTGCGCAGCAGTACATATGTTGCAGCCAGCGCCATCACGATGAACCACAGGATTTCGACCGGAATACCTGGCACCTTGGGCGCACCGCTCTTGAAGGTATCGATCGCGCCCTTCTCGGCCAGCCAGGCGAACAGGCTGCCAAAGGCCTCGCCCGAGAAAACCGGCGCCAGCCAGTCATTTTCGGTCGCGTCACGCACGCCGCGCAGCTGGGTCGACCCGCTGGTCGCCATTTTCAGACCGACCAGAGACAACCCTCGCAGGATGAACAGAAATGCCAGCGTCACGATAAACGACGGCAGGCCCGAGCGGATCACGATATTGCCGTTGATCGCGCCGACCATGGCCGCAAAAACAAACGTCATCGGGATCGCGGCGACCAGCGGCAGCTGCCAAGTCACCACGCAGACGCCGAAGAACAGGCCGGAAAACGCCACCATCGAACCGATGGACAAGTCAAACTCGCCGCCAATCATGAGCAAAGCGGCCCCGATGGCTAGGATACCCAATTGCGCCGCAGGCGTCATGAAGTTCATCACTCCGGCAAGAGTGAACATCGATTCATCTGCGGTGATCGCAAAGAAGATAACCACAAGGACGACACCTGCCATCGCACCAAGTTCGGGGCGTTTCATTAGCTTGGTCAAAAACGGTTCGCTTTTGACTCTTTCGTCCGCTGCAACTTGCGCTGACTGACTCATGTTTCCCTCCCAATTCGGTTGAAACGGCGCACGCAGCGCCGTTTCTTTTGTCTCTGTCCCGTTCGGGTCAGCGAATGCCCTGCGATGACAGGTCGATCACCTGAGCGGCCTTTTCCTGAGTTACCAGGTTCGGGCCGGAAGGTACGTTGCCACCCGGCATCAGGCCGTATTTGGCGTGCAGGCCCATGAAGTTCACCGCCAGATAACCCTGCAGATATTGCTGCTGGTCGATGGCAAAGGCCGCGTCACCGTCTGCAATCGACTGCAGGAAGTTGGCCGACAGGTCGAACGAGGCCACGTTCACGTCACGCCCCGATGCTTTGACGGCTTCCACTGTCGGTTCACCGGCCGAGCTGGCACCCAATGCCATGACAGTGTCTACATCTTCGTTCGCGGCCAAAGCAGCGGCGACTTTCGACTCGATTTCCGACGGATCGTTTGATGTCGGCAGCACTTCGACATTGCCGCCGAAACCTTCGGCGAAGCCCGCGCAGCGCAGGTCAAGTGCGACGTTGCCAACCTCGTGGTTCACACAAATCGCGGTTTCGCCGCCCATCGAGGCCAGTGCCTCACCGGCGGCTTTACCCGCGTCGAATTCATCCTGACCAACATGCAGGAGTGCGCCCAGATCCTTGGAAACATCTGACCCCGAGTTGATCGAGATCACCGGAATACCGGCCGCGACCGCACGTTCGATTGACGGGCCAAGCGCGTCTGCGTCGGGAATCGAAACGATCAGCCCGTCAGGCTCCTGGTTCACGGCAGCATCGATCAGTTGCGACATGGCCACCATATCGAAAGTCTCGGGCGCGCGGTATTCGACGTTGACGCCGACATCCTTACCCGCCTGTTCGACGCCGTTCTTGACGACGTTCCAGAACGCGTCATTTGCCTGACCGTGCGACACAACTACGATTTCCTGCGCAAATGCAGGGGTAGCCAAAGCCAATGCACCGGCAGCCAATGCGCCTTTTACGAACTTATTCATTTGGTCTCCTCCCATAAGAACAGTCTGTCTTTTGCCGGGGCTTCAGCCCCAATCATTCGGATCCACCGAATCTCCTCCGCTCCGATAACTGGCGGAGCTTGCCCCAGTTTCTAGATATCGGGTCATTTTGCAACCGGTTTCAAAACCTCGGCCAGTTCGACCGCCTGCCCAGACTGAGCGGACCGGGTCGCGGCCTCGGCCATTGCCAGGGCTGCAACGCCATCCTCCAGCGTCACCGGCATCGCCGAATCGGTCAGCACGGCCTGAACGAAGGCATCCCATTCCGCGCGATAGGCGGGCATGTAACGTTCCAGAAAAAAATAGGTCGGCTTGGCGCCTGTGACGCCATCGGCCGTCGATTTGACCACAGCGTTTTCCAGAATGTTATGGGCTTGCAGCAACCCGCCCGAACCCAGCATCTCGATCCGCTGATCATAGCCATAGACCGCCCGCCGCGAATTCTTGATCACCACGATCTGACCATCGGCATAAATCATTGTAACCACAGCAGTATCCACATCCCCAGCGCGTCCGATCTCGGGGTCAACGATCGAGGAACCTACAGCAGTAATCCGTTCGGGCAGCCGACCCATCAGGTAATTCGCCATGTCGAAATCATGGATCATCATGTCCCGGAACAGACCGCCAGATACCTTGACATAACTGATCGGCGGCGGGGCCGGATCGAAAGAGGTGATCGACAGCATCTCGGTCGTGCCGATTTCGCCGTTGTCTGCGGCCGACTTCAGGGTCGTGAAGCTGGGGTCAAACCGGCGGTTGAACCCGACCATTACCGGCTGGCCGGTTTCCGCCGCAACCGCCTGACACGCCAGCGCCCGTTCAAGGCTGAGGTCAACGGGTTTTTCGCACAGAACCGCCTTACCAGCCTCTGTGGCGGCTTCGATCAGTTCAGAATGGGTGTCTGTCGGCGTCGCAATCAGCACTGCATCAATTGATTGGTCCGCGATAATCTCCTGAGATTCGCGTGCCGTTGCACCCTGTTCCGCGGCAAGGCTTTCAGCAGCTTCGGAAATCGCGTCGGAAACCGCACAAAGCTGACTTTGAGGATGCGCGGCAATGGCCTGTGCGTGTACCCGACCAATGCGCCCGGCGCCAAGCAGTCCGATTCTCAGCATGTGGCTCTCCCGATTCTTTAACTTGGCGTTACAATGTTGCTTTTTGCAACCGGTTGCAATATTTTTTTGATGCAAAGAGTCCGCAACGCCAAACCACTCGAGTTCTGCGATGGTGCGGTAGGCTGCTATTAAGATAACTGGCGATCCCGGAAGGACTCGAACCCTCAACCTGCTGATTAGAAGTCAGCTGCTCTATCCAGTTGAGCTACGGGACCGCTGCGCCCTTCTTGCGGTTTTTACGGGCGGGGTTCAAGACCCAAGCGCATGAAGGCGCTGTTTGGGTCGGTCTCGTATCCGTAGATCGGCTCGCAATAGGAATATCCAAGCGCCTCATAGAGTTTGCGGGCCGCATCATATTCCGGTAGATGTGCCGCGCCGGTTTCCAGAACCAGCGCTGTAACCCCTTCTGTTCTGGCCAGATCCGCAAGATGGACCATCATTTTGCGCGCCAGACCTCGCCCACGCGCCCGCGCCAGAACATGCACCGATTTCACCTCGGCGGTACCATCCGGCAACGCCTTGAGCGCACCGCACCCAACTGGCTGGTCGGCTTCGTACATGGCCCAGAACCGAATCCCCGGCCCGGCCAGCGCCTCGGCATCCATGGTGTGGTTGCTTTCCGCGGGACCGGCCGTTTTGCTATGGGCAAAATGCGCCTCGACCACCGGTCGCAATACATCCAAGGTTGGATCAGCCTCGCGAATGTCGATCAACTCAGTGGGTCCAAGGACCACGCCGGTCGGTGGCGAAGTTTTCGCCATAGCCACGGGCGCGCAGGTTGGGTTTGCGCTTGTGCGGTTCGCTCACCTGCGCGTCGATACCATTGTCCTTGGCGTAATCCAGCGCCTCTTCCTTGGTGTCGAACTTCAGGCGTATCTGGGTCTGCGTGTCATTGGATGAGGTCCAGCCCATCAGCGGATCAACCTCGCGCGACGACGCGGGGGCGTATTCCAGAACCCACTTGCGGGTCTTGGCCATACCCGAGGTCATCGCATTCCTAGCAGGCTGGTAAATCCGTGCGCGCATGTCGCCTCTCCGTACTCACTTGGCTAGGGGTGTTTATGCGCCAGACGCGCGGCGCGGACAAGTCCGCAATTGTCGCAATTTAAGGCTTTGAAATTGCCCCCTTGAACAAGAACAAAAACAGATCAAAATCAGGCGCGAAAGGAATCTCCCCTGATGGCTTACGCTCATTCCGACAAGACCCAGCTGACTGCCGAAGACGTCCGCGCCCGCCTGAAACTGGAAGGCGGCAAATCCTTCGTCATGCATACCGAGTTTTCGCCGGCGGGCGACCAGCCGACCGCGATCAAGGAACTGACCGGCGGCGTGCAGGACGGTGAACGCGATCAGGTTCTGCTGGGCGCGACCGGGACGGGCAAGACCTTCACCATGGCCAAGGTGATCGAGGAAACCCAACGACCTGCCATCATCCTTGCGCCTAACAAGACGCTGGCGGCGCAGTTGTATGGCGAGTTTAAAGGCTTCTTCCCCGAAAACTCGGTCGAATACTTCGTATCCTACTACGACTATTACCAGCCCGAGGCCTATGTGCCGCGTTCAGACACGTATATCGAGAAAGAATCGCAGATCAACGAACAGATTGACCGGATGCGCCACTCGGCTACGCGGGCGCTGCTGGAACGCGATGATGTGATTATCGTAGCCTCGGTCTCTTGCATCTACGGTATCGGCTCGGTCGAGACCTACGGGGCGATGACGCAGGATCTGAAGGTCGGCCACGAATACGACCAACGGCAAGTGATGGCCGATCTGGTCGCCCAGCAATACCGGCGTAACGATCAGGCGTTTCAGCGCGGGTCATTCCGGGTGCGGGGCGATTCACTGGAAATCTGGCCTGCTCACCTCGAGGATCGCGCCTGGAAGTTCTCGTTCTTCGGTGAGGAATTGGAAACCATCACCGAGTTCGACCCGCTGACCGGCGAACGCGCCGCGACGATGGAACAGGTGCGCGTTTATGCGAACTCACACTACGTGACGCCGAAACCGACCATGCAGCAGGCCATCATCGGGATTAAAAAGGAGCTGCGTATCCGGCTTGATCAGCTGGTGGGCGAAGGCAAGCTGCTGGAAGCGCAGCGTCTGGAACAGCGCACCAATTTCGATCTGGAAATGCTTGAGGCCACCGGTGTCTGCAACGGGATCGAGAACTATTCGCGCTATCTGACCGGCCGTGCACCGGGCGAGCCGCCCCCGACCCTGTTCGAATTCATCCCCGATAACGCGATTGTCTTTGCCGACGAAAGCCATGTCAGCGTGCCACAAATCGGCGGCATGTACCGGGGCGACTATCGGCGCAAATTCACGCTGGCCGAACACGGGTTCCGCTTGCCCTCCTGCATGGACAACCGACCCCTCAAGTTCGAGGAATGGGACGCCATGCGCCCGCAATCCGTCTTTGTCTCGGCCACACCAGCTAAATGGGAGATCGAACAGACCGGCGGCGTCTTCACCGAACAGGTGATCCGCCCCACCGGCCTGCTGGATCCTGAGGTCGAAATCCGCCCTGTATCCATGCAGGTGGACGATTTGCTGGACGAGGTGCGCAAGGTCACAGCGAACGGTTACCGCACGCTGGTCACGACCCTGACCAAACGTATGGCCGAAGACCTGACCGAATATCTGCATGAACAGGGCATCAAGGTCCGCTACATGCATTCCGACATCGACACGCTGGAACGCATCGAAATCCTGCGCGACCTGCGGTTGGGGGCGTTTGACGTGCTGGTGGGGATTAACCTACTGCGCGAAGGGCTCGACATTCCCGAATGCGGGCTGGTCGCCATTCTGGACGCGGATAAAGAGGGCTTCCTGCGGTCAGAAACCTCACTGGTCCAGACCATCGGCCGCGCCGCGCGGAATGCCGACGGGCGGGTGATCATGTATGCCGACAAAGTCACCGGTTCCATGGAACGCGCCCTGAACGAGACCAACCGCCGCCGCGCCAAACAGCTCGCCTATAACGAGGAACACGGCATCACGCCTGAGACGGTGAAAAAGAATGTCGAGGACGTTCTGGCCGGTCTCTACGAAGGCGATGTCGACATGAACCGCGTCACCGCCACCATCGACAAACCGATGCACGGCGCAAACCTTGAGGCCCATCTGGACGGGTTGCGCGACCAAATGCGCAAAGCCGCCGAGAACCTGGAATTCGAAGAGGCTGCCAACATCCGGGATGAGATCAAACGTCTGGAAGCGGTCGACCTGGCCGTCGCCGACGACCCCATGGCGCGGCAATGGGCAGTCGAGAAAGCCTCGGAAGACGCGGTGAAATCGCGCGGACGCTCAACGGCCGGCAGGCCGGGGCAGCGGGGTGGGAATGTGAAGAGGAGGAAGCGGTAGGTTGACACGCAACTGATGGTTGCATTTTGACTCAAAGCACGAAATCAATCTTCCTAGACAAACGGTTTAGGAATATTTTTTGATTACGCTTTTAATTGTAGCTGGACTGCTCGGAACCATTTCAATCCTAGCAATGATTTGGGTTTGGGTAAGTGTTCTGGCAGGTTGGCGCGAAGCGTCACCAGGCAGAAGCCTTGTAATGCTGTTGTTCCTCCTACTTCTGACGGTTTTCTGGGGGCTTGGAATAGATACGGGTTACGGCATTTTCAGGTTATCAATGTTAATACTTTGGCCGGTATCAATTCTGTATCTATTGAAATTCGCTTTTGCCGCGAAACTTTTCATCTTTTTCTTTGCGGCGTTAATATTGCTGGTTTTGGCTGCCACAGCCGCCGCGATCGTGCCGGGCAAAGTAAAGGTGCCGACCATAGTTGTTGGCGCGATTATTATAGTGATTGGTCCGGTCGCGTTGCAGAATCTGCAAGTGCGGTGGCAAATGACAAGATATGCGAAAGCTGCCGAGCTGCATGTCATAGACCGTTCTTCGTTGTTCAAGTCTATTCGGGAACGCTCTGACGGTTACCAGCCCCCACATGGCGTGGCATGTGACAGCGAAAATTGGCCTTATCTTTGGAGCTATCGGCGTAGAGACTGGATTGCGCTGCCAACTAACACCCGTTACGGCGGCGATACCAAAGAAAGAGTTATGAGTGTTTGTGTCTACAGATAACACTTGCTCCACACTCCACCCTTGCACCCCGCCCCACCCTCCTCCACGTTTGAAATCACAAATTGTGATTCCAAACGGTTGCCATGACGAACCCGAACGCCCTGCCCAGCACGCATGAGGTCCAAAGCGCCATTCACCGGGTGCGCGGCACCCGTGTGGTGCTGGCCGAGGATCTGGCGCAGTTTCTTTTGCAAAGAAAAGGCCGGGAACACCCCGCCCGGTAACTTATCCCTTATCCCAATGGGCAATCACATCGAATCCGACCGGTGAGGGCGGGCCTTCCATGAATTCGGCGAAATGGCCCCACAGTTCGGCCACTTTGGGCGCGTTTGCGTTCGAGGTTGCCTCGCTCTCGACGACTGAGATCACATAGCCCGAACCGTCCTCGTTCATCACGTTGGTAAAGCAGTGCATCCCGGGCATACCCATGATTTCGGATTTCAATGCATTCATCTTCGCCGTCGCCGCCTCCCGCGTGCCGGGCTTCATTTTGTATTGAGTAATTCGCGCAAACATCACTTTCCTCCCTCGTCTGGCGAAATTGCCAAGTGGCGGGCCGGAGCGGCCTCGCCGCGTGCACCCTAGCACGACCGCGCGAAATCTCGCATTGATACGAGGGATTTGTGGGCGTTTTCAACTAGACGCCTGACCGCATCCGGGCGGCTGACACTTCAAGGTTGCAGCCCAGCGCCCGCTGCTTCACTTTTGAAATCACAAATTGTGATTCCAGACGGTTGCCATGACGAACCCGAACACCCTGCCCAGCACACATGAGGTCCAAAGCGCCATTCACCGGGTGCGCGGCACCCGTGTGGTGCTGGCCGAGGATCTGGCACAGTTCTACGGAAAATCCGTCAGCGCTTTCAATCAGGCGGTCTCGCGCAACAAGGACCTGTTCGAGGGCTATCGCTTTCAGCTGACCGATACCGAGGTCGCCGATTTGCAATCACAGAATGTGATTTCAAAACCCAAGGGGCGCGGCGGGCGGCGGGTCAATCCGTGGGTCTATACGGATTACGGTGTGGCCATCGCCTCGGCCCTGTTCAAGGACCCGCGCGCGATCAAGATCACCCGGATGATCACCGAGGCCTTTGTTGATGGTGCAAACGCTCTGGCCGAAACCCCGCGCAGCGTGCCGGAAATTCTGCCGCCCGAGAATGCCCCCGCCCCGCTGCTGCCCAATGGCGAGCAACTGCGCGATCTGGCCGAAAACATCCTCGATTCCGGCCAGCAGAGTCTGGTCGACTACATCGCCAACCCCACCACCAAACGGCAACAGGCCGTAGCGATGATCATGAAGACCCTGGCCGAAACAGCCGGGGAAGAGGTGCGCACCCAACAGGAACGCCTGCGTCTGAGCATCGCCGAGCGGTTGGCAACCGGTGACTACACCGATGATGACGACCGCAAACGACTGCTGGAATTGCTGCACGCGATGAAGGGTTAAACCCCCAGCTCGGCCCGCATCTTCTTGGTCAGCTTGGCCACGACCAGATCATAGGACGTCACGATATGCTCACGCAATGAGGCATCGCTCATGCCGCGTTCTTCATAGACCTGCAACCATTTCATCCCGCGCGATGCCAGATAAGGCGCTGGGCGGATGCCGGGCTCATCGCCCAGCACCTCAAACGCCAGATCGGTTGCCTTGAAGGTGAACGCGTCGCGCCCGTCGTTCCAGCCGCAGATCGCAAAAACCTTGCCACCCACTTTCCACACATCCGCATTGCCCCATTGCACCACGTGGTTGGTGGCTTTGAAGCTGGCGCAGAAGGCGTTGAATTCATTACGGGTCATGGCCCCAACTTTGGCGACAGATCAAAATTATGCAAGCGCCGACGCAGCAATCAGCCGATCACGGCCGCACAAACTTGGCGGTTCCAACCGTTCGTGATGGGCGCGCGCCAGCCTGTTGCGGAACCGTGTCGGAAACCGGGGTGGGCGCGATGGTTTCGCAGGCAACCCCATCGCCATCGGGATCGTTGCGGGGATGATACCCTGGCCCTCCGACCAGAAACGGCCCCGGCACAACCGATTCAACTGCATCACACCCAGCCAGGGCAATCAGATGGATCAGGGCCTCTTCACGTTCAAAGCCGGATGTGCGCAGGTAAACGGCCACAACAATACTCAGTGTCGTCAACGGCAGCATAAGTACCATGATCAGTATCCGAACCGGAGACAAAGCGCGTTTGCGCAAGGCGTCTGCACGTTTCTGGCGCCTCGATACCTTGGGGATTATCGTATCTGTTTCTAGCTTGGGCTTGTCGACTGGCATATCCTTCACCTAACCCGGATTTGTGGCGAAACCGAGGCCCGGGCACAACCGGCAACAAGGCCTCGCACCGGGCAGATGAAGCAGCTATGTTTGGCCCGTTGCAGACATTCCGGGACACATCAGCCATGGCCAAAGCCAACCCCTTTCGTCCGGTCGATGATACGGCCCGCAGTTTGGCTCGCGGCCTGATTGAAGACACAACTTATGGGGCCCTTGCCACCTTGCAACCGGGCAAAGCGGTGCCCTCGGTATCGCGTATCGCTCTGGCAACGGATGCGGACAGCGGGTTGGTGACACTGATCTCGACGCTGGCGGATCACACGCGCGCCCTGCACGCCAATCCGGCCTGCGCGTTGCTGATCGGAGAGCCCGGAGGGACAGGTGATCCCCTGACCCATCCACGTTTGACCCTGCACGCCGAGGCCGGTTTCGTTGCGCGTGATAGTACAGAACATAGCCGCCTGCGCACAAGGTATCTGGCCTTGCGACCCAAAGCGAAGCTCTATGTCGATTTCACCGATTTCGGCTTTGTTCGGTTCAAGATTTCGGAGGCCTTGTTGAATGGCGGCTTTGGCAAGGCCTGGCGCCTTGCCCCTGCCGATCTTGTGCCCGATCAGCGCACCACGTGAACCGCGCAGGCGGCGTGGCGGACCACATGGTTCGCAGTTGAACCCAGAAGAAGATCCTGCATACCCGGCCGATGCGAAGCCATGATGATCAGGTCCGGCTTGTGGGCATCCGCCCAGTCCAGAATGGTACGTCCGGAATGCCCTTCGATAACCACACCCTTTGCGTTGGGTAGCTTCTCCGCAAGTTCATCCAACTCAGTCTGAATCGCCTTGCGGGCTTCGTTCAGGTATTCGGGCGGCATGTAGGAGATCGCATAGTTGGGGATGTGCTCGACCACATGCAACAAAGTTACCTGAGCGTCCGGCGTCGACAGTATCTCGGCCAGTTTGAGGGGGCCGGAGATATCCCGTTCGGCATCGAAAGAAATGGGAACAAGAATGTTATGATACATGAAGCGCACCTCCGTTTTCCTGCATCCACTTTGGGCGGAGCCGGGTGTTAAGGCTTTGATCCAAGTCAGGAACTGCCAAATGTTTCAGCCACGTCATACATCACCGGCTCAAAGCTCTTGCAAAGCTCGTTGATCTTGCGATTGCGGTCGCGCATTTCAGGGGTGCGCAGCATGGCCAGAAAATCCTCGCGGCGTTCCCACTGTGAATAATTGGCAATCCGCGTCTGGGCGTCGTTCACATGCAACCCGGCCGAGATAAATCCCGGCTGCTTCGAGATGAACTCGGCATAGGCGTCGGTCAGCGCCTCCAACAGATCGTGGCAGGTGCCGGGCGTCATTTCAAAGGTGGTGATAACTGTCTGGACGCTCGCGCTCTTGGAAATCTTCGGCATCTGGATTCTCCTTATTGTTTCACAAGCTTAACACAGGAATTGCAAAGGTCTCGTGTTTCCTTTGCAGCCGACGCCTCTTTGCCGGTTCTCAAAAAAATGAACGAATTACTAACCATCCGTTAACCATGCTGGCGGATTCTGCCCGCATGTGCCGGATCGTCCTTCTTTTGTCTCTGCTGCTTGCTGCCGCTCCGGCATTGTCCGGGGCGTGGCTGCGGGAAAAGGGATCGGCATTTACCGCGGCTTCGGTGACCGCCTTCAGGGACCCCGGTGGTGCATATGACTACAAAACAGGGCTATACGCAGAGTTTGGATACAGGCCGAACCTGACAATCGGGCTGGATTTCGAGGAAAACCGCGACCTCTATGGCCACGCGCTTCTGTTTGCCCGGCTTCCCGTGGCCGATTTCGACAAATGGGGGCGTTTTGCGGCCGAGTTCGGGGCGGGTGCCCATCACAGGCACCGGGACGCCAGGGCCATGTACAAGCTGACCCTCTCTTATGGCAAAGGGTTCCAGATCGGTTGGGGGAACGGTTGGGTGGCCGTCGATACCGCTTTGGAATTGCGCACGCATGACGCCTTGTATCGCAAGCTGGATATCACGGCGGGTCTGTCCGGTGACCGGCTACTGAACCCGCTGATACAGATCGAAACAGCCTATACGCCCGACCATTCGCTGTTCTGGAGAGCCCGGCCTTCGGTCATGATCCGAACGAAGAATAGTTCGGCAACGTGGGTGCTGGGGCTTGAGCGCAATGATGCGCGTAGCGATACGGGGCTGAAGTTGGCGATCTGGAATGAGTTCTGAGACAGGCGAACCAGCCGCCCCATGACAGGGCGGCCAGCCTAAAAATCAGCGCTCCATTCGCACGATCACGGAAACCTCTCCGCTCAGAGCTTCGGGCCAGCGCAGGTTGACCGCGTTATTCGATGCGCCCTGCTCCAGCTCTACATATGGGTTAGCGAAGGTCAGCGATCCGAAAACCGTTCTCAATGGCCCCAGAACCGTGATCGCATCACAGCTGCGTGCAAGACCGCCGAACGGTAGCTGCCCCGAGGACTGGACGGTCCAAGCCTGAGATGCGGAACCTTGAGCGTGCCTTATCCGCAAGGGGTTCGAAACTTTCTGGTCTACCCCGTGGAACGTATTGTTCTCAAACGTCACATTCCGGTGTGCATATTTGTTCAGATCGGCATAGGTGGTGTCCACCCGCTCCACCCGGGTAATACTACCGCTTGTTGAGCGGAATTTGTTTCCGGTCACGACCACACCGTTCAGGAAATGCCCCGCACCATAGGGGCGGATAACAATATAAGTGAACCAAGACGCAACTTCGCTGGAGTAGAAGATATTGTCGGTGATGGCCATCGAACTGAACGAGTACCCCGCAGTATACACCGGGTTGGCATCCCTTTCGTTGGTCCACTGGATCGAGCAGTTATCAACATAATTTCCTGAAATGGTCGAGCTGTTATACGTGCCGATCATGACCAAACCGGCGCTGCGAACACCCTGTGGAATACTGTCGCCTTGGAAAAAGTGGTTCCCCAGGATCATATTGTTGGTGCCGCCCAAAATGGCAAAGTGCCGGAACCGCACCGCCCGGTTGTGACGCAATTTGACGTCATTGGCGGTGGAGTTCAGCGCGATCGAAGTGCGATCCTCCACATTGAAGGATTCTTCGGTGGACAGGAACTGGCAATTGTCGATCAGCATGCCCTGACATCCGGTCCCGATCGACGTGATGCCCCGATCCTTGGGGCGGCTGATGAAACAGTTCGTCACGGCAAAAGTACTGCCTGACGGAGCCAGACGGATCGCGCTGCTGCGGCCGTTGCACTGGAACTCAATCTCTTCCATCCCGAACTTGCGCAGCGAGCTAAATCCACTGAAATCCAGCAGGTATTTGAAGGACTGGAAGGTAAAGGTCTGCGTGCCGGCCGCATCATACAGCGGGGCGTTCAGCGTGATCTCACCTGCGCCCTCGTTCTTGGAACGGACATAGATTTCACGCCCGACACCGCTTCCCTGCACCAGCGCACCAACCGGAATATTGGCCACGTTGGCAACATTTACCAAACGGGTGGGATCATTCGGGTTGTAGGTCGCAACCGAGGTGAAAGTCTCGGTATCCCAGGCTGAGCTGCTCTGAACGTCGAACTGGCCATTACGGATTACACGGCGTGTCGAGAACCCGCTTTGCCGGTTTGGTACCGCCGCAGCCATGTCGATGGGTTCGCTGACTGAAATCTTGCGCCCCCCCAGATCAAGCGATTCATGGTCTGAGTTGTTCAGCAATGCCTGAAACGCCTTTTTGAAAGCCAGCGTTTCATTACCAAAAGCGTTTATATAGGTCGGCAAGTCGAAATTCTTGGTCAGCAGCAGCATCTTGTCTTCGGGCATCGATACAGTGCCTTCAAAATCCATCTCAGACGCCATCGACGTGTTCTGCGCCAACAGATAGGTGCCCTCGGGCACGAAAACCGTGCGCCCATTCGCGGCTTGATCCGCTGCCTCGAAGGCCGCCGAGTCATCCGCCACACCGTCACCGACTGCACCGAAATCGCGCACATCGACGAGGCTGATCAGATTACGCAGGAACACGCCGGTGATATCCGTGATCTCGATATCGTCGACCCGGATGACGGCCCCGTTTGCACCATCGATATCCAGCCCGAAATGGCCGTACAGCGCCTGCACACCCCAGGGCATGTCTACACCGGGGCGCTGTCCGGTGCCGACAATTGCGGTAACCTCATGCACCGTGCCATAGCCTGAAAGCTGCGTGGCCGGGCCCTGCTCGGCCACGCCAGTGACCTGCACGTCGCCGGCGCCACCGGCCCAGCCGGCGATGCGCACTTCGGGCAACGGGCCACTGATCGCTTTGACCCGCGCCTTGATCTGCAGATAACAGCCCGGCAGCAGCAGCGTCTGGCCCATATAGCGCAAACGTTGGGTGGCGCTGACCTTCAGGATTTCAAGACAGCCGCCGAAATCCGCATCGGCCGGAACAAACGCGCCGGTGCCCGACCCGTCATAGGTCGGCGAGCCCGGCGTTCCATCGCCGCTGGACCAGACGTTCAAACCGTTTGCGAAAGCAGGCGGCATGAACACGATGCCGTCGGTGATTGCCTTATTCATAGAAATCCCTTTCCCAATCGCGCGAGCGGTGACCCGCTACGCGCATAAACCCAGTGCCCGGGATCGCGCGCCCCGAACGCAAAAGTCTGAGTACCGAATTGGGATTAACTGCCACTCACGCCACCGTGACGGTGGTGTTGCATCAAGTTGCAGGGTCGGAGTTTCCCAGCAACTGAACGCCGTTGATCTTCCAGCCGTTTTCTAGCGGCACCATCTGATAGTCCAGAATGTGCACCCGGCCCTCACCGTCGGTGATCATGACCTTCTGCCACAGTTCTCCCGCGACTTCGCGCAACTCCAGAAAACGCACATCCGCAGGCCGCCATACCATCGGATAGCCACGTCTGACCATCACCCCGAAATTCTCGGGTGTTTGGAACAGTTGCTGAATAGAGGGGCTGGCGAAGGTGAAAGCAGCGGCGAAATCATCCGCTTTGAAGGCCTGTATCTGCGCCGATATATTGGCCTCGATCTCGGCGCTTTGGGCAAATGCGCCCGACGCCAAACCGGCGCTCAGGGATATGGCAAGCAATAAACGACGCATGGGGCTACCTCCTGTTGAAAGGGTAGCCCCACGTGGTTTCAGGTCAAATCAGACCAGCTCTCCGGCCAGCGCCTTGTCGATCAGTGCGATGGTTTCGGGCACGCCATATAACGCGATAAATCCGCCGAAACGCGGGCCTTGAGATGCCCCCAGCAGTACTTCGTACAAAGCCGTGAACCAGCCTCGCATCGGGTCAAACCGCTCACGCCCGACGGAGTAGACCACGGATTGCAGCGCTTCGTCTTCAATCGGACCATCATAAGCCACAAGCGCGGCTTTCAGTTCTTCCAGCGCTTCACGCTCCTGATCGGTCGGCGCGCGGTGCTGGCGGGTTGGTTTGACGAAATCATTGAAGTAACGCACCGCAAACCCCGCCGCCTGATCCAGATCGGGGTGCGTTTCGGCCGTGGCTTCGGGCGCGTAGCGGCGGATGAAGCCCCAAAGCGCCTCTTTGTCCTCGGCCCCGGAAACCGAAGCCAGGTTCAGCAGCATCGCAAATGGCACCATCAGCGTGGATGCAGGAACGTTGCCGCCGTGGATATGCCAGACCGGGTTGTTCAACTGCGCCTTCAGATCCTGTCCCGGATAGGCGCGTAGCTGCTGGTGATATTCGTCATAGGCTTTCGGGATCACATCGAAATGCATCCGCTTGGCCGTCTTGGGCTTCTGGTACATGAAATAAGCCAGCGACTCGGTCGGCGCATAGGTCAGCCATTCGTCGATCGACACTCCATTGCCGGACGATTTCGAGATCTTCTGTCCGTTCTCATCCAGGAACAGCTCGTACGAAAAGTGTTCCGGCGCGCGACCACCCAGTGTACGGCAGATCGCATCATAAATTTTCTCGTTGGTCGCATGTTCCTTGCCGTACATCTCGAAATCGACGCCCAGCGCAGCCCAGCGTGCACCAAAGTCCGGCTTCCACTGCAATTTCACGTTGCCGCCAGTGACAGGAACGGTCCATTCTTTGCCAGCCTCATCGTCAAAGGTGACGGTGTATGTTTCAGCGCAGACCTTTTTCATCGGCACATACATAACCCGCCCACTTTCGGGATGCAGCGGCAGAAAGATCGAATAGGTCTGCTGGCGCTCCTCGCGCAGGCTTTTGAGCATGATCGCCATGATCTCATCATAACGCTCAACCGCGCGTTTGAGGATCTCGTCAAACTGCCCAGACTCGTAGAATTGCTTGGCTGAGTAGAATTCATACTCGAAACCAAAAGTATCGAGGAACCGCCGCAGCATCGCGTTGTTATGCTCACCGAAGCTGTCGTATTCACCAAACGGATCAGGTACCGAGGTCAGCGGGCGCTGCAGATGCTGCTCCAGGATCTCTGGGTTCGGCACATTGCTGGGCACTTTACGCATTCCGTCCAGATCGTCCGAGAAACAGATCAGCTTGGTCGGGATGTCCGACAGCGCCTCGAACGCGCGCTTGACCATCGTAGTGCGCGCGACCTCGCCAAAGGTGCCGATATGCGGCAGGCCCGAGGGGCCATAGCCGGTTTCGAACAGCACGTACCCCTTTTCCGGAGCCGCTTTCTGATAGCGTTTGAGCAACCGACGCGCCTCTTCGAAAGGCCAGGCCTTGGACGACATCGCGGTTTCACGCAGTTCAGACATCAGATTTGCTCCATCGGGAAAAACAGCGCCGGTCGCCGTTTGCAACCGACCGGCCCCTCCTATTGTGCCGGTGCAGCATGAGTCAATAAACTGCAGGGTATTTCCTGAATGGAAGGTCGTTTTACGCGGTCAACTGGTCCAGTTTGGCGGCCCAAATGAAGTCATTCTCGCTAAGACCGCCTATTTCATGAGTGGTCAGTTTGACGTCCACATAGCCCCAGCCAAACGATACATCCGGGTGATGCCCCTGCTGATCGGCCAGCCAAGCGCAAAGATTGGCCAGATAAGTCGCCTTGGCGAACCCTTTGAACTTGTAGTGGCGGCTGAGTTCCTTTGCCTCTGTGTCCAGATTCCAGTCGGACGAAAGTTCCGCCATGTGGGTGTTTGCCTCGTCCCGGGTCAGGGCCGGGACACCTCCGGAACAGGGCACACAGGTTCGGTCCGAAAGGCTGCAGGTTTCTCCTGATGTGGTCATGATCCGTTCACTCCGCTGCGGTTGCTTTTTCCGGGAACTTGTTCGGCAGCAACCCAAGGGATTGTGCCTGCTGCACATCCGCCAGCAGATCGCGCTCGGCGGCGGCGAACAGCTCCTCAGGTGAGTTTAACACGAAATAGCCCATCTGGTGCATGTCGATCCGATAGGGCGTGCGCAGGATAGTCAGGACATCGAACGGATCACGGTCCGGAATGTCGCTTTCGACGGCGTAAACCAGTTCAGTAGGCGAGGACGCAAGCCCGGACCCCAGCGCCTTGATCTCTCCGTCCTGCCGACGCAATCCAAACTCGATCGAGAACCAGTAGAGCCGGATCAGCCAGGAATAATCCTTGTCCCCAGCCTGCACCCCGGCCTTGCCGATGGCATGGCTAAAGGCCGCAAAGCGCGGATCGCTTAGCAAAGGGGTATGGCCAAAAATCTCGTGAAAGATGTCGGGCTCTTCGATGTAATCAAAATCCTCGCGCGAGCGGATGAAGGATGCGGCAGGAAATACCCGGTCTGCCAACATGCCAAAGAACGTTTTGAACCCGATCAGTGCGGGCACCGGCTGCACCCGCCACCCGGTCATGTCCAAAAGGCGTTCCGAGATGTCGGCGCAGGACGGCACACGGGTTTTTGGCAGGTCCAGCCTTTCCAGCCCGGCAAGGTAATCGCGGGCCATGTAGCGCTGCACGTTCTTCTCTTGCGCGGCATAAAGATCGGCCCAAACCTCGTCTTCCTCAGTCGTATAGGCGATATGGCCGCGCGCATCAGCCACCTTGGCGACGTATTTGGTCGATTTTGGCATCACTTTTTCCTCCTTGAGGAAAGTATAGCCGCGCGCCCTGACAATTTTGATTTGGTACAGCGTGATATTCTGGGTATTTTGGAGAATATGTATCGCAAAGGTATCAATTGTGAAACAAACGCTTCAACCCGCTGATATTGCCATCCTGCAGCAGTTGCAGACCGATGGCCGTCTGTCGATGCAGGAACTTGCCGACCGCACCGGCCTTTCCGCCTCGCAATGCTGGCGGCGCGTACGCGACCTAGAGGCGTCGGGCGTGGTCTCGGGCTATATCGCTCAGGTGCGGGCTAAATCTGTGGGGCTGAACGCCATCGCCTATGTACACGTCGCCTTGCGCGACCATCAAGAGGACAGCATCACCGCATTCCTGCGGCTGGTCGAAACCGAACCACAGATCGTCGAATGCGCCTCGATCACCGGCGATCACGACTTCATCCTGAAGGTCTATGCCAAAACGCCCGAAGACCTTGAGCATTTCATCATGCAGCGGCTGCTGAAATCCGGGCTGGTCCGCGATACGCGCAGCAATTTCGTGCTGCGCCAGACCAAAACGCGGGGGCCGTTGCCCATTCTGTGACTCAATGCGGCAAAATCCGTTGAACCTGCGCGCCAGCCCTCCTATCGTGCGAGCGCAGAAAAGACCAATCAGGACGACACCATGACCGAACAAGTACCTCACCCGATGTCCCCACAGGATTGCCTTGTCGCGATCATGGTTGCGGTCTCTGCCTCGGATGAGACCATCCGCACCGCCGAGCTGGTCAAGATCGAAGGCGCAGTCAACATGCTGCCGGTTTTTGCCGAATACGATATCGACCGCACGCGCCGGGTGTCGCAAACCGTGTTTGATCTGTTCGAGCAGGAGGACGGGCTGGACGCCCTGTTCGGCCTGATCCGCGACAACCTGCCCGAGCGGTTGCACGAAACGGCCTACGCGCTGGCCTGTGACGTGGCTGCGGCAGATGGATCACTTGCCGAGACCGAACTGCGCCTGCTGGAAGAAATCAGATACGAACTGAATATCGACCGTCTGCACGCCGCCGCGATCGAGCGTGGCGCGCGAGCGCGCCACACCACCTGATCTCAGCTGCCCGCCAGCATCCCCCAGCGCTCGATCAGCGCGCGCTGTAGTTTGCGCGACCTGTTGTTCCAACTGCGCGCGCCGTCGGGACGCTCGCGCAACGCGCGGGGGATCGTCGCGCGGTGATCAACATCAGCGGTGAAAATGGCAAAGGCCAGTTCCGAGCCATCCGGCGCCGTGATAAAGCCGCCCAACCCAGACACGAAATTCAGCGTCCCGGTCTTGGCATCTACCCTGATCGGATGATCCTTGACTGGTCGCCCCTGACTGTCGGCCAGGGTGAATTTTTTCAGCAACGGCCGTAGCGCCCCGTCCTTTCGGGCCTCAACCAAGGCCGTCACCAGATCTGCGGGCGCGACGCGCGACGCATCGCCGAGCCCCGAGTGATCTACCATTGCGATCCCGCGCACACCGTAGGTTTCAGATGCCCAACGGTTCATCTCCTCAGCTGAATCAGCCAGAATCTGCAACTTGGCACCCCGCGCTTTCGAGGCTGCCATCCCTACCATTTCAGCTGTGATATTGGTCGAGTATTTCAGCATTCCTCGCAGGATACTCTCCAGAGGGTCGCTTTGATGCACCACCAGAACTGAGCCCTGCGGCACCTCGCGTGTGATCTGCACACGGCCCAAAACAATTCCGTTCACCCGCGCCAGAGTGCGAAACACGTCGCCCGCATAAAGCGCCGGTTTGCGCACCGGCAACCATCGCGCACCTCCATTTCCCAGTGCACCGTTAGCCACAGTCCAACGATCCTGCCGGGCGCTTGGCTGGTAGGTGTAGATCGGCAAGCTGCGTTTTTCGACGCGCATTGACGCCATATCCACGGACGGCCTGTACCGCGCCGTGCGGGCGTCCATGGTCACATCATACCCGGTACCGTCGCGCTTCCATTCGAAATGTACGCGGTTGAAATTCAAAGAGATGCCGCTTATGGCCGGGCTGTATCCCAGATGGTCCGGCTGCCCGGGGTCGACGCTAAAGATATAAGGCAGCGCACCGTCATAGACCTTGAACGCGCCCTGCACCTCGGTAATTCCGGCCTCGCGCAGATTGGCCGCCAATGCGGCCAGATCGTCGGTATCCAGAAGGGGGTCTCCGCCGCCCACAAGGATCAGGTCGCCCTTCAGCACGCCATTTTCGATCGGGCCATCGGCCATCAAGGTGGTTTCAAACCGGTATTCGGCCCCCAGAACATCCAGCGCATAAAGCGCCGTCAACGCCTTGGCGACACTGGCAGGGGGCAGACCTTGATCGCCGCCAAATTCTTCAAGCTGCGCACCGGTTTGCACATCGGCGACGGCAAAAGCCACCTCGCCTTTCAGCCTTGCGGATTTGATGAGCCGCTCCGCTCCAGTGGGTAGATCCCCCCGAATCTGAGGCCGCAAAGACTGCGCTGGAGCATCAGCCAGAGCCGAGCCTGAAACGACCGAGGCCCCCAGACCGGCAAGAAAGAAACGACGCGAAAGAAGATCAACCATGGGTCAATTAAAATCCCAGAGATCAAAGGCAAACAACCACTGAATGCGATTATGCGCCCATCTAGGCTATTCAGGCAACACCCCGCCGTCCCACTCACCGCGTGTGCGCAGCTCGGTCGAGCTGACATCGACCATCGGAACATTGACGAAACACCAGGCCGGAGCCTGCGCCCGCCCCAACAGATGCCGTGCCTGTCCGTCAATGCGATAGCTCGCGTAGACCCGAGCGGCCGGAGACATCCGGGCCGAGATCCGATCCCCCGGCCGCGCCACCACACCGACCGGCACGTTATCCATGATCCGGCGCCAGTCTTTCCAGCGATGGAACTGCGCCAGATTGTCGGCACCCATCAGCCAGACGAACTTCACATGTGGGTAAAGACGCTGCAACGCCGCCAAGGTGTCCGCCGTCGCACGTGTTCCGGTCAACGCTTCGATATTCGTCACCTCGACCCTCGGGTGCTGCATAACGGCCTGCGCGGCCCGAAGGCGCCGCTGCAACGGCGCGGGGCCACGTTCCTTCAACGGATTGCCCGGAGACACCAACCACCAAACCCGCTCCAGCCCAAAGGCTTTCATCGCCTCAAGCGTGACATGCACATGGCCGCGATGCGGTGGATCAAAAGACCCACCGAACAGTCCGATGACCTGCCCGGGCCGTGCATATGGAATGGCGCTGCGCAACATCCCTTGCTGATGTTCAGAACTCAAGCGGCTTGTCAATCAACAGGTTGCACAGGATCACCCTGCCTGACCCGACCGGGCTGCACCACTTCGGCACACCAACCGCCATGCCCGCGCACGGCGGAATAGCCGCCCTTGCCCAGCGCCTCCTCCATCCGGCTGCAAGGCGCACAGACCACAGTGAAGCGCAGAATGGCATCCCCCACCTGCACCTCACACCCTTTGAGGCCCGCCAGATTGATCCCCGAAACCACCAGATTGCGCCGCAGGATTTCAGGTGCCACGGGCCCCTGCCCCAGAAAAGAGCCAATCGCCGCCAGATGCTCCTGTTGGATCAGAGTCACGGCGCGCTTGCCCGCGCGGCCTCGATCACCGTCCAACCCGTACTCCGAAACAACAGCCTCTTCAGCAGTCAGCATAGCTTGCCGACGCTCGGGACGCAGGCCGATCCATTCAATTCGCCCCGGCCGCGCCCAACCTGAAATCAGGCTTTTCAATTGCATTCACCAACCTAGCCAACTTTGCAAAAAATAGACCATGCCCCACGAGATCGTTACCTCTAACACCATCCTTCTAAAAGCGCTGAACCAGTACTTTCGAAACTCAGCATCTTGCGGGGCGCTATCGGACCTCGAAGCCGGTACAGGAATGCGAATATGGTCCGCTGGTGAGACAGCTTCGTTAAAAATCTGGGAACGCATACGCACGACATTCGACCAGAACTTTGCCATTCTGAACACACCATAAAAGAACAGACCGACCACAATGAAATCTTTGCTTAAGTCCACAATACTCTCCCAATTTACCAACCTGCACTGCTGTAGAGTATCCGGCGCGATACAGCTTTTCCCTGCACCATAAAGTGATTGTATTCCAATGTCTGCTCACTAAACCATATCCATTGCCCCCACCCCAACCATCCGCTATCACACCGCCCAATCCAATCTCCCCGACCCAGAGGACGCGACATGGCCGCCTATCAATATGTCTACCACATGCAGGGTGTCTCCAAGACCTATCCTGGTGGCAAGAAGTGCTTTGAAAACATCCACCTGAGCTTTCTGCCCGGCGTGAAAATCGGTGTCGTCGGCGTCAACGGCGCGGGTAAATCGACGCTGATGAAAATCATGGCTGGCCTCGACACTGACTTCACCGGTGAGGCATGGGCGGCCGAGGGTGCCAAGGTCGGTTATCTGCCGCAGGAGCCCAAGCTGGATGAATCGCTGACCGTCCGCGAAAACGTCATGCTGGGCGTGGCCGCGAAAAAGGCCAAGGTCGACCGCTTCAACGAAATCGCCATGGAGATCGCCGAGAACTACTCGGACGAGCTCATGGAAGAAATGACCACCCTGCAGGACGCGATCGATGCGGAAAACCTGTGGGACCTCGACAGCCAGATCGACGTCTCGATGGAGGCGCTGCGCTGCCCGCCGGACGATGCCAACATCGCCAACCTGTCGGGTGGTGAGAAGCGCCGCGTGGCGCTCTGCAAGCTGCTGCTGGAAGCGCCCGACATGCTGCTGCTCGACGAACCGACCAACCACCTGGACGCCGAGACCATCGCCTGGCTGCAACAGCACCTGATCGACTACAAAGGCACCATCCTGATCGTCACCCACGACCGTTACTTCCTGGATGACATCACCGGCTGGATCCTCGAGCTCGACCGCGGCCGTGGCATTCCTTACGAGGGCAACTATTCCGCGTGGCTGGAACAAAAGGCCAAACGGCTGGAACAGGAAGCCCGCGAGGACAAGTCCAAGCAGAAAACCCTGCAGCGCGAACTGGAATGGATGCGTCAAGGCCAAAAGGCCCGCCAGGCCAAATCCAAGGCCCGGATCAACGCCTATAACGAATTGGCCGAACAGTCCGAACGCGAGAAGCTGACGCGCGCCCAGATCGTCATCCCCAACGGCCAGCGCCTCGGCGGCAAGGTGATCGAGGTCGAGGGGCTTTCGAAACATATGGGCGACAAACAGCTGATCGAAGGGCTGGACTTCGCCCTGCCCCCCGGCGGCATTGTTGGCGTCATCGGCCCCAACGGCGCCGGTAAATCGACGCTGTTCAAGATGCTGACCGGTCAGGAACAGCCCGACAGTGGCTCCATCACATTGGGCGACACGGTCGAGCTGTCCTATGTCGACCAGTCCCGCGACGACCTCAAGGACAACGACACCGTGTGGGAGGCGATCACCGGCGGCGCAGAGATCATCCAGCTGGGCGACGCGCAGGTCAATTCCCGCGCCTATTGCTCGTCCTTCAACTTCAAGGGCGGTGACCAGCAGAAAAAGGTCTCGCTGCTGTCAGGTGGTGAGCGCAACCGCGTCCACATGGCCCGCCTGCTGAAAGAGGGCGGCAACGTCCTGCTGCTCGACGAACCGACCAACGATCTGGACGTTGAAACCCTTCGCGCGCTGGAAGACGCATTGGTCGACTTCGCCGGTTGCGCCGTGGTCATCTCGCACGACCGCTTCTTCCTCGACCGCATCTGCACGCATATTCTGGCATTCGAGGGCGACGCCCATGTGGAATGGTTCGAGGGCAACTTCGAAGACTATGAAGAAGACAAGAAACGCCGGCTGGGTCCTGATGCTCTGGAGCCCAAGCGCCTCAAGCACAAAAAGTTTGCACGATGATCGACTTTTTTGAAAAGCGCATCGACAAGTGGAAGCGCAGTGTCCGAAAACGGGTTGCTATTCGGCGATTGCAGCGCATTCCGCAAAACGCACCTCAGAACTGTGTTATTGTGGCAAGCAATGGTCGGTCCGGCAGCACGTTGACCTTTCTTGCCCTTGCTGATGCGCTGAAAGAGATCGACCCTATATCGGCAAAGCGGGTGGATTTTGTCGCCCGGTTGAGTGACACGGAGTATTACACTCCGTGTGTGTACAAGACCCACGACTTTCCTCAGCCGCTCGCTACATGGCCCGAGAATACCCGGGTCGTTTTTTGTTTCGGACCCACCAAGGATTCCGCGTTTTCCGTTTATTCCGCAATGGAAAGATTTGGCGCGGACTGGATAGATCAGCACTTTTATCATCTGCACGCTACCGGCACCTTTGATGAGCTGTTCGAACGCGATGTGCTGCAGCAAGCACGGCAGATCAGGGAGTGGGTAACATTTGAAGATGTTCCCGTTCTGTGCGTTCGCTATGACGCGCTTTGGGACCATCAGGATACAATTTCGCGGTTTACCGGGTTGGATTTCACCCCGCCCAAACGGCGCGAGCGGACCCCGAAAGACATTCCGGATGAATTCAAAGCCGACGCCGATCGGCTATATGACCCGATTGATGAAGTGATCGACGAATTGCCAGAGTGTTTTATTGCCTCGGCCCAATATAGCGGCGTTGTAGGTAAACTACCCGTCGCCGACTGAGTGTAGATGATTGGTGGCTCTTTTTGTCGGCGCCCGTTGGGATTTTATCAAAACGCGTATGACCGACGCGACAGCAACTGCCTGAGCGACGACCCCACACGGTCGTTCGCCTTCGGAATTCGCCTGTGTGAGTTTCTTTTGGCCAACTTGGCATCGGTCAAACCTGATTCAATTTGGCGCCGTCCCGGTAAGGGCGGACGCCAAGCAACAAAGGACCAATTTGGTGAGAGTGCTTTTTTCAAAGGGGCTTGTGTTCATATCTAAGCCACGCTGTGGCTCTACATCGGTCCGCAAGTATCTAAAGCGATACCTGTCAAGTAAAGCCGGAGATTTCGCCGTGGATTATGCCCACGACTCCGAGCATTTTCACCCTCACGATACCGCCCCGTATGTCAAAACAACGCTGGCAGACCTGTATCCCGGGCACGCAAGGCTTTCGTATTTCATGACCACGAGAAACCCGGTTGAGTTGCTTTGGTCTTATTACCGGTATTTCAAACCCGATGCCGAGTGCCGCTACAACTTTGCTCCTGATTGGGATGAAACGACGAAGATGGAGTTCGAAGAGTGGGTACAGCATGGCAAAATGGGCATGAAGGATGGGTGGAAGGAACTCGCTCCCAGTTGGATTTCGACGCAGAACCTGTCGCCCCTAAGCCTTGAGGCCCACGCAATCGATCGGGCGGGTGTCAACCATATCGATCACCTGTTTCGGCTTGAAAACGTAAAGGAATTGAACGGCTGGCTTTCTGGCAGGTTACCTAAACGCTGGTATTCGGCGTTTTCACTGCGTGAAAACTCAGTTCCACACATCAACCAGGCGGGCGGTCATACCGAAGGTGATGAAAAGCCCTTCACCCTGTCAGACAAAAGCCTGAATGCTATCCGGTTGATGTTTCCTGCCGAAAGCAAAATGTACAATATTTAGGCTGTCTTTGCCTGTAATTTGGGCGGTCATTCGAAAATCTGTCAGGCGCCCACCAGCAGGCCAGATTCGCCATCCACTTTGGATTTCCGGGGTTTTTTTTGTTTCTTACAGAACAGGACTCCTCCCTTGCCCTGCGCCGTTGCCGATGCCATATCTAAATTGCTAACGTTTTTCTATTTCGACCTACTGTCTCCTTCTACGGCGCTCAGTCTATCGATCCAGACAACGACGCCAGGCTGCCGCAACTCCGTGGGCAGCATTAAACAGGAGACAACGGATATGCCCGCAGGCACCGTAAAATGGTTCAACACCACCAAAGGCTACGGCTTTATCGCACCCGAAGATGGCGGCAAAGACATCTTCGTTCACATCTCGGCCGTGGAACGCTCGGGCCTGACCGGCCTGGCCGACAACCAGAAGGTCACATACGAGCTGCGCGCCGGTCGTGACGGCCGCGAAAGCGCAGACAATATCGTGCTTGCATAAGATATTGGAAGGGCAGAGTATTCTCTGCCCTTTTTCTTTTTCGGGTATCTGTTTGCGCTCGTGATGCGACATGATTGTGTGTCCCCACGACGACATCACAATAGGGTTACTTCTCTCCAGCGATTGACCAGATCGGTTATCCTTCCGACATTAGGGTCAAGATTTATCTGTTGTTTTATAGAGAGCTGCCATGTTCACCCGCCGTACCTTTCTGACCGCGACCGCAGCCGCCAGCCTGGTGCCTGGCGTTGCCGCGGCAAAGAAGAAAGCTGTCGAATACGATCCCACGCCGCAATTTGTGCGCATAAAGAAGCAGTTTCAGCCGGGTCAGTTGCTGGTCGCGCCCCGGTCGTTCTACCTGTATTTCGTGACCGAACCGCGCAAGGCGGTCCGCTATGGCTGCGGGGTAGGCAAAGCCGGTCTGGAGTTCACTGGCACCGCCACCATCGACGTCAAGAAAGAGTGGCCAACCTGGCGCCCGACCGACGAGATGATCGAGCGCGAACCCGTCACTTATGCCCGGTTCAAGGACAATGACTATGTCCAACCTGGCGGCGGCGACAATCCTTTGGGTGCGCGGGCGCTGTACCTGTTCCAGAATGGCGTCGACACCTATTTCCGCATTCACGGTACCACGCAGCCGCAGACCATCGGTCATGCGGTCTCAAATGGCTGTATCCGAATGATGAACGAACACGTTGTCGATCTCTACGAGCGTGTGCCGATCGGGACCGTCGTAACCGTCGTTTGATCACTGCTGGGCAGCAGCGACAAGTTCCAGCACATAAGGGCCGAGGTTATCAACGATCAGGGCAACCCCTTCGGCGTTCGGGTGAATGCCGTCCGGCTGCATATAGAGACGGGCGGTGTCCGGATCGCCCTCGGCGGTCAGCCCGGTGAAAAAGCTTGGGGCGTAGCCGGTTTCATACTGTTCGGCCAGATCAGGATAGATGGCATCAAACGCCAATTTGTAATCTGCCCCGTAATTTCCCGGTGCCTGCATCCCGATTAGCAGCACATCGACATCTGCGACATCCGCCGCTTTGACAATCGTTTCAAGATTGGCGCGCGACACCGCCGGGTCGATCCCCCGCAGCAGATCATTACCACCAAGCGTCACGATCATCCCGTCCACATCCGGCGTCAGCGTCCAATCCGCCCGCGCCGCGCCACCAGCCGTTGTGTCTCCGGACACACCTGCGTTGATAAGGCGCACATCCGCACCCTGCGCCTTAAGCCAGCGGTCCAACTGAGGCACAAATCCGTCCTGTTCGGGCAACCCATAGCCTTGCGTCAGTGAATCCCCTAAAGCAGCAATCACCACCTGCTCGGCTGTGGCCGCAAAGCCGCAGAACGTAAACAGCATCGACATCAAAACCTTGCGCAACATCTGAACCGCTCCATATCCCAATTGACCGTGCCCATCCGGAATGACCCATGACGACACCCGTTCTTTCGCTCCAAAATGCCGCTTTGTCGCTGGATGGCAATGCCGGTCGAGTGAATATCCTGCACGACATTTCCCTGACCGTCGCCCAAGGCGAAACGCTAGGGTTGGTTGGGCCGTCCGGGTCCGGCAAATCCTCACTGCTGATGCTGATGGGCGGGCTGGAGCAGGCGACCGGGGGCGAAATCACTGCTTTGGGCCATGATCTGACAGGAATGGACGAGGATGCGCTTGCCCGGTTCAGGCGTGATGCAATGGGGGTGGTGTTTCAGAACTTTCACCTGATCCCCACCATGACCGCGCTTGAGAATGTGGCCACGCCGCTGGAACTGGCCGGGCATAAGGATGCATTTGCCCGTGCCGCGGCCGAATTGGACGCGGTCGGTCTTTCACATCGGCACGATCACTATCCGGCGCAACTGTCGGGGGGTGAGCAGCAGCGGGTTGCGCTGGCGCGCGCCTCCGCGCCGCGCCCTCAGATCCTGCTGGCGGACGAGCCGACCGGAAATCTGGACGATACCAACGGTGCGGCCATCGTCGAACTGCTGTTCGGTTTGCGTGACAGGCATGGTGCCACGCTGGTTCTGGTCACCCACAGCCACAGTCTGGCGCGCAAATGCGACCGGGTGATCCGGTTGCGGGATGGCACCATCGCGGAAGACACGCAACAAGAGGCCGCGGAATGAGCCTGCGTCTGGCCGGTCGTCTGGCAGGCCGGGAACTGCGCGGCGGCGTGCGCGGCTTTCGCGTGTTTCTGGCTTGTCTGGCGTTGGGAGTGGCTGCCATTGCCGCTATCGGGTCGGTGCGTTCTGCGATCCAGACCGGGCTGGCGCAGGAAGGCGCGGCGCTGTTGGGCGGGGACGCGCAGTTGGAATTCACCTACCGCTTCGCCACAGATGACGAGCGCGCGTGGATGCAACAAGCTGCGACCGAAGTGTCCGAGGTTGTGGATTTCCGCTCGATGGCCGTTGTTCGTCGGGGGGGCGAAACCCAGCGTGCCCTGACGCAGGTGAAAGCCGTGGACGCGGCCTATCCGTTGTTGGGAACAGCAAAACTGGAGCCTGACCAATCGCTTTCCGTCGCATTGGACGGCCAGCAGGGCCTGCCCGGAGCGGTCATGGATCCGGTGCTGATGGACCGGCTGGGCCTGTCCATCGGAGACCGTTTTGCACTTGGCACGCAGGATTTCGTGCTGACGGCAGCATTGATGCATGAACCGGACGGCGCCGCCGACGGCTTTGGATTGGGACCGCGCACTCTGGTCCGGACCCAGGATCTGCAGGCATCCGGCCTGCTGGCGCCGGGGACGTTGTTTGCCACCAAATACCGGCTGAAGCTGCCGCCGGGAACCGACCTCGAAACCCTGTCCGCCGCGGCCAGAAGTAGTTTCGACGGCACCGGAATGCGCTGGACCGATGCCCGCAACGGCGCGCCGGGGATTGCCGAGTTTGTCACGCGTCTCAGCGCCTTTCTGGTTCTGGTCGGCCTGTCCGGTCTAGCTGTTGGCGGCATAGGCGTGTCCGCTGCCGTACGCGCCTATCTGGCGCAAAAGACCGAGACAATTGCAACGCTGCGCACGTTGGGCGCGGATCGCGCGACGATCTTTCAGACATATATGATACAAATAGGGGTATTGTCAGGGCTCGGCATCGCGTTTGGGATTGCTCTGGGGGCGGCTTTACCGCTGCTGCTGGCCCCTCTGATCGAGGCCCGCCTGCCCGTCCCTGCCGTTTTCACGCTCTATCCCCGCCCTCTGGCCGAGGCTGCACTGTACGGAATGCTGACTGCGTTCCTGTTCACCCTCTGGCCCCTCGCCCGAACCGAGGAGGTTCGCGCCGCGACTCTGTTCCGCGACGCGCTATCATCGGCGCGCGCTCTTCCGCGCACTGCCTTCGTGGTCGCAACTGCCTTCGGATTGGCACTGCTGATCGCGTCTGCCGCTTGGTTCAGCGGCTCGATTCGCCTGACGCTCTGGACAAGCGCCGGGCTGGTCGGCGCGCTGCTGCTGCTGTCCTTTTCCGCGCTTGCGATCCGCAAACTGGCGCGCATCAGCACCACAGCCGCCCGTGGCCGACCTGCTCTGCGATGGGCTTTGTCGGCGATCTCGGACCCGCGTGAAGGGGCCGCTTCGGTTGTGCTGTCTCTGGGGCTGGGCCTTTCGGTGCTTGCCGCCGTTGGCCAGATCGACGGGACCCTGCGCAATGCGATCTCGGGTAATCTGCCCGACGTGGCCCCGTCGTATTTCTTTGTCGACATTCAAAAAGACCAGATGCCCGGGTTTAGAGAGCGGCTGGAAACCGACCCCGCCGTCAGCCGCATCGAAAGCGCTCCAATGCTGCGCGGCATCATCACCCAGATCAATGGGCTGCCCGCGCGCGACGTCGCTGGCGATCACTGGGTTCTGGATGGTGATCGGGGCGTGACCTATTCCGCCACACCGCCCAAAAACGCCCGCATCACCGCGGGCGCATGGTGGCCCCAGGATTACTCAGGCATGCCGCAAGTCAGTTTCGCCGCGGAAGAAGCCGAAGAAATGGGTCTGGACCTTGGCGACGAATTGACCGTGAACATTCTGGGCCGCGACATCACCGCCGAAATCACTTCTTTCCGCGAGGTCGATTTTTCGACCGCTGGCATGGGGTTCATCATGTCGATGAGTCCCTCCGCCCTTGCCGGGGCGCCGCACAGTTTCATCGCCACGGTCTATGCCGAAGAACAGGCCGAAGCCGGCATCCTGCGCGATCTGGCGGGCCAGTTTCCTAACATAACCGCAATCCGGGTGCGCGACGCGATTGACCGCGTCTCGAGCCTGCTGACCGGGTTGGCCGCCGCGACTTCTTACGGAGCGGGGATATCCTTGTTGACCGGATTTCTTGTTCTGATCGGGGCCGCCGCCGCAGGAGAAACCGCGCGTCGTTACGAATCCGCGATCCTGAAAACACTGGGCGCGGATCGGCGACGCATATTGATCAGCTTTGCTCTACGCTCAGTCCTGCTGGGTGCAGCGGCCGGGGGCGTTGCCCTGCTGACCGGCATTCTGGGGGGGTGGGCGGTTGCCACCTACATCTTCGACATCAGTTTTTCGGTCATCTGGACCTCAGCGCTGAGCATCGTTCCGGCCGGCATTCTGGTGACCCTTGGCGCGGGGCTAGCCTTTGCCCTGCGCCCTCTGGCCGCACGTCCGGCCCGCATCCTGCGGGCCAGCGACTGATCTCAACGCACGCAGGCGACCGGTTGCAGGATTTGCAGCAACTGGTCGTTGTCGCACACAAGCGCGTCCAGTGTGATTTCGTCCAGCGAAGCATAGAACACCTCGGCCGCGTCCTGCAGCGCAAGCCGCAATCGGCAGGCATCCGTCAGGGGACAGGTGTTGTCGGCATCGGCAAAGCACTCGGCGATTGGCAAGTTTCCTTCGACATGGCGAAACACCGAGCCGATCCGAATCTGATCGGCGGGACGCGCCAAAGACATGCCACCGTTGCGACCACGTTGAGTACTGAGGTAGTTCAGCTGGCTCAATTGGTTGATCACCTGCGCCAGGTGGTTTTCCGATATGTTGCACACATCGGCGATCTCGGCCTTTGTCACCAGCCGATCCTGATGCGCCGCACAATACATCAGCAAGCGCACCGCGATATTTGTCCTTTTGGTAATCCTCATCGAGACCTCCCAAATTTCTAGATGCGATCTTATTGCATGTCCGACAAAAAAGCGGTTTGACATACATCAATCGCTCAAGAAGGACCTGACGGCGCATGGCAGACCCTTATTTCTTTGGCTATGGTAGCCTCGTGAACCTAGCGACGCACGATTTCCCCGACCCACATCCTGCGCGGCTGATGGGGTGGCGACGCGCCTGGCGACACACCGACCTACGCCCAGTAGCCTTTCTGACTGCAATCCCGGACCCTGAGTCCGAGATCGAAGGGATGATCGCCCATGTCCCGAAAAACGACTGGGTGGCGCTGGACGAGCGGGAATGGGCCTATGACCGGGTTCCCGCGACCCAAGCTGTCACACATCCTTTGACCCACGAGGTCGAAATCGCCGTTTACGCGGTACCGCAGGGCCGCCACGCCGTGCCCAGCAATCGTCATCCGCTGCTGCTCAGCTATATCGACGTGGTCGTGCAAGGGTATCTGCGCACCTTTGGTGAGGACGGTGCGGACCGTTTTTTTGCCACCACCGATGGGTGGTACGCGCCGATTCTGAACGACCGGGCTGAACCTCGATACCCGCGCCACCAGCATTTGAAACCGGCCGAGACCGAATTTGTCGATGATCGGCTGCGCCGCATTTCTGCGTCGATTGTCCATACTGCATAGAAAAAAGCGGGGCTGCATATCGGCCCCGCCTTTCGGATATCAGTGCTTTCGCGCTTAGCCGCGTGCCCGGATAACCTGCAGCAACGGCAGCAGGTTCGCCATTTCCGGCCCGCGCTCCATACCCGTCAGCGCCTTACGCAGTGGCATGAACAGGCCTTTGCCCTTGCGACCCGTGGCCTCTTTCACGGCTTTGGTCCAAGTGCCCCAGGTCTCGCCATCGAAAGGCCCTTCGGGCAGCAGAGCCACGGCCTCAGAAATGAACTCACGATCCTCGTCGGCGATCAAAGGCTCTGCCCCGTCACGGCACAGCTCCCACCAACCATTGAGGTCACCCAGAGTGGTGATGTTCTCACGCGCCATCGCCCAGAACGGCGCGGCCAGTTCTGCCGGAACGCCCGCGTCAGCGACCGCATCGGCCACGTCCGCCAGCGGCAGCGACTGCAGATGCTTGGCGGTCAGCGGGAACAAGTCCTGCACGTCAAACTTGGTTGGCGCAGCGCCAAAGCGGTTCACATCAAAGCCTTCGATCAGTTCCGCCATGTCCGAGCGCAATTCTACCGGATCGGACGAACCCAGACGCGCCATCAGGCTCAGCAGCGCCATAGGCTGCACGCCCTGTTCACGCAGATCGCGCAAGGCCAGCGTGCCCAGACGCTTGGACAATGCCTCGCCCTGCGGGCCGGTCAGCAGCGAGTGGTGCGCAAAACGCGGGCAAGTGCCGCCCAGCGCTTCGATGATCTGGATTTGCGTCGCAGTGTTGGTCACATGGTCCGAGCCGCGCACGACATCGGTTACGCCCATCTCGGTGTCGTCCACCACTGACGCGATCGTATACAGAACCTGCCCATCGCCCCGGATAAGCACTGGATCAGACACTGATGCAGCATCAATCGAGATGTCGCCCAGAATACCGTCAGTCCACTCGATCCGCTGGTGATCCAGCTTGAACCGCCAGACGCCATTGCCACGTTCAACCCGTAGGGCCTCTTTCTCGGCATCCGACAGGTTCAATGCAGCGCGGTCATAGACCGGCGGCTTGCCCATGTTCAGCTGTTTCTTGCGTTTCAGGTCCAGCTCCGTCGGCGTTTCAAACGCCTCATAGAAACGGCCCATTTCGCGCAGCTTGTCAGCGGCTTCGGCATAGCGATCCAGACGGTCCGATTGACGCTCGATCCGGTCCCAGTGCAGGCCCAGCCACTCCATATCCTGCTTGATGGCATCGACATATTCTTCTTTCGACCGCTCAGGATCGGTGTCGTCGATACGCAAGATAAACGTGCCGCCCGCTTTGCGAGCGATCAGATAGTTCATCAGGGCGGTACGCAGGTTGCCCACATGGATGTAACCGGTGGGCGACGGGGCAAAACGGGTGGTGGTCATGGAGTTCTCCTGTTGGCGCGGCTCATGTCACAGGATGGGCCAATTGTCCAGCAAGGGCGTTCAGGTCGGCTCCACCGGCCAGTGCCGCTCCAAGTCCTCAAGCCCGGCACGGATCAGCTCGGCCAGGACATCCAGATCGATATCCGCCAGCTTGTTCACGTATAGACAAGATTTACCCAGCTTGTGCTTACCCAGACGGGACAGGATGTCCCCGAAATCCGCATAGCCGGGCATGATGTAAATTGACAGCGCGGACTTGCGCGGGGAAAAGCCGGTGGCAAGGAAGTCGCCCTCGCGCCCGGATTTATAGCGATAGTGATAGCGGCCATAGCCCACAATCGAGGGCCCCCACAAGACGGGCTCGAACCCGGTCGTCTTGCGGAAAAGCCCGTCCAGAACCTTCCCACTTTCGGCCCTGCCGGAAGGTTGCACCCTGGATAGAAAGCTCTCGACACTCTGGTCGGTTGGAACGGTCTTATTCTCAGATCGCGGCATAAACAAAATTTAACACGCATTGTTCATCCACGCAGCCCATATCTCCGGGGTATAAACTGGCAAGAGACTCGCGCCGACCTAACTCACCTACAGGTGTTCTGACAGGGAGAACCACAATGACCATTAAACTCACACGCCGCGCCGCTTTGGGTTCTGCGGCCGCTTTGCCATTTGCCACAGCCGCGGCCCCGCTTTTGGCCGCCGGGAGCGAGACCAAGGCCAATTCATCCATTGCCAAGTCCTTTACACTGGGCGATTTCACCGTCACCACGCTGCTGGATGGAAGCCTGCCGCGTGATGGCGCCCAAGAGATTTTCGGCGGCGGTGCTTCAGATGAGGATTTCGCCAAAGTCTCGGCCGAAAATTTCATCTCCCCGGATGTAGCGCAATTCTTCTTCACGCCGACGCTGGTCAATACCGGGTCCGAGCTGGTGCTGTTCGATACCGGTTTGGGCCAAGGTGGCATTCAGGCTGCACTGGCGGATGCGGGTGTCACTCCGGATCAGATCGACGTTGTTGTCATCACCCACATGCACCCCGACCATATCGGTGGCATGACCACAGATGATGCGCCGACCTTCCCGAACGCGCGTTATGTCACCGCGTCGCCCGAGTATGATTTCTGGGCCGCACAAGAGGCCGGAAACCGGGTCGGTGATCTGGTGGCCGCCAAGGTGACACCGCTGGCCGAGAAAATGACCTTTGTCGAAGACGGCGGCGAAGTTGCGTCGGGCATCACTGCCGTCGCCGCCTATGGGCACACACCCGGTCACACGGTCTATCATCTGGAAAACAACGGTCAGCGGTTGGTGCTGACCGCTGATCTGGCGAACCACTATGTCTGGTCCTTTGCCCACCCGGAATGGGAAGTGCGCTTTGACATGGACAAGGCTGCCGCTACCGCCTCGCGGCGCAATGTGCTGGGAATGCTGGCCGCCGACAAGGTACCGATGATCGGCTATCACATGCCCTTCCCTGCAGCCGGGTTCGTCGAAAGCCGAGGTGACGGGTTCCGCTTTGTGCCGGTCAGCTACCAGATGATGGGCTAGGCCCTCAGTACCCAGGATCCGGTCGCACCTTTGAGCCATCTGAAAAGCGGGAGAGGCGGAAGGCGGCCGGATCGACGCATGGCGTCGTTTCGGCGACCAGATCGGCCATCAGGCGGCCTGCTGCCGGGCCGATGCCAAACCCATGGCCCGAAAACCCGGTTGCGATGAACATTCCCGGCATCTGATCAACCCCCGAGATCACCGGCACCGCGTCCGGCGTAACATCAATAAGGCCCGCCCAGCTTTGTACAAGCTCGGCCTGTTCCAGCATCGGGAAACCTCTGCGCGCCGCTGCCCAAGCCTGTCGCAGCGTTTTGGGCGAAGGTTCGGGATCCAGCACGCGGCAATGTTCGAACGGGGTGACATCCGTGGGTAGCCAGGTCTGGTCCTGGCTTGCTTCGATGCTCCAGCGCTTTGACAGTCGAAACCGCAGCGATCTCCATTCCTGTGCGAATGCGGGTAAGAACTGCCGCGCCAGCCGAAAACTGTCAGGTACAATGTCCACCGTGTTTTCATGGCCCGAGGCGATGGAATAACCCCCGTCTGACCGTTTACGCATGGCAAAATCATCGGACCAAAGCGCCGCTTCCGGTCCATCAGCTGGAGAGGTCCGCAGGACCGTATTCAAAACCTTCAATTGCGGTAGTTCAATCCCCGCATTCCCCGCAAACAGACGCGACCAGGCACCACCGGCCAGAACCACGAAGTCACAGGCCACGCGGCCACGCTCGGTGAATACTCCGGTGATACGACCACTCCCGGCATCGACGCTGCGGACGGCACAATTGGTCGTCAGAACAGCGCCGCGATCCCGCGCTGCCTCGGCAATTGCTGGTGCAGCCTGTTGTGGTTCGGCCCGGCCGTCCTGTGGCATGTAAAGGGCGCAATCGTAGGAAGTCTGATTGCCCGGCAGCAGGGCGTGCAACTCGGCCCCCGAAACCAGCCGCGCGCCGGTTTGCAGCCCGTCCACGTGACGCAGCCACCGTTCCAGATTGCCGCTGTCGCGTTTGCCCGAAGCACCAAACAGAATGCCCGCGCGGGTATAGCCGGTTTCCCGCCCGATGCGCTGATCCAGCCCTTGCCATAGATGCAGCGATTCGATCATCAACGGAATCTCCCGCGGGTCGCGCAACCCCAGACGGACCCATCCCCAATTGCGAGAGCTTTGCTCGCCCGCAATCTGCCCCTTTTCGCACAACAGTACCGAGGCGCCTCGTTCAGCCAACTCCAGCGCAGTCGATGCTCCGATAATGCCGCCGCCAATGACAACGACATCCACGGTTTTGGGCAGGTGCAGATCGGGTTCAACGGGGGTTGGTTTGGGGCCGGGCATCAACCGCTCTTACTTCATGGCTCGGGTCGCAATGAAGGCGTGATGCAGGCGCTCAGGCAACATGTCTTCTGCTGCGGGACCTATGTTTTTTGACAGCTGTGGCGAACACGCCAACAGGCGCGAGAAAGCTCGCACCGTCCTGTTTCAAATCGCTTGGAGTTTACGCTGCGCCGCTCAGTTCAGCCCATTTCTGACGCAAGGTTGCCGCAAGGCCAGAATCGCGAGGTTCCACTTCTTCGTCTATTTCCGCCTGTTCGGGCAGGACCGGGAAGATCGCGTTGAGTTTAGTCGCTCCCACTACGGGCTCGGGGTCTTCGCTTTCTTCTTCGCGAAGAAGATCAGCAATCGCCGAGTCCAGCTTGGCCTCGTCCAGAACCCGTGCTTCGGATTCCATCGACTTATACCTTAACGGCGGGTGAAGCGGCTTGTCATATCCCTTATACATAATAGCACCAAATCGTTAACCCAGACATTCAACACGCGTGCGCCACAGTTCCATACATCGAATTGAGGTCACACCGCCCCATGTGGGGCATCAATTAAGCCAAAATGTGGCAAAAAAATGTCTCAGTTTCAAGCAGTCAGTTCCCTGAGAGCTTGAAAAATCAGAGAGTTATCTACTATTCGGAAACAATAACAAAACAACCTGGCGTAATGGGTCTGATATCGAAACGCCGTTTTGACCCAGCTTCACGATTCCCCTTCGGCTCAGTCCCGATCCCGCCAGCGGTTCACAATCGGGTAACGGCGATCCAACCAGAATGCCCGGCTGGTCAGGCGCGTTCCGGGGGCGGACTGAAAGCGCTTGTATTCGCTGATATAAATCAGGTGCTCAACCCGCCGCGCGTCTACCTCGTTGAAACCGGCGGCCACGCAATCAGCGATCGAGCCCTCCTGATCGACCAGAATATCCAGAATCGCATCCAGAATCGGGTAATCGGGCAGGCTGTCGCTGTCCTTTTGATCTTCGCGCAGTTCGGCGCTGGGGGGTTTGTCAATGACCGAGGGGCGGATCACCTCGCCCGCCGGGCCCATCATCCAGTCGCGGTGATTGGTGTTGCGCCAGCGGCAGGTCTCGAACACACGCGTTTTGTACAGGTCCTTGATCGGGTTGTAGCCACCGTTCATGTCGCCGTAGATCGTGGCATAGCCCACCGCGACCTCGGATTTGTTGCCGGTGGTCAGCAACATCTCGCCAAATTTGTTCGAGATCGCCATCAGCAACAAACCGCGCAGGCGGGATTGGATGTTTTCTTCTGTCAAATCTTCATCATGACCGGCAAACAGCGGGGCCAGAGTATCTGTCACTGCCGCCCGACTGTCCGAGATCGGCACGTAGTCGTAGTGCACGCCAAGTGCTTTGGCCACGGCCTCGGCATCGTCCAATGAAGCCTGACTGGTATATTCCGAAGGCAGCATCACGCAGCGAACATTCTCGGCCCCGATAGCATCCACGGCAATAGAAGCGACCAGAGCGGAATCGACGCCGCCCGACAGACCCAGCAGAACCTTTTTGAACCCGGTCTTGCCCATGTAGTCGCGCAGGGACTGCACCATGGCGCGATAGTCCTGCTCCCATTCATCGGGCTGCGGCACGATCTCGGCCGGTACGATGCGCCAGCCATCATCGCCGCGCTCCAAGTCGATATGGGTCACGGTCTCATCGAAAACCGGCATCCGGAACGCCAGTTCTCCACCTGGGTTCAGGCCGAAAGTGGCCCCGTCAAAAACCTGATCGTCCTGCCCGCCCACCATGTTGAGGTAGATCACCGGCAGACCGGTCTCGACTACGCGGGCCACCATATGATTCAGGCGTATATCGTACTTGTTGCGAAAATAGGGCGATCCGTTGGGGATCAGCAAAAACTCGGCCCCGGTTTCCTCAAGCGTTTCGGCCACATCAGGGTGCCAACTATCTTCGCAGATCGGGCTACCGATACGTGTATTTCCGACTGCGTAAGGCCCGCCCAGCGGGCCAGAGTCGTACAGGCGCACCTCATCGAACACCGTTTCATTGGGCAGATGATGCTTCAGCACCTTGCTGCCGATCCGACCGCCCTTGAGGATCAGATAGGCATTAAACAGGCTGCTATCTTCAACCCACGGCCCGCCAATCGCCACCGCCGGGCCGTCGGCGCATTGTGCGGCCAGTTCTTCGACAGCCACCATCGCCGCCCGGTGAAAGGCGGGCTTCATCACCAGATCCTGCGTGTTGTAGCCGGTGATAAACATTTCGGGGAAAGCCACCAGGTCGGCCCCGGCATCGCGCGCCTGCTTCCACGCGGCTAACGCCTTGGCGGCATTGCCTTCGATATCCCCTACGATCGGGTTGAGTTGCGCCAGAGTGATGCGGAAACGGTCGGCCATGCTGCCCTCTTGCCCTCGTCGGTCTTATTGCCATTTAGCAGATCATTGCGCGAGTGAAAGGCAAATGCGGCAAAACCCGTTGCTCTGCCCCCGCGCGTGCCGTAGTTTTGCGCAAAAGATGAAAACCGGACAGGCAGGACCGATCATGAACGCTTTCCGCATTTCTATTGCCGCATCCGCGATGGCCCTGATCGCTGCGGGTGCCGCCGCACAGAACGGTCAGGTGATCACAACGGATGATGAGGTCGGGGGCGTCTACGAGGGTACCTTTGAAAACGGCCTGCGTCACGGCACCGGCACCTACCGCCTGCCCAACGGGTTCGAATACAGCGGCGAATGGGTTGAGGGCGAAATTAAGGGAATGGGCATCGCCCGCTATGTCAACGGCTCGGTCTTTGAGGGGATGTTCGCCAAGGGCCAACCCGAAGGAAGTGGCAAGATCACCTATGCTGATGGTGGCAGCTACGAGGGCGAATGGGCAAACGGTGCGATCAATGGCACGGGTGTAGCCGTCTACGCCAATGGCGTGCGCTATGAGGGCGGCTTCCAGAACGCCCGGCATCACGGTAAAGGCGTACTGAGCGACCCGGGCGGCTACAGTTACGATGGCGATTGGGTGGATGGCGTCAAACTGGGCAAAGGCAAGGTGACTTATGCCAATGGCGGTATCTACGAAGGTGACATCCGCAACGGTCAGCGCCACGGCCAGGGCAGCCTGACCCTGCCCGACGGGATGACCTATGCCGGCGATTGGGCCGAGGATCGCATCACCGGCACCGGGCGCATGTCTTTTGTCAACGGGGACGTCTACGAGGGCGAGTTGGTCGAAGGCCGACGGCAAGGCAAGGGCAAGATGACCTATGCCAAAGGCGATGTCTACGAAGGCGACTATTCCAACGACCTGCGGCATGGTCAGGGAACCTATACCGGCACGGATGGGTTCCTCTATACCGGTGAGTGGACCGACGGCCTGCTTGAGGGGGTGGGCGAACTGACCTACCCGGACGGCTCGGTCCATGTCGGGGATTTCAAGGCCGATCTGGCCGAGGGCAAGGGCCTTATCACCTACCCGGACGGTTCGACCTACGAGGGGGATTGGATCGCCGGGGTAATCGAAGGCGAAGGTGTGTCGACCTATCCTAACGGTACCGTCTACAGGGGCCAGTTTCGAAACGCCAAGAACCATGGCAAAGGCATTCTGACCATGGCCGACGGCTCCAGCTATGAAGGAGACTGGGTGGACGGCTTGCGGCAAGGCAAGGGCATGTCCACCTACCCGGATGGCACGGTCTATTCCGGAGAGTTTCTGACCGGCAAACGCCACGGGCAGGGCGAGATCATCATGGCAAACGGGTTCACCTATTCGGGTCAATGGACCGAAGGCAAAATTACCGGAGAGGGGATCGCAACCTATCCCAACGGTGATGTCTACGAGGGCAATTTCGTGGACGCGAAACGCCATGGCGCCGGCACCGTACGCTATGCCAACGGCGAAACGGAAACCGGCGTTTGGGACAACGGCGCACTGGCGACGGCTGATGATACTGCTCCCGAAGCGGCTCCCGAGACGCCCCCGTCAAACCCGGACGGCTGAAGCAATACCGCTACCATGGCACCGGTTTTCCCGCCCAGTCGAAGAACCCGCCGGTATCGGTCGGGGTCAATCGTGCCATCACGTCCAATAAATTCGACGCGGCCTCGTCCGGGGCAACAGCAGGATATCGGCCGAGGTATTTCCGGGTGACGTCCGTTTTGACAGTACCGGGATGCAGCGCGACACAGATCGCCTGTTTGTGGGTGCGGGCCAGTTCGATTGCTGCCGTGTGAACAATCTGATTCACCGCCGCCTTTGCCGCCCGATAGCTAATCCAACCACCCAGCCGGTTATCCCCGATCGAACCCACACGAGCCGAAAGCACGGCAAAAACCGCGCGGCGGTCGCGGGGCAACAGACGTGCCGCGTGACTGAGGACCAGAGCCGGGCCCACGGCATTCAGCGCAAACTGATCCATCATTGCCTGCCCAGATACAGCGCGGACGGTCTTTTCCGGTGCCGTGCCGTTGATCTCCAATGCCCCGGACGCAACAAGGATCAGGTCGAACACTCCGGGGATCGCGCCCAGCACGCGATGCACGCCATCAGGGTTCGTCAAATCAAACCCGTCGGCTGAGCGTGACAAGCCCTTCACAGCCACCCCCTGCCCGCTCAGGCGCTGACAGACTGCCTGTCCGATGTCTCCTGATGCGCCAATGATCAGTGCTTTTTCCATGGCGAACCACCTAGCCGCCTGTCTGCGCGGATCAATGCGGCGCGGAAAAGAAACCGCTCAACTGCAGTTACGTCGCAAAATGGTCTTTTCATTCCGGGACGGCTCTGTATAACCTCGTTCCCATGATCAACCGCGCAGATATCCTTGTTGCCGACACCGCCATTCGCGGTGCGTCTCTGCGCGGCCTACTGATCCTAATCCGCCTCTGAGCGTGCCATCCGGCGCGCCCGCTCAGAGGAGGACGCCCGCGCGCCATAGGCTTTAGGACAGAAGAAGAAAGAGAATCCCATGACCAACGTGACCGACCAAGACCGCGTCTTGATCTTCGATACCACTTTGCGCGACGGCGAGCAGAGCCCCGGCGCCACCATGACCCACGCCGAAAAGCTCGAGATTGCCGAGTTGCTGGACGAAATGGGTGTCGACATCATCGAAGCCGGTTTCCCCATCGCCTCGGAAGGTGACTTCAAGGCGGTTTCGGAAATCGCTCAACGATCCAAAAACAGTCGCATCTGCGGTCTGGCCCGCGCCAATTTCGCCGATATCGACCGCTGCTGGGAGGCCGTGAAGCACGCCGGGAAGAATCGGATTCACACCTTCATCGGCACCTCTCCGCTGCACCGCGCGATTCCGAACCTGACCCAGGACGAGATGGCCGAGAAGATCCACGAGACCGTCAGCCACGCGCGCAATTTGTGCGAAAACGTGCAATGGTCGCCGATGGATGCGACTCGAACGGAATGGGATTACCTGTGCCGTGTAATCGAAATTGCGATCAAAGCCGGTGCGACCACGATCAACATTCCTGACACCGTTGGCTATACCGCTCCGGTGGAAAGCGCGGACTTGATCAAGCGCCTGATCGAGACGGTGCCCGGTGCCGATGAGGTGGTTTTTGCCACCCACTGCCACAATGACCTTGGTATGGCGACCGCAAACTCTCTGGCGGCAGTCGCAGGCGGTGCGCGTCAGATCGAGTGCACCATCAACGGTCTGGGCGAACGTGCGGGCAACACAGCGTTGGAAGAGGTCGTGATGGCTCTGCGAACCCGCAACGACATCATGCCGTGGAACACCGGCATCGACACGACAAAGATCATGCATATCTCGCGCCGGGTGGCGACAGTCTCGGGCTTCAACGTGCAGTTCAACAAGGCCATCGTCGGCAAGAACGCTTTTGCCCATGAAAGCGGCATCCATCAGGACGGCATGCTGAAGAACCGCGAAAACTTCGAAATCATGCGCCCCGAGGATATTGGCCTTTCGGGCACGTCTTTGCCGTTGGGCAAGCACTCGGGCCGCGCGGCGTTGCGCGACAAGCTCGAGACACTGGGCTACGAGGTCGGGGACAACCAGCTCAAGGATATCTTTGTTCGGTTCAAGGATCTGGCCGACCGCAAGAAAGAGGTATTCGACGACGACCTCATCGCGTTGATGTCGCTGGACGATGACGAAAGCAACGACCACCTGCAACTGGTATCGATGAAGGTCACCTGCGGCACCGGTGGTCAGGCGGAATCGACCGTCGAACTGGAAGTAGACGGCAAGGACGTCATCGCAACCGAACACGGCGACGGGCCGGTGGATGCGACGTTCAAGGCGATCCGCGTGATCTATCCGAACACCGCCCGGCTTCAGCTCTATCAGGTGCACGCGGTGACCGAAGGCACCGATGCGCAGGCCACGGTTTCGGTGCGCCTGGAAGAAGACGGCATGATCGCCACCGGTCAATCCGCCAACACCGATACGGTGGTGGCCTCGGCCAAGGCATATATCCACGCCCTGAACCGCCTGAAGGTGCGCCGCGAGAAAACCGGTCCCGGTGCCGACGCGCGTGAGATCAGCTACAAAGACCTGACCTAAAACGACGGGAAGAGGCTCCCGCACCCGCACCGGCCCGACTTCGCCGACCTTCTTGGGTTTTGGGCCCGGCAGCGCGCCGCAGGCGCGCTGCCGGGCCCAACTCGGTTGGCTGCATCTTTGATGCGGGCAAGCGAGGCGGGAGCCTTTCACCGTCTTCGAAGACTATGTTTTGAACTCTTTGAACAGCGCCGTCAGGCGAGCCATTTCATCCTCAAGCCCATAGGGCGCATTGATGATGAACATACCCGACCCCACCATGCGATGCCCCTCGCGCACAGGGTCGAACCTGACTTCGTGGCAGAAGGTTTTCGGCAAGTTCTGAGATTTCAGGGCGGAAATCATTGCACCATGTCGATTATCCGCCAGAATCGGATACCACAGAGCGATTACGCCCACGTTCCATTTCCGATGCAATTTGCCGATGATACCTGGCAAACGGTCGTATTCAGATTTCACCTCGTAGCTCGGGTCGATCAGCATCGCTCCACGCCGTGGTGTCGGGGGCAGCAAGGATTGCGCCAACTCGTACCCGTCCTGCCGATACACCTTGGCCCCATAAGATGACATCGCCATGGCCAGCGCGGAATGTTCCTGCGGGTGCAGCTCGGCAAAATGCAGGCTGTCCTGATCTCTCAGCAAATTGGCGGCGATCAGTGGCGATCCGGGGTAGGCCTCAGCCCCATGCCTTTTCTGAACAGCGCGGATCGCCTGTTCCAGCGGATGTTCCGCGTCAAACCACTTGGCCTGCTGGACGCGCCGGATGCCGGCCTCGGCCTCGCCCGTGCGCACCGCCTCTGCCGCATCCAGCTTGTACAAACCCCGGCCCGAATGGGTTTCCAGGTAGGTCAGCGGTTTGTCTTTACGGGTCAGATACTCCAGCAAAATTGCCAATAAAGCGTGCTTTTGCACATCAGCCAGATTCCCAGCGTGGTAAATGTGTTGATAAGAGAGCATGTTGCCTTCTAAAGTCCCTCTCAATAAGGCGGAAAGGTGCTGATTATCGCGGAATCAGCCCTTTTACCGGGCGTGCTGGCACCCTATAAGTCATCCGTCCCGGAACCGTCGAGTCGCGGGCAGTAGAAAAACCGACATACAGGATCAGGGGAAACATGGGGATCTTTGGCAATCTGGGCGGCCTGTTCACAGCGGACATGGCTATCGACCTTGGGACGGCAAACACCCTGGTGTATGTCAAGGGGCGTGGCGTGATCCTGTCTGAGCCATCCGTGGTGGCCTACCACGTCAAGGACGGCGTGAAAAAAGTTCTGGCCGTTGGCGAAGACGCCAAGCTGATGCTGGGCCGAACCCCCGGTTCGATCGAAGCGATCCGCCCAATGCGTGAAGGTGTGATTGCCGATTTCGACACGGCCGAAGAGATGATCAAGCATTTCATCCGCAAGGTGCATAAACGCTCGACCTTTTCGAAACCCAAAATCATCGTCTGCGTTCCCCATGGCGCAACCCCGGTCGAGAAACGTGCGATCCGTCAATCGGTTCTGTCCGCTGGCGCCCGTCGCGCGGGTCTTATTGCTGAACCTATCGCTGCGGCCATTGGCGCAGGGATGCCAATCACCGATCCGACCGGGAACATGGTCGTCGATATCGGCGGCGGCACCACCGAGGTTGCGGTTCTGTCGCTGGGCGACATCGTATATGCCCGCTCGGTCCGCGTTGGTGGCGACCGGATGGACGAGGCCATCATCTCATACCTGCGTCGTCAGCAGAACTTGCTGGTGGGCGAATCGACTGCTGAACGCATCAAGACCACCATCGGCACCGCGCGTATGCCCGACGATGGCCGTGGTCAGTCGATGCATATCCGTGGCCGCGACCTGCTGAACGGTGTGCCGAAGGAAATCGAGATCAGCCAGGCCCAGGTGGCCGAGGCGCTGTCTGAACCTGTCCAGCAGATTTGCGAGGCGGTGATGACCGCGCTGGAAACCACTCCGCCCGATCTGGCTGCGGATATCGTGGACCGGGGCGTGATGCTGACTGGCGGCGGTGCGCTGCTGGGCGATCTGGATCTGGCGCTGCGCGAACAGACCGGTCTGGCCGTGTCGATTGCCGACGAAAGCCTGAACTGTGTGGCTTTGGGCACCGGCAAGGCCTTGGAATACGAAAAACAACTGCGCCACGCGATTGACTACGAAAGCTAAGGCGCGCACCCTTTGCAATTAGGGTAAACTCGGCACGAGCAGCACGGGAAGGAGTCCTGTGGCAAAAGACCGATCACAGCGCGATGAATACACCACCCCCCTGCGCCGCTTGCTGTTGGGGATCGTGGTGCTGTGCCTGCTGGGGATCTTTCTGGTCTGGCGTATCGACAGCCCGCGGGTGGAACGGTTCCGCGCCCAGGTCGTCGACCGGGTCGTGCCGTCGATGGAATGGGCCATGGTACCGGTCACCGCTGTGGTCAACCTGGCCCGCGATTTCCAAAGCTATCAACGCCTGAGCGAACAGAACCAGGAATTACGCAGCGAGTTGCGCCTGATGCGGGCCTGGAAAGAGGCCGCGCTGCAGCTTGAGCAGGAAAACGCCCGGCTGCTGGATCTGAACAACGTTCGGCTCGATCCGCGCTTGACCTATATCACCGGGGTCGTGATGGCCGACAGCGGCTCTCCGTTCCGGCAGTCAGTTCTGCTGAATGTCGGCGAGCGGGACGGCATCACCGATGGCTGGGCCACGATGGACGGAATCGGCGTGGTCGGACGGATCTCGGGTGTGGGCCCGGACACGGCGCGGGTGATCCTGATGACAGATGCCTCCAGCGCGATCCCGGCGACCATTCAACCTTCGGGCCAGACCGCCCTGATCACGGGTGACAATACTCCGGCCCCCGCCGTCGAGTTTCTTGAAAACCGCGAACTGGTCCGCCCTGGCGACCGCGTCGTGACCTCGGGCGATGGCGGAGTGTTTCCGGCCGGGTTGCTAATCGGACAGATCACGGCCGATCCCGGAGGCCGTCTGCGGGTGCGTCTGTCGGCGGATTTCGAACGGCTCGAATTCTTGCGGGTGCTACGATATCAATCGGCGCCTACCATTCGGGACCCGGGCAGCATCGTTGGCCCCACACAGCCTGAAGCAGCTCTGCCGCCGGTGGAGGTTGGCGATGGATAGTCAGACTTCACAGCTTTGGTCCAAGCGTGTCCTGTACCTGTTTCTGGCCGCGCTGATCCTGTTTTTGCACCTGTTGCCTCTGGATACAAAACCGAACCGCTGGCCGTTTCCGGACTTGTTGATTGCCCTGACCTTCGCCTGGGTGCTTCGGCGGCCTGAATTCGTGCCGATCTTGCTGGTCGCAATCGTGATGCTGATGGCGGATCTGTTGCTGCAACGTCCGCCCGGCCTGCTGGCGGCGCTGGTGGTTCTGGGGGCCGCTTATCTGCACTCGGCCGCGTTTGGCTTGCGGGACTCGGGATTTGTCGGCGAATGGTCAACCGTTGCCGTGGTAATCACAGCTGTTTTTACGCTGAACCGCGTCATTCTTGCTATTCTGTCAGTGCAACAGGCAGCATTGGGGCCGGTGGTGATCCAAGTGGTTCTGACAATTGCAGTTTATCCTCTGATCGTTCTGCTCAGCCAGAACGGATTCGGTGTGCGGCGAAAATCCACGGCTGAAACCGGCGCATTGGGAGCGCGCGCATGAAGCAACGCAAACCCAAAGCCCAAGGCCTTGCCTATAAACGCCTGCCGCGCAGAGCGCTGGTTTTGGGTGGATTGCAAGCCGTCTTTATCGGCGGGCTAGCCGCCCGGATGCGATTCATGCAGGTGGATCAGGCCGACGAATACCGCCTGCTGGCCGAAGAAAACCGGATCAATATCCGCCTGATCCCACCGACCCGAGGCCGAATCTATGACCGGAACGGAGAGATTATCAGCCAGAACTCGCCATCGTACCGGATCGTCATGGTGCGCGAGGATGCGGGCGATGTGGACGAGGTGATCGCCAAACTGTCCCAGTTGATCCCCCTGACCGAGGACGAGATCGACCGGGCCAAGACCGAAATGCACCGCTCGGCCCCGTTTCTGCCGGTGACACTGGCCGATCAGGTCACATGGGAAGATATCTCGAAGGTTGCCGTCAACGCCCCTGCGCTGCCCGGCGTGATCCCCGAAGTCGGGCAGACCCGGCAATATCCCCGATATGAAGATTTCGCCCATGTGGTCGGCTATGTCGGCCCGGTCAGTGACTATGACCTGAGCCAGATCGAAGACCCCGAACCCGTGTTGCGCATTCCCCGGTTCCAGATCGGCAAGGTCGGGCTGGAAGCCAAACAGGAAATCACCCTGCGCGGCAAGGCCGGGGCCAAACGGGTCGAGGTTAACGCCACCGGTCGCGTTATGCGCGAATTGGACCGTCAGGAAGGTACCGCCGGGGCGGATCTGCAACTTTCGGTGGACGCCAACCTGCAACAATACGCGCAGGCGCGGCTGGCCGGTGAAAGCGCCGCTGCCGTGGTGATCGACTGTGAAAGCGGCGATATCCGCGCCATCAGTTCGGCGCCAAGTTTCGATCCGAACCTTTTCGTGCGCGGCATCTCGGTCGCCGATTACCGGGCATTGACCCAAGACAATTATCGCCCTCTGTCGAACAAGACGGTGCAGGGTACCTACCCCCCGGGGTCGACCTTCAAGATGATCACTGCCATGGCCGCGCTTGAAGCCGGTGTGATCGGGCCCTCGAACACCGTTTACTGCCCCGGCCACCTGAAGGTGGGCAGCCGCCGCTTCCACTGCTGGAAACGGGGAGGGCATGGAACAGTTGACCTGGAAACCTCGCTGAAACGCAGTTGCGATGTTTATTACTACGACGTGGCGCTGCGGGTGGGAATCGACAGAATCTCGGACATGGCGCGCACCTTCGGATTGGGCGTAAAGCACGATATCCCGATGTCTGCCGTAGCCGCGGGGCTGGCGCCGAACCAGGAATGGAAACAGCGTGTGCACGGGCAGGACTGGTTGGTGGGTGACACCGCGAATGCCTCGATCGGTCAGGGTTTCATGCTGGCCTCGCCATTGCAACTGGCGGTGATGACGGCGCGTATTGCGACTGGTCGCGCGGTGAAGCCAAGGCTGGTGCGCTCGGTGAACGGGATTGAACAGCCCTCGGGCGCGGGGGAACCTTTAGCGGTGAACCGCAACAATCTGGAGCAAGTGCGTCAGGCGATGTTCTCGGTCTCGAACGACCGGCGCGGCACTGCCTATCGCAGCCGCATCATCGCGGATGAGTTCCGCATGGCGGGCAAGACCGGCACCAGTCAGGTGCGCAACATCACCAAAGCCGAACGTGCCGCGGGAGTGATCCGCAACGAAGACCTGCCGTGGGAACGCCGAGACCACGCGCTGTTCGTTAGCTTTGCGCCGTATGACAATCCGAAATACGCCGTGGCCGTCGTGGTGGAACATGGCGGCGGTGGCTCGAAAGCGGCTGCCCCGGTGGCCCGCGATATCATGTTGCAGGCGCTCTACAACGGAACGCCCCCGCTCGAGGCTTATCCGACCGCCGATCGGGACGGCATCAAGGAACAGCAAAAACGGCTGGAAGGCGACCGTCGCCCCAAAGCGCGCCCGTCCGAAAAGGACCGCGCATGAGCTATCTTGAGTACGCCGTCAAATCCACGCCCTCGGGGTTCCGCAAATTCCTGTACATGAACTGGGCGCTGACCCTGCTCTTGATCAGCGTGGCCAGCACCGGGTTCCTGATGCTGTATTCCGTGGCGGGTGGATCGTGGACCCCATGGGCCGAACCGCAAATGGAACGCTTTGGGCTGGGTCTGGCCGTCATGTTCATCATCGCACTGGTTCCCATCTGGTTCTGGCGCAACATGTCAGTGCTCGCCTATATCGTATCGATCCTTCTGCTTATCTATGTGGAACTGTTTGGTACGGTCGGCATGGGCGCCCAGCGCTGGATCGACCTGAAATTCATGCGGCTGCAACCCTCGGAACTAATGAAAGTGACGCTGGTGATGCTGCTGGCGGCCTATTACGACTGGTTGCCCTCGCACAGGACCTCGCGGCCTGTCTGGGTGATCATCCCGGTCCTGCTGATCCTGATCCCGACCTTTCTGGTGCTGCGCCAGCCTGACCTTGGCACTTCGATCCTGCTGTTGGCGGCGGGCGGCGGGCTGATGTTCCTGGCCGGGGTACACTGGGCGTATTTCGCAGCCGTCATCGCGGCGGTGGTGGGCCTGATTGCCACGGTATTCAACAGCCGAGGGACCGACTGGCAGCTACTCAAAGATTACCAGTTCCGCCGGATCGACACCTTCCTCGACCCCTCGACCGATCCGTTGGGGGCGGGGTATCATATCACCCAATCCAAGATCGCACTGGGATCGGGAGGCTGGAACGGGCGCGGGTTCATGCAGGGCACCCAATCCCGTCTGAACTTCCTGCCCGAGAAACACACCGATTTCATTTTCACTACTTTGGCCGAGGAGTTCGGTTTTGTCGGGGGCATCACCCTGCTGACCCTCTATGGCCTGATACTGGTCTTCTGTCTGGTTACCGCGCTTTCAACCAAGGACCGGTTCTCGTCTCTGGTGACGCTGGGCATCGCGTTGAACTTCTTCCTGTTCTTTGCCGTCAACATGTCGATGGTGATGGGCCTGGCCCCGGTTGTGGGTGTGCCGCTGCCGATGGTCAGCTATGGCGGCTCAGCAATGCTGGTTCTGATGGCCGCCTTCGGCATCGTCCAAAGCGCCCATATTCACCGCCCCCGCTGATCTGAAAGGCCTGCTATGCCCGTGAACATCCTGTTTTCCGCGCGCCCTGCCCTGTGGCCTGTTTACGAACCGCTGCTGACCAAGTACCTGACACAGGCCGGGCTGGATTTTCGCCTGAGCACCGAGTTGGAGCCGGATCAGGTCGACTATGTGGTCTATGCCCCGAACGGCGGGCTGTTGGATTTCACCCCCTACACGCGGCTGAGGGCCGTACTCAGCCTCTGGGCCGGGGTTGAGAAGATCGCGGACAACGACACCCTGACCGTCCCGCTGGCACGGATGGTGGACCATGGCCTGACGCAGGGCATGACCGAATGGGTGGTGGGCCACGTGCTGCGCTATCACCTTGGGATGGATCAGCACATCACTGTTCAGGACGGCGTCTGGACACCTGACGCACCGCCATTGGCCACCGAACGCCGGGTTTGCATTCTGGGTCTTGGAGCGTTGGGCGAGGCTGCGGCCCGCGCGTTGGCCGCGCTGAATTTTGACGTCACCGGTTGGAGCCGTTCCGCCAAGGACATTCCCGGCGTCACCTGTTTGCATGGCGAAGACGGGTTGCGCACCGCCCTGTCACAGGCCGAAATCGTTGTCCTGCTGTTGCCGGACACACCGGCCACCACAAACACTCTGAACGCCGAAACACTGGCCCTGCTGCCCAAAGGCGCACACATCATCAATCCCGGCCGAGGGCCGCTGATCGACGACGATGCACTGCTTGAGGCTCTGAATTCGGGTCGGGTCGGCCACGCAACGCTGGACGTGTTCCGAGTCGAGCCTTTGCCAGAAGACCACCCCTATTGGGCGCACCCGAATGTGACGGTGACACCGCATATCGCATCGGAAACGCGGCCCGTGACGGCAGCGCAGGTGATTTGCGAAAACATCCGGCGGGGTGAGGAAGGCGAACCCTTCCTGCACCTCGTGGATCGTGATTTGGGCTACTAGGCGGCGATCAAGCCACGTCCTTTCAGCAGGGCTTCAACCCCCGGCAGGCGTCCGCGGAAGGCCAGGTAAAGGTCCTCGGCCTCGCGCGAACCGCCGGTGGACAGGATGTTGTCCTCCAACGCCTTGGCGCGTTCAGGGTCAAAAGCCCCACCCGCCTCTTCAAACGCGGCAAAGGCGTCGGCGTCCATCACCTCGGACCACATGTAGCTGTAATAGCCCGAGCTATATCCGTCGCCTGCAAAAACATGCGCGAAATGGGGCGTGGCGTGGCGCATCCCGATGGCCTGCGGCATCCCGATCCCGGCCAGCACCTCAGCTTGTTTTGCCATCGGATCGGCTGGGGCTGCACCATCATGGAACGCCAGATCAACCAAAGCCGAGGCGACATATTCCACCGTCTGGAACCCCTGATCGAAATTGGCGGCCTTCAGCACTTTCTCCAGCATGTCCTGCGGCATCGGCTCGCCGGTTTCGGCATGGGTTGCAAACTCGGCCAGAACCTCGGGCACCTCCAGCCAGTGCTCGTAAAGCTGGCTGGGCAATTCGACGAAATCCCGCGCAACTGACGTGCCCGATATGCTTTCATAGGTCACATTCGACAGCATCTGGTGCAGAGCGTGCCCGAATTCGTGGAACAGCGTGCGCGCATCGTCATAGGACAGCAACGCCGGGTCCCCCTTTGCGAAGTTGCAGACATTGATCACGACCGGCGCCTGCACCTTGGGGAACTTGGCCTGCGACCGCATCGCACTGCACCACGCACCCGAGCGTTTCGATCCCCGCGCAAAGTAATCACCGATGAACACCGCGATATGCTGTCCGTTGCGCGTGACTTCCCATGCCCGGCAATCGGGGTGATAGAGCGGCACGTCCAGCCGTGCAAACTCCAACCCAAACAGACGATTGGCGCAGGCAAAGGACGCTTCGATCATACGGTCCAACTGCAAGTAGGGTTTCAGCGCAGCCTCATCCAGATCATGCTCGGCCTTGCGGCGTTTCTCTGCATAGTAACGCCAGTCCCATGCTGCCAGCGGACCATTGACGCCGTCTTCCTGCATCATCTGTGTCAGGGTTTCGGCGTCCGCATCAGCGCGGGTCTTGGCCGGCTCCCACACCTGCATCAGCAGGTCTCGGACCTTGTCCGGTGTGCGAGCCATTTCCGTTTCCAGCTTGAAGGCCGCGAAGTTGTCATAGCCCAGCAGCTTGGCCCGTTCCTCGCGCAGCTGAAGAATTTCGGCTGCAATTTCACGGTTGTCGGTCTCACCCCCATTGCCCCCCCGCGCGGTCCAGGCGCGATAGGACTTTTCCCTCAGGTCACGGCGGGGCGAGAATTGCAGGAACGGTACGATCAGGGACCGGGACAGGGTTACCACCGGTCCCGCCGCGCCCTTTTCCTGCCCCGCGGCACGGGCGGCATCCACCACGAAACCCGGCAGACCTTCCAGATCACCCTCTGACAGGTCCATGAACCAATCGCGTTCATCAGCCAGCAGATTTTGAGTAAAGGAGGTCCCCAGCGAGGCCAGGCGCGCCTTGATCTCTTGCATCCGGGCGTCCTTATCGCCCTCAAGCGCCGCACCGGACCGTACGAACCCCCGATGGGTCAGCATCAGAACCCGCGCCTGCTCGTCGGTCAGGTTCAGTTCGTCCTTGCGCGCCCACAGATCGGCCACGCGCTGAAACAGCGCCTTGTTCGACGAAATCCCCGAGAAATGGGCCGCCAGCTTGGGTGAGAATTCACGCTGCAACTTCTCGCGCGCCGGGTTGCTGTCCGCCCCGGCGACGGTGAAGAACACCGACAGAACCTTGTCCATTTCCTCACCCGCGGCTTCGAGAGCCTCGATCGTGTTGGCAAAGGTGGGGGTGTCCGGGTTACCCGCAATCGCGTCGATCTGAGCGTTATGGGCCTGCATCGCCTTATCCAGAGCGGGAGCGAAATCGTCATCCGCAATTTCGGCAAATGGTGCGATTTCAAACGGTGTGGTCCAGTCGGACAGGATCGGATTGGTCATGCGTGTCTCCTTTGACCACAGAGTTAGGAACGGCAGGCCGGATGATCCAGAGCGGGGTTACGCCCCCGAGCCACATATCGGACAATCGGCACGGCGCGACAGAATGATCTTGCGGCTTTCGCCATAAAGCGCGTCATATATCAGCATCTCGCCGCGCAGGGCCTGCCCGGCCCCGGTGATCACCTTGATCGCCTCAACGGCCATCATCGAACCGACCACGCCGGGCAAGGGGCCAATCACACCCGCCTCGGCGCAGGAGGGCGCCAAGCCGGGGGCCGGTGCCTCGGGGAAAATGCACTGATAGCAGGGCGCACCACTGGCGGGGTCAAAGACACTCAGTTGTCCTTCCCATTGCGACAGGGCGCCCGAGATCAGAGGCTTGCCCAACGCAGCCGCCGTACGATTGGTCAGATAGCGGGTGTCGAAATTGTCGGTGCCATCTAGGATCAGATCGAAATCGGCAAACAGGTCTGCGGCGATCTCATCGGTCAGACGGCGATGATAGGGCAAAACGGTGACATTGGGATTCTGTGCCTGCATCGCCTGCTGCGCCGAGAACACCTTGGGCATCCCGATATCTGCGTCGCGGTGGATCACTTGCCGTTGCAGGTTGGCGTTCTCGACCACATCATCATCGATCACACCGATAGTACCGACACCAGCCGCCGCCAGATATTGCAGGGCAGGTGCGCCGAGCCCCCCGGCGCCGATGACCAGCACGCGGGCCTTTTTCATTTTCTTCTGACCGGGCCCGCCCAGCTCTCGCAAAACGATGTGGCGGGCATAGCGTTCCAGTTCGGTTTCAGAAAACTGATCGGATGGCATAACGGGCTCCTTGGCTGCGGCAGGGGCTGCGCGGTTTCTCAGCGCTTTCAGCACCCTTCCGTAAACCAGAACCAGAATGGCCGCGCCACCCAAGATCAGCCACAGCGCCGCAGAGCCGCCAGTCGCCTCACGCAACGGATTACCATCTGGCAGAACCAGCTGGGCTGTAATCACGCCCAGCAGCAGAACCCCGACCGAGGTCATGCGAGCCGCCCTGGACACTCCGGCCAGATAGCCGATCCCCCAGAGACCCGCAGCCAGAATCAGGACCAGCAGCATCAGCCGCGCCCGGTCGAGCCGAAGCCACCTGCGCCGCGCGCCGTGTCGCTGAGTGCTTCCACCGGCTCGAATGCGGCCTGCACCACTGGGGCGACGATCAGTTGGGCAATGCGCTCACCATGGGTGACTTCGAACGTCTCTTGCCCGGCGTTCAGGACGATTACGCCTAGCGGGCCGCGATAGTCACTGTCGATCGTGCCGGGAGTGTTAGGCAGGGTAATGCCGTGTTTCAGCGCCAAGCCGGAGCGGGGACGCACCTGAACTTCAAATCCCTGCGGGATTTCAATACGCAGCCCCGTCGGCACCAAGGCGCGCTGACCGGGTTCCAGCGTGATCGAGGCCCCGTCCGGCAGATTCGCCCGCACATCCGCCCCGGCTGCCCCGGAGGTTTCATAAGATGGCAGCGGGACTGACGGATCAGACCCTTCCTCTCGGATCACACGAATAGCAACCATCACTGCTCCTTTGGTTTAGCTGGTCAACGCGTCGGCGATCTTTCGTGCCAGACGCTTGGCCACTTCATCCTTGCCCATGCGCGGCCATTCCTCGGCGCCGTCGTCTGAAATCAGGATCACCGCATTCTCGGACCCGCCCATGATCCCCGTCGCCGGGCTGACATCATTGGCTACGATCCAGTCACAACCCTTGCGCCCCCGTTTGGCGGTGGCGTGTTCGACCACATTGTCGGTTTCAGCCGCGAACCCAACGACCAGCGCTGGGCGGCCTGCGTCCATATGCGAGACACGCTTCAGGATGTCCGGATTTTCGGCAAACTCCAGCACGGGTAGCCCGTCGCGGCTTTTCTTCAATTTCTTGTCCGAGGCACTGGAAACGCGCCAATCTGCAACCGCTGCTGCAAACACGCCCGCGTCCACGGGCAATGCAGCATCCACCGCGTCAGACATCTGCTGGGCCGTTTCCACGGGCACGACCTGCACTCCATCTGGCGGCGGTACATCTGCGGGACCCGTCACAAACACCACTTCGGCCCCCAGCGCGGCCAACGCCCGGGCCACCGCTGCGCCCTGCGCCCCCGAGGAACGATTAGCGATGTAACGCACCGGATCGATGGGTTCATGCGTCGGACCCGAGGTTACAAGCACGCGTTTGCCGTTCAGCGGGCCGTCACCCAGCTCCGTCTCGATCGCCGCGACGATCTCCAGCGGTTCCGACATACGGCCAGGGCCGAATTCGCCGCAAGCCATGTCGCCCTCGTTCGGGCCGACAAAACGGACGCCATCCGCTTGCAGTTGTTTCAAGTTGCGCTGCGTGGCGGGATGATCCCACATCCGCACATTCATCGCTGGTGCACAAAGAACCGGCGTATCGGTCGCCATCAGCAGGGTCGAGGCCAGGTCATTGGCCAGCCCCCCGGCCATCTTCGCCATCAAATCAGCAGTCGCCGGGGCCACAACGATCAGATCAGCCGAACGGGACAATTGAATATGCCCCATCTCGGCCTCATCCGTCAGGTCGAACAGGTCGCGATAGACTTTCTCTCCAGCCAAGGCAGACACCGACAGAGGCGTCACGAATTCCTCGGCCGCACGGGTCAGCACGGGTTTCACAGACGCGCCACGTTCCCTCAGGCGCCGGATCAGATCCAGCGACTTATAAGCCGCGATCCCGCCACCGATGATCAGCAGAATGCGTTTCGATGCCAGCATGTTGTGCCCTTCTCGTCCCGGTCGGCCCAGACATTAGGCAAGCGGGCCGGACAGTTCCAGCGGTTAATTGGATGTTTGAAACGCCAAGCAAGGGTCTTCGCGCTCAACACTTGGGCTATCGATCACGGCATCGAATTCCCCATTCACCAACCCGTCCTCGGACTGGCCCAGCACGAACACTTTCAATCCAGGGCGCATTCGAGACAGAAAGGTCGGAATGCCCCGGTCCTTGCGAGCGTGGCCGTTGCCCGTAATCACCGCGACCGGTCCGCCGGTCTCATCCGTCGCGCGCAGGATGGCACGGGTCAACACCGCATCGCGCAGCCTTTGAATGGCGACCAACTGCGGCAAAGCGCTTTCCGGGATCGCATTGCAATGAGCGGCCAGTTGATCGGCCTCTCGCGCGGCCTGTTCGTCAGCCGGTAGCGGAACGGTCAGACCAAACCGCGCCGCATCCGCCCCCAAGGCCGTGGCTGCGCCCCGCTCCATCGCCGCACGGGCGGCTGTACGCGGGACCATTGCGCCATAAACCGGCGCGTCCGAGGCCTGAAACACCGGGTAATACATGCTGAGCGGCGGCCAGCCGGATTCGATCCACTTTAGAATACGCGCGAGCTCCTCGGGGTCGGATACAGCCTTGTCCGCAAGGCGCTGCGCGCCTTCCTCGGTCACCATTTCCCATACAACGGCTGATGGGTTTATGGCCTTCAACGCCTCGGCCTGAACAACGTGGTGCTGAGGGTTGTCGTGAACCTCACCCAGAATCACCACGTCCGCTTCAGTCATCGCGGCCAGAACATCATACGGTATCAGATTTTCGGCATGGCCAGGTCGGGCCATAACCACAAGTGCACAAAGCAGAATCGCAAGCTGTCTCATGCGATGAAGTGTTGCACCTCACGCGATTGAGCTTCAAGGTTCTTGCGCATTTTCACGAAGGCCGCGGCCTCAAGCTGACGTACACGTTCCTTGGACAGGCCAAGCTCCTGCCCCAGACTTTCCAGCGTACGGGACGGTTCACGCAGCTTGCGTTCGCGCACGATAAAGCGTTCGCGATCGTTCAGTGCCTGCATGGCCATCACCAGCCATTCGCGCAGCTGTTCGGTGTCATGGTTATTCTCGACCATCTCGGCGGCCTGAGCACGTTCATCTTCCAGCGCGTCGATCCACTCGCGCCCGTCCTCATCAGCCGACTGCACCGCGTTCAGCGAGAAATCGGACCCGGACAACCGGCCCTCCATCATCTCGACGTCGCGCAGAGGGACGCCGATCTCGGCGGCGATCATCTGATGCAACTGGTGGCGGTCCAAATCCATCCCCTCGGTCGCAGCTTCGCGCTCAAGGCGCGCCTGAACCCGGCGCATGTTGAAGAACAGGGATTTCTGAGACGAGGTCGATCCGGTTCGCACCATCGACCAATTGCGCATCACGTAATCCTGAATGCTGGCCTTGATCCACCAGACAGCATAGGTCGAAAAGCGCACACCGCGGTCAGGGTCGAACTTGTCGGCGGCTTTCATCAGGCCCAAACCGGCTTCCTGGATCAGATCGTTCATCGGCGCGCCATAGCGTTTAAACTTGGCCGCCATGGAAATCGCCAACCGCATATAGGCCGTGATCAGCCGGTGCAGCGCCTGTTCGTCGCGATCATCACGCCACGCATAGGCCAGTTTCAGTTCGGTCTCCGCGTCCAGCAGTTCGGCCTTCATCGCTTGCCGGGACATCGAAAAATCGTTCGCATTGTCCAGTGCCATGGAAATCTCCCCTTTTCACAGGCGCGGGCCGGACTTGCCTTGCCGACCTAGGGTCGATACGCAGAACAAAACCGGGTGGATCACATGAAAGGTAATTATAGTGTATCCGGATTTAACCTTTGTGTTGGGCGGAGCGGCCTCGGGAAAGTCGGTATTTGCCGAACAACTTGTTGTTTCATCAGGGAAAAACCGGATCTATCTCGCAACATCACAAGTGTTTGATGACGAGATGCGCGATAAGATCCGACGCCACATTGCCCAGCGGGGCGAAGGTTGGGCGACCGTGGAAGCGCCATTCGATCTGGGCCCCGTTCTGGCCGAGCTAACCCCAGACCATGTCTGTTTGATCGACTGTGCCACGATGTGGCTGACCAACCATCTGCTGGCCGAAAACGACTTGGATCGGGTACAAACGGATCTGTTGCAGGCGCTGAAATCCTGCCGCGCTACAGTTGTCATCGTCTCGAACGAGGTCGGCCATGGCATCGTCCCCGACAACACCCTGTCCCGCCGGTTCCGCGAGGCTCAGGGTCGGTTGAATATCGCGCTGGCGGCACATGCCGATCTGGCGGTGCAGGTCACCGCTGGGCTGCCTCTGGTGCTGAAAGGGCAATTGCCGTGACTCGGCTGCATCTTGTCCGCCATGGGCCGACCCATGCGAAAACCATGGTTGGCTGGTCCGACCTGCCTGCGGACCTCAGCGATCAGGCGGCAATCGCGCGGCTGCATGATCACCTTCCGGTCGAGGCTCTGGTGATCTCGTCTGACCTGTCCCGCGCCGCGGACACCGCCTCGGCCATTCAGGGCACCCGCCAGCGCCTACCGCATCACCGTGACCTGCGGGAGATTCATTTCGGCACGTGGGAACTGCGCAGTTTCAAGGAAATCGAGGCCGAAGACCCCGACCTCACCTTCGCTTATTGGGACAACCCCGGCGACGTGCGTCCGCCCAAAGGCGAAAGCTGGAATGAGGTTCGGACCCGCGTGGATGCCGTAATCGATCGGCTGATCACCGACCACACCGGGCGCGATCTGATCATCGTGGCCCATTTCGGCGTGATCTTGACGCAAGTGCAGCGCGCGCTTGGGATTGATGCGCAAGAGACGTTCAGCCACCGGATCGACAACCTCTCGGTCACTGAAATCACCCATTTTGGCGACCGCTGGTCGGTTGGGCGGATCAATCACCTCCCGTGATTACACCCCGCACAAATCACTGATTTACGGAATGGTCCTGCTGCGCCATCGTAGCGGCATGACCTATGATTTGTTTATCGGAGACCGTCTGTTTTCCAGCTGGTCCATGCGCGGCTGGCTGATGCTGGAAAAGTTCGGCCTGCCCTATCGAAGCCACATGATCGGCCTCTATTCCGGCACCATGGTCGAGGATATGAAACCGCTGGCCCCGGCGCGCCTTGTGCCCGCCCTGCGCCTGCCTGACGGTACGGTCGTTGGTGAAAGCCTCGCGATGGCCGAGACATTGGCCGAACGGCATCCCGAGGCCGGGTTGTGGCCCGCGGCCCCCTCCGCCCGCGCAACCGCACGGTGGCTCTGCGCCGAGATGGTGGCCGGGTTCAACGCCTTGCGCGGGGAATGCCCGATGCAGTTGATGCACTGCTGGCAGGGGTTTGTCCCGTCGCCTGAGGCAGTGAGTGATCTGGAGCGGGTCGAAACCTTGTGGTCCCACGCCCGCACAGTGTCCGGTGCCAAGACTGGGCCTTTGTTCGGAAACTATTCTCTGGCCGACGTCTTCTATACTCCGGTGGCTGCGCGGATCATCGGGTATGGCCTGCCGGTCTCCGAGGCGAGCAGAGACTATTGCTTGGGCCTGTTGTCTGACCCCGCAACACGGCAATGGCGCGCCATGGGACGGACCGTAAGCTATGAGCCGTTCCCATACGACCTGAACCTGTCGACGCAGGCCTGGCCTGTCGGAGCGAGTACTGACGCGCAGGCCATGGATAACGGACCATCTCTCAACGAGTTTTGCCCCTATTCCGGCAAAGTGGTCACGCATTTTCTGGAGTTGAACGGGCAGCGTTGGGGCTTCTGTAACCGCTTCTGCCGCGACAAAACCGTCGCAGATCCGGGGGCTTGGCCAAAATTCACCGCAATGACGGACGCCGTTAACGATTCTTAAACCGCGATCATGGCAGCAACGACTTGTTAACCAAAAAGGTCGTTCATGGTCGCTCGCTCTCATACCGTCGCTTTCCAAGGGGTCGATGCCCGCCCGGTCGAGGTGCAATGCGCCGTCTCACCTGGGCTGCCCGCCTTTTCCATCGTCGGCCTGCCAGATAAGGCCGTGTCCGAGGCCCGCGACCGTATCCGCAGCGCGCTAAGCTCAATGGCCATCGCGCTGCCGTCGAAACGGATCACCATCAACCTGTCCCCTGCCGACCTGCCGAAAGAGGGCAGTCACTTCGACCTGCCCATTGCCGTGGCCTTGCTGTCCGCACTGGAGATCATACCGCCCGATGCCGCCGAAGGCGCGGTTTCTTTGGGTGAGTTATCTCTGGACGGCTCGCTGGTGCCTGTCGTAGGCGCCCTGCCCGCCGCCATGACCGCCGCCGCCGAGGATCGCACGTTGCTGTGCCCACGCGCGTCCAGCGCTGAGGCCGCGTGGGTAGATGCCACGCAAGTGATCGGTGCCGGTTCATTGGGAGAAGTGGTGCGCCATTTCTCGGGCCAGTCACCTTTGCCAGCCGCCCAACCCGGAGAAGTAAACCTTGCGCCCAGCCCCCGCGATCTGCGCGATGTGAAAGGACAGGAACGGGCCAAACGCGCGTTAGAGATCGCTGCCGCCGGGCGCCACCACCTGATAATGATCGGTACGCCTGGGTCGGGTAAATCCATGTTGGCCGCGCGTTTGCCTGGTATCCTGCCACCACTAACCCCGACCGAAGCATTGGAAACCTCAATGATCCAATCCCTGTGCGGGTTGTTGGATGAAGGCGGCATCAGCCGCACCCGCCCGTTTCGCGAGCCGCACCACACAGCCTCGATGGCCGCTATCGTCGGGGGCGGCAAAGGGGCGAAACCGGGGGAAATCTCACTCGCTCATAATGGCGTTCTGTTCATGGACGAATTCCCCGAATTCCCGCGTACCGTCCTGGAAACCCTTCGACAACCGATTGAAACAGGTGAGGTCATGGTCGCCCGCGCCAATGCTCATGTGAAATATCCTTGCCGGTTCATGTTGGTGGCTGCCGCCAACCCGTGCAAATGCGGATACCTGACCGACCCGGCCCGCGCCTGTTCGCGCGCGCCTGTGTGTGGCGAAGATTATCTGGGGCGGATTTCCGGCCCGTTGATGGACCGGTTCGATCTGCGGATCGAGGTGCCTCCGGTGGGGTTCACCGATCTCGACCTGCCACCATCTGGCGACAGCTCGGCCATCGTTGCCGCACGGGTCGATGCCGCGCGTGCCATTCAGGCGGAGCGGTTCCGCGAGACAGCGGGAACCCGCCAGAACGCAGATGTAGAGGGTAACGTGCTGGAGGAAATCGCCTCCCCTGATGCCGAAGGCAAAGAACTATTGCTGAAAGCGGCCGAACGGTTCGGCCTATCCGCCCGCGCATTTCACCGCATCCTGCGCGTGGCGCGCACGATCGCCGATCTGGATGGCGAATCGAATGTCCGTCGCCCCCACGTCGCCGAGGCGCTGAGCTTTCGCATCAGTGCCAAGGTCGCGTCTTAAAGCTTGGCCTCGATCGCCTGCCAGATCTTTTCGGCGATGTTCACGCCGTCAAACCGCTCAAGCTCCTGAATACCTGTCGGCGAGGTCACGTTGATCTCGGTCAGGTAGTCGCCGATCACGTCAATCCCGACAAAGACCTGCCCTTTTTCTTTCAGCAGAGGGCCAATCGCGGCGCAAATTTCAAGATCCCGTTCAGACAGGCCGATCTTTTCCGGCCTGCCGCCGACATGCATGTTCGAGCGTGTTTCACCCTTGGCTGGCACACGGTTGATCGCGCCGACAGGCTCTCCATCAACCAGGATCACCCGTTTGTCGCCATTGCTGACATCAGGCAGAAATTTCTGAACAATCAGCGGCTCGCGCGAGAACCCGGTGAACAATTCGTGCAGCGAGGTCAGATTGCGGTCATTCGCATCCAGCCGGAACACGCCCGCACCGCCATTGCCATAAAGCGGCTTGAGGATGACATCGCCATGCTTTTCCTTGAACGCCTTGATGGTCTGAAGGTCGCGCGCAATCGTGGTCGGCGGTGTCAGGTCGGGAAAATCCAAAACCAGCAGTTTTTCGGGGTAGTTACGCACCCAGAACGGATCATTGATCACCAGCGCCTGACCTTTCAGGCGATCCAGCAGGTGGGTCGACGTGATGTAGTGCATGTCGAACGGCGGGTCCTGACGCAGCCAGATCACGTCGAAATCTGCCAGATCAACCTCACGTTCCGGACCGAGCTCAGCCGGGTTACCTGCCACGCGCTGAACGGTCATGTCATGACCGCGCGCGGTGATCCGCCCTTGCTGATAGGCCAGCTGGTCGGGCCCGTAGAAAAACAGCGTGTGCCCGCGCGCCTGTGCCTCTTCGGCCAGACGGAATGAGCTGTCTGCATTGATATCCACGGCCCCGATCGGGTCCATCTGAAAGGCGATTTTCATGGCGTGTCCCTCAATTTTACGCCCGATACATGGCCCAGCGGGGCCATGGGTTCAATGGGGATCAGGCCTGACCAAAGGCGTTTTCGATGATTTGAACAGCCCCCGAGGCGTCCACCAACGCGGCGTCGAACCGGGCATTGGTCAGTTGCCCGCCCGGTTCAGTTTCCAGAAACTGAGCGGCCGAGGCGAAAATCCGGTCCATCTGGCGGCGGTTGATCCTGGCTGCAGCCATCTCAAAACTGCTGCTTTTCTTGACTTCGATGAAAACGACGCCCTCTGCGTTGCGGGCGATCAGGTCGATCTCACCCCCAGCGCTTCGCCAACGACGATACGCGATTGAAAACCCGCGCCGCTCATAGTCGGATGCAACCTGCTGCTCTGCCGCCTGTCCGGCGTGATAGGAAACCGAACTTCGAACGGATCGCGCGGTCATGTCATCCCTTTCCCAGTTTCAGGGCCTTCTGGTAAATCGGACGCCGCGGCAGCTTGTACATTTCAGACACCAGATCCGCCGCGTCCCGAACCGAATGGGTCTCCAGAGCCCGTTTCAGAGCCTCTTCTACGTCGGAATCGTTAACAGTTTCCGAATGTCCGCGATCCACAAGCAGGACGATCTCACCTTTGATCGTTTGCCCTTGCAGGTCTGCCGCCAATTCACCCAAAGACCCGCGCCGAACCTCTTCGAACTTCTTGGTCAGTTCGCGGCACATAGCGGCGGGGCGGTTTTCCCCCAACACCTCGGCCAGATCTGAAAGGCAGGCCGCGACGCGTTTCGGCGACTCGTAGAACACCAGCGTTCCGGGAACGTCGCGCAGCGCTTCGATACGCGATCGGCGGGCACCAGAGGCGTTGGGCAGAAACCCGGCAAAAAAGAACGCATCCGTCGGCAAACCTGCCAAAGTCAGAGCCATCAAAGCTGCCGACGGCCCCGGCGCACAGGTCACCACATGACCGGCCTCGGCCGCCTGCCGCCCCAGATCATATCCTGGGTCGGCGATCAGCGGCATTCCGGCCTCGGACGCGTATGCGACTGATTTTCCTTCGCTCAGAGCGTCCAAGATTTTTCCGCGAGCGCCCGCGCCGCTGTGGTCGTGATAGGCCAGAATGCGCCGTCCACCCAAGGGAACACCGTGAATTTCCATCAACCGGCGCAGGCTGCGGGTATCCTCAGCCGCGATCATATCGGCCGAGGCCAGCACATCCAGCGCTCTGAGCGTGATATCGCGTGCCGTACCGATTGGAGTGGCAACAAAATACAGGCCGGCGCCCAATCTGACTTTTTGGAAATTCAAAGCTGGACCCTCACAGCGTGACGTTTATTATCGCGGCGTAATAGATAGGTGGCACCCCAAGCCGCCGGGACAGGGAGTTTTCATTCAGATGTTTACCGTTTGCAAGCCCGTTCGCAAGCTGGCGCGCACCGCCGCGGTTCTGGCAACTGCCGCCTTTCTGGCCGCCTGTGACGTCAGCACCATTGGCGGCGGGCCATCAATCAACACATCCGAACCTGTCCCTGTCGCCCTGCTGGTACCCGCCGGATCGGGTCAGTCTGGCGACGCAGCACTGGCGCGCAGCCTTGAAAACGCAGCCCGTCTGGCGATGGCCGACCTGCAGAACGTCAAAATCGATCTGCGTGTCTATGACACCCGTGGCAGCTCGAACACAGCCGCAGAGGTTGCGCAGCGCGCGGTCGCCGACGGAGCCAAGATCATTCTGGGGCCGGTCTATGCGCAGGCGGCGAATTCCGCTGGCCTGGCGGTGCTGAGCAATAACGTCAATGTGCTTTCCTTCTCAAACAACACAAGCATTGCCGGCGGCAACGTGTTCGTCCTTGGTCCAACCTTTGACAACACGGCCAATCGGCTGGTCAGCTTCGCCGGGTCGCAGGGCAAGAACACTATGGTCATCGTCCACAGCAACGATCCCGCAGGCCAGCTGGGCCAAAGCGCCATTGCCAATGCTCTCGGCAGCAGCCGCGTAAATAATGCCGGTTCGGTCGGCTACGACCGGTCACAGCAGGGTGTCATCAGCGCGGTGCCAAATGTCAAAGCCACAGTGGACGCGTCGGGCGCTGATTCCCTATTTCTGACAGCAACGACAGCTGGCGCTCTGCCGCTTTTCACTCAATTGCTGCCCGAAGCGGGTGTTTCCCAGGCAAATACACAGTTTATCGGCCTGACACGCTGGGATATCCCTCCGCAGACACTGGACTTGCCCGGCGTACAAGGCGGTTGGTTCGCATTGCCTGACCCGTCCAAGGCGCAGGCGTTTCGCCAGCGGTACAACAACACTTACGGCGAAGCCCCTCACCCGATCAGCGGTCTGGCCTATGACGGCATCGCGGCCATTGCTGCGCTGGTCAGCCAGGGTAAATCCAACGCACTGACCACGTCGGCATTGACACAGAACGCCGGTTTCCAGGGCGTTGGCGGCATCTTCCGCCTGCGCCCGAACGGTACGAATGAACGCGGTCTGGCTGTCGCCACGATCCAGAATAAACAGGTAGTAGTGATTGACCCTGCCCCACAAAGCTTCACAGGCGCCGGTTTCTGATCGACCGGGCCTGACGCTGCCCACCAAGGGTGAGCTGATTTGCCCCGCCGATGAAATATTCGACAGCGCCGCCGTCATGGCGCAGCTGTCGGAAGCCTTCGAGAAGACCTCGGACAATGCCGCCCGCAGGAATGAGACCGTGCGTATTCTGCGTGACGCTCAGAAAGCCGGGCGCCAGGCCATTGCTGATGCCTTTGCCAAACGCCCTTTTGATGCGCGGCGGCTGACCCATTCCTATACCTATCTGACCGACGGCCTCGTCTGCACCGCCATGAAGGTTGCAAGCGAGGACCTGCATCCGCTGGCCACGCCGACGCAGGGGGAAAAGATCGCCGTGATGGCGGTCGGTGGTTACGGGCGCGGAGAGATGGCACCATCGTCCGATGTCGACCTGCTGTTTCTGACCCCCTACAAGATCACCGCCTGGGCCGAGAGCGTGATTGAATCCATGCTCTATATCCTTTGGGATCTGCGACTAAAGGTCGGGCATTCCTCGCGCACTATCAAAGATTGCCTGCGGTTGGGCGCGGAGGATTTCACCATCCGTACTGCCATGCTGGAACAGCGTTATCTGGCCGGGGAAAAGGAACTTGGGGTTGAACTGGAAACCCGTCTGAAGTCCGACCTGTTCAAGGGCAGCGAGCGACAATTCATCGAAGCCAAGCTGCAGGAACGCGACGAGCGCCATCTGAAACAGGGCCAGCGTTACGTGGTTGAGCCCAATGTCAAAGAGGGCAAGGGAGGGCTGCGCGATCTTCAATCCCTCTATTGGATCGCGAAATACATTTATGGTGTTCAGGATGTGGCCGAACTGGTGCCCTTGGGCCTGTTCACACCGGATGAGTTTGAAACTTTCGTAAAGGCCGAAGATTTCCTCTGGGCGGTGCGCTCTCACTTGCATCTGGTCACCGGTCGCGCAACGGAGCAGTTGACCTTTGACATGCAGGTCGAGGTTGCCGCCCGCATGGGGTACGAGGATCGCGCCGGACGCCGCGGCGTCGAAGTCTTCATGCAGCGCTATTTCCGCGAAGCCACGCGGGTGGGTGAGCTGACGCGCATCTTCCTGACCAAGCTGGAAGCGACCCATGTGAAGAGCGCGCCGTTGCTGGAGCGTATCTTTCGCCGCCGTCCCCGTGTGAAGGCGGGCTATACCGTCGTGCATGGTCGTCTGGACGTAGCCGATCCCGAGACGTTTCTGGCTGACAAGTTGAATCTGCTGCGCCTGTTCGAAGAGGGCCTGCGGACGGGCATGTTGATCCACCCGGATGCGATGCGTTTGGTCAGCGCCAACCTGAACCTGATCGACGAAGAGATGCGCGAAAACAAGGAAGCGCGGCGTATCTTCCTTGATCTGATGCTAAAACACGGCAACCCCGAACGCGCCTTGCGGCGGATGAACGAACTGGGCGTCCTCTCGGCCTTCCTGCCTGAGTTCGAGCACATCGTGGCGATGATGCAGTTCAATATGTATCACAGCTATACGGTCGATGAACATACGATCCAGTGCATCGTCAACCTGAACCAAATCGAACGCGGAGAGTTGGTGGAATCCCTGCCTCTGGCTTCGTCGATCCTGAAGGGCGGGGTCAATCGCAAGGTTCTGTATGTCGCTTTGCTACTACATGACATCGCCAAAGGACGACCTGAGGATCACTCGATCCTTGGCGCGCAGATCGCCCGCAAGGTTGCGCCCCGGCTGGGTTTGAACAAGGCGGATTCGGAAACCGTAGAATGGCTGGTGCGTTATCACCTGCTGATGTCGGACATGGCGCAGAAACGCGACATCTCGGACCCGCGCACGGTGCGCGATTTCGCCAAGGCGGTGAAGACGGTCAAGCGGTTGGACCTGCTGACGGTATTGACGGTCTGCGATATTCGCGGCGTCGGACCGAATACATGGAACAACTGGAAGGCCACCCTGCTGCGCGCCCTGCACGCCGAAACCAAGCGCGCGCTGGAAACCGGGATGGAAGACCTCAACCGCGCCAATCGCGGCACCGAGGCCAAGAAGGCCCTGCGCGCTGAACTGGTTGAATGGTCCAAAGCCGACCTCAAGGCAGAGACCGGGCGGCATTATCCGCCGTATTGGCAGGGTCTGAACCTGTCGACTCATGTAGAATTTGCCGAGATGCTGCGGTCACTGGAACACAGCGGCAACCCCGGTGAGATGGAAATTCGTCTGCATCCCGACGAAGACCGCGACGCTACCCGCGCCTGTTTTGCGATGGGTGACCATCCTGGAATCTTTGCGCGAATCGCCGGGGCTCTGGCGCTGGTCGGGGCGAATGTTGTGGACGCGCGCAGCTATACCACCAAGGACGGCTACGTAACCGATGCGTTCTGGATTCAGGATGCCGAGGGCCATCCGTTCGAAGACAGCCGCCTGCCGCGCCTGACCCAGATGATCCACAAGACGCTGAAAGGCGAGGTTGTTGCCCGCGACGCGCTGAAATCGCGCGACAAGATCAAGAAACGCGAGCGCGCATTCAACGTGCCGACCCATGTCACCTTCGACAATGACGGGTCCGAGATTTACACCATTATCGAGGTCGACACCCGCGACCGTCCCGGCCTGCTGTACGACCTGACGCGCACGCTGGCTGACGCCAATGTCTATATCGCCAACGCGGTGATCGCGACCTATGGCGAGCAGGTAGTGGACACGTTTTACGTCAAGGACATGTTCGGGCTGAAATACCATTCGGAAAGCAAGCAGCGCACGCTTGAGGGCAAGCTGCGCAAAGCCATCACCGAAGGCGCCGAGCGCGCGGCCTCATGAAGCAGATCCGGCTGTTTTCAGGCCTGTTTACGGTCGGCTTCTGGACGCTGGCCAGCCGGGTTCTGGGGTTCCTGCGGGAAATCCTGCTGACCGCCTTTATCGGGCCGGGTCCGGTGATGGATGCCTTTGTCGCCGCCTTCCGCCTGCCCAACATGTTCCGCCGTTTCTTTGCCGAGGGCGCGTTCAACGCGGCCTTTGTGCCGATGTTTTCAAAACGGCTGGAGGGGGATGAAAACGCCGAAGGATTTGCGCAGGACGCGTTCAACCTGCTGGCTGTGTCCGTTCTGGCTCTGGTCGGGCTGGCAATGGTGTTCATGCCCGCTTTGGTCTGGATCACTGCCGAGGGATTCCTCGGGGATGAACGGTTCGATCTGGCGGTGGACTACGGGTATGTGGTTTTCCCTTACATCCTGTTCATGTCGCTGGCAGCGCTGTTTTCCGGTGTTCTGAATGCCACCGGACGCTTTGCCGCCGCCGCCGCCGCGCCAGTTCTGCTGAACATCTTTGCCTGTGCAGCCCTTATCACCTCAGCGGCGATGGGCGGCGAGGTGATACGATGGCTGATCTCCGTCATCCCGCTGGCCGGCATCGCGCAACTGGCGCTGGTCTGGATCGCCACCGAACGAGCGGGCATTCGCATTCGCCTGGGCTTGCCTAAACTCAGCCCCGAAATGCGCCGTATGGTTCGAATTGCCGTCCCCGCAGCGCTCGCCATGGGCGTCACGCAGGTCAATCTGGTGGTGGGGCAGCTTGTGGCCTCGAAAACTGAAAAGGCGGTTAGCTGGCTGTTTGCGGCGGACCGGCTGTATCAATTGCCTCTGGGCGTCGTGGGCATTGCCGTCGGTATCGTCCTGCTGCCCGATCTGTCGCGGCGCCTGCGGGCAGGAGACAAGGACGGCGCACGCAACGCCTTTTCCCGCGCTGGCGAATTCACCCTGCTACTGACCATCCCCTCGACCGTGGCCTTTGTTGTTCTGCCCAACCCAATCGTCTCGGTCCTGTTCGAGCGCGGTCAGTTCAGCGCCGAGGACACAACGGCCACAGCGCTGGCGGTGGCCGTCTATGGCATCGGACTGCCCGCCTTCATGCTGCAAAAGCTGCTGCAACCTCTTTTTTTCGCGCGCGAGGATACGCGGAGTCCGTTCCACTATGCCATCTTCGCAATGATCGTGAATGCCGGTCTCGCCTTCGGTCTTTATCCGCTGGTCGGCTGGATCGCACCCGCGATTGCGGCCTCGGCTGCGGGTTGGGCCATGGTCGGTCTACTGATCCTCGGCGCACGACGCATGGGCGAAGAGGCGCGGTTCGATGATCGGTTCAAACACCGGGCATGGCGCATCGTGGCAGCGTCATTGGGGATGGGCGTTGTGCTTTACGCCGCCATCCACCTGTTCGGCTGGACCTTCGACCTGCCCGGATGGCGGTATCTGGCGTTGATTGTCCTGATCAAAGTTGCAGCCGCTTCCTATTTCTTCCTCGGCCACCTGTTCGGCGCCTTTGAAGTATCCGAGTTCAAAAAGGCTCTGCGCCGGTCGTGATCAGTCGCGGCGAATGCGCCGAACGATCCGCGCCCAACCGCCCGGGGCCAGAAAGAAAGAAAGTCCAAAGCCTGTAGCAAACCCGCCCAGATCAGCCACCCAATCCGAGGTGCCACCGAAGAGCAGACCAAGCACCAGTTGGATACCCATCAATGCCGCGATCAGGCCAAAGGCCCGGTGTTGGTTTTCCCCGACCAGTGACAGCTTGCGCCACAGCAACCATGTGAACGCGCCGATCAAGCCGTAAACCGGCGGGAATCCTCCGACCAAAGGATAGCTAGGGTCCAGCAGCAGCGCATAGGCCAGCGCTCCGCCGACACCAGACAACACAAATACCACCAGCATCTGGAACCCGCCAAAGACCTCGGCCACCATCTTGCCCACCGCCAGCAGAAAGACACAGACAAAGACAGCCTGAGTGAAGCTGCCCGAAACGAACGGGTAGGTTACGAAACGAACAACATGTTCGAACGGCCAGCGCCCGTTCTCAACCATCCAGTCGAAGATATCGGGCGAAAACGAATAGCTCTGCAACGCATCCAGCCGCCATCCCACCGCCGACGGACCGCCGATCAGCCCGCGTGTTCCCAGGGTAAAGGCCAGTTCCACCCCCATTATGAACAGCACCAACGCCACCACCACGGGCGGCAGGGGGTTCACGGCGGGTGTAAAATTCTCACTGCTCATTGGGCTGGCCTTTCGCGGCGGTTGACGTCCCTTGGCCTCATGGGTAAGCGACGGAGGCTTATTTTTCCAGACGGGAGTTCCCTTCGATGACCGAAACCAAGTTCACGCCGCGCGTGTTTTCCGGCATCCAGCCATCGGGAAACCTGCACCTAGGCAACTATCTGGGTGCGCTGAAGCGGTTCGTGGATATGCAGGGGCCTGAGTTCGAGACCATCTATTGCATGGTCGACCTGCACGCGATCACTGTCTGGCAAGACCCGGCCCGTTTGCGTGAAAAGACGCGCGAGGTCTGTGCGGGCTTCATCGCTGCCGGCCTGGACCCCGAAAAATCAATCCTGTTCAACCAAAGCCAGGTGGCCGAGCACACGCAACTGGCCTGGATTTTCAACTGCGTCGCCCGCATGGGCTGGATGCAGCGGATGACGCAGTTCAAGGACAAGGCCGGCAAGAACGCGCAGAACGCCTCGCTTGGACTGTTTGCCTATCCGGCTCTGATGGCGGCGGACATTCTGACCTATCACGCAACGCATGTGCCGGTCGGTGAGGACCAGAAACAGCATCTGGAGTTGACCCGCGACATCGCGATCAAGTTCAACCATGACTATGGTGTCGATTTCTTCCCAGTGACCGAGCCGGTGATCGGTGGCCCGGCGCCGCGGGTGATGAACCTGCGCGACGGCACCCGCAAGATGTCATCCTCGGATCCGTCCGACATGACCCGCATCAACATGACCGACGATGCCGACGCCATCGCCAAGAAAATCCGCAAGGCCAAGACCGACCCGGACGCCCTCCCCTCGGAACTCGACGGCCTGTCGGAACGTCCCGAGGCACGCAATCTGGTGAACATCTTTGCCGCGCTCAGCGACCAGACAGCCGAACAGGTTCTGGCCGAGGTGGGTGGCAAACAGTTCGGTGAGTTCAAGCCGATGCTGGCCGACCTGGCGGTCTCGAAACTGGCGCCGATCTCGACAGAAATGGCCCGCCTGATGGGCGAAGAGGCTGAGATCGACCAGATTCTGGCCAAAGGTGCAGAAAAGGCGCGGGCGATTGCAGCCCCGATCCTGCAGCAGACCTACGAAATCGTGGGCATGGTCGGCGCAAAACAGCGCTGATTGCTCTGGACGTTACCTCAGCGCCTTCCTAGGTTTGCCGCAAAGCTTGGGAGGGCGTAATGGCAGTCGGCAAGAACATCCGCACCTATTTCGAAGGTCAGTGGCATGACGGGAACGCCCCGATCATGCGGGCCGCAGATCATGGCTCATGGCTGGGATCGTCGGTCTTTGACGGCGCGCGTTACTTCGAAGGCATGGCCCCGGACCTTGAGGCGCATTGCGACCGCGTGAACCGATCCGCCGAGGCGCTGATGCTGACGCCCTCGGTGACGACCGAACAAATGGTCGAGATCGTCCGCGAGGGGCTGGAAGCTTTCGGCCCGGAATCCGCCGTTTACATCCGCCCGATGTATTGGGGCATCGACGGCGACGCGACCGCCATCGTTCCGCTGGAAAACAGCACCGGCTTTGCAATCTGTCTGGAAGAGATTCCAATGGCCCCCGAAACCGCCGCGGCCACGCTGGGGTACACGCGGTTCCGCCGTCCGGTGCTGGAATCCTCGGTCGTGAACGCCAAGGCCGGGTGCCTTTACCCAAATAACGCGCGGATGCTGCAAGACGTACGCTCCAAAGGGTTTTCCAACGCGCTGGTTGCCGACGCTTTGGGCCATGTGGCCGAGACCGCAACCGCCAATATCTTCATGGTCAGGGATGGTGAAGTGTTCACCCCCACCCCCAACGGTACCTTTCTGGCCGGGATCACCCGCGCCCGCCATATCGCAAACCTGCGCGCCGACGGCGTAATCGTGCACGAAGCCATTCTCAGCTTTGATGATTTCCACAAGGCAGATGAGGTTTTCATGACAGGAAACATGAGCAAGATCACTCCGGTCACTGCGATTGAAGACACGCAGTATCAGGTCGGCCCCATAGCCCGCCGCGCGCGAGAGATGTATTGGGACTGGGCGGCAAGCACGCGCTAGGCTCTGGTTGCCAGCACGCATCTGGTCGGGCATGATCGGCCGAAATGAATGAGGACACTCCATGCGCAAATTTCTGGTCGTTCTGGATGACAGCCGCGAATGCCTGAACGCAATGCGCTTTGCCGCCATGCGTGCGGCCCATACCGGCGGCGGTGTGACGATCCTGTCGGTCATCCCGCCGGATGAATTCAACCACTGGATCGGCGTGGCCGAAGTCATGCGCGAAGAAGCGCGCGAGCGTATTCACGCCCATTACGAGGTGTTCGCCAAGTGGATGCGCGACAAGCAGGGCGTGGATCCGGAACTGGCGATCCGCGAAGGTGACCCGGTTGCGCAGATCATCGAACACGTCCAGTCAGACCCCGAGATCGGGGTGCTTGTTCTGGGCGCGGGTGTCGAAAAGAAGGGCCCTGGCCCGCTGGTGACGCAGCTGACCAAAAACTCAGGCAGTCTGCCGATCCCTATCACTATTGTTCCCGGCGATCTGAGCAAGGAAAAGCTGGAAGAAATCACCTAAGGCCCGCTCATGCCCCGCAACATCCAGTTCTGGTTCGAATTCGCCTCGACCTATTCCTATCTGAGCGCGGTTCGGATCGAGGATTTGGCGGCCCAGCACGGGATCTCGGTCGAATGGCACCCGTTCCTGCTCGGCCCTATTTTTGCAGCGCAAGGCTGGGACAATTCCCCGTTCAACATTTACCCGGCCAAAGGGCGCTATATGTGGCGTGATATGGAACGGTTGTCGGCTCGGCGCGGCCTACGGTTCACACGGCCTGATCCCTTTCCGCAGAATGGCCTTAAGGCCGCGCGGCTTGTGTTGTCGATCGACGCCCAACCCCAAAGGGCCGCGTTTGTTCGTGCCGTTTATGCTGCGGAATTTGTCGATGGCCTGAACATCTCGGACGACGATGTGCTGGTTGATTGCCTGTCACAGGCCAGCCTGCCTGCGGAAACGCTGACCCGCTGTCACGACCCGGACATCAAGGCTGCCTTGATTGAACAAACGAAAACGGCTCAGACCAACGGGATTTTCGGAGCCCCCAGTTTTCTGGTGGGGGATGAGCTGTTCTGGGGCGATGACCGGCTGGATGAGGCCATGCAACTAGCCACTGAAATTTAGAATGGTTCCAAATCTTGACTTCCCCGGCGCGGGCCCGCATATCAGTCACAACTGAAACGGAGCCGTGACATGTTCATCCAGACCGAATCCACGCCGAACCCTGCAACGCTGAAATTTCTGCCGGGCCAGATCGTTCTGGAGGCCGGAACCGCAGACTTTCCCACGGCGGAGGCCGGGGAGAGATCGCCCCTGGCCAAGCGCATTTTCGCAGTCAGTGGTGTGACCGGCGTATTCTTGGGCAATGACTTCGTAACCGTGACTAAATCTGACGACGTTCAGTGGGATCACATCAAACCCGCCATTCTGGGCGCCGTGATGGAGCATTTCCAATCCGGTCAGCCGGTTCTGGGCTCGGACGCACAGGCCGCTTCGGGCCACGCCGAACACACCGGTGAGGACGCAGAGATCGTCAATCAGATCAAAGACCTGCTGGACAGTCGCGTGCGCCCGGCGGTGGCTCAGGATGGTGGGGACATCACCTTCCACGGGTTCGACCGGGGCGTGGTCTACCTGCACATGCAGGGTGCTTGCGCAGGCTGCCCTTCCTCGACCCTGACATTGAAAATGGGGATCGAGAACCTGCTGCGCCACTATATCCCAGAGGTGACCGAGGTGCGCCCCGTTGCCGTCTGATCCGCTGATTCTGGCGTTTGACACATCGGCCGCGCATTGCGCGGCCGCTTTGTTGCGGGGTGACAGCATCCTCGTGTCACGCACCGAAACCATGTCACGCGGTCAGGCCGAGCGGTTGATGCCCCTGCTGGAGGAAGTTCTGGCCGAAGCGGGCTGCTCGTGGCGCGACCTGACGGCCATCGGTGTTGGGATTGGGCCGGGGAATTTCACCGGCATCCGTATCTCGGTCTCTGCCGCACGGGGGTTGGCGCTGGGGCTTGGCATCCCGGCCGTGGGCGTTTCGGGCTTCGATGCACTAACTGAGGTCGGAGACGGGCTGCCCGCAATCCGCGCCCCGCGCGAACAGGTCTATGTCGCGCTGCCCGGGCAAGACCCGGCCCTGATGGCGCAGGATCACGCAGAATCACTCGGGGCCCTGATCCTGAACGACGACGCGGACGCGCAGGTGCGGGCTATCGCCCAGCTGGCGGCACGAAACTGGCAGCGCGTTACGACGCCCCCAGCCCCGCTTTACGTACGGCCTGCGGATGCGGCCCCGTCGAAAGACACGCCCCCGGTTTTGCTGGACGGATGACCCCGCAGGACCTGGCCCATACCCACGCCGCGGCCTTTACCCAATCGCGCCCCTGGACGGATCGGGAATTCGCCGATCTGTTGGATAACCGGTTTACCCATACTGTTGGTAATGCTGTATCTTTTGCTTTGTTCCAGGTCATCGCGGATGAAGCAGAATTGCTGACGATTGCCACCCATCCCAGCCGTCAACGGCAGGGTCTGGCATTGAAGTCCATGCAGGCATGGCACGCGACGGCCCGAAATCTGGGCGCAACCCGCGCCTTTCTGGACGTTGCGGCAGACAACGACCCTGCTATCGCCTTGTACAAGCGGTGCGGATACACGCCCTGTGGACTGCGCAAGGGCTATTATCTGCGCGAAAAAACAGGAAAAATCGACGCGATCGTCATGGAATGCAACCTTGTTTGAAGCCCAAGGCTGCTTTTTTTCGACCATCCGGTCAAAAATCAGTTGACCGGACCGGTTGCAAACGCCCTTAATTCCCGCCATCACAACAGTTATGCTCGCTCACAGTGGGTAAACGGGACTATCTTGGCCCCAACCGACAATAACAAACGGGAGTATGAAATGACCCTGATGAAATCCTTGATGGGCGCTGCCGCCGCCGTCGCGTTGACTGCTGGCGCGGCTTTGGCCGAACCGGCCCTGATCTTTGACCTTGGCGGTAAATTCGACAAGTCGTTCAACGAGGCCGCGCATAACGGTGCGTCACGTTGGGCCGAAGAAACCGGCGGCACCTACCGTGAGATCGAACTGCAGTCCGAAGCCCAGCGAGAGCAGGCCCTGCGCCGCTTTGCCGAAGCCGGTCTGAGCCCGATCATCACCATGGGTTTCGCAATGGCCGATCCGCTCAGCACGGTTGTCGGCGACTATCCCGACACGAAATTTGTCGTGGTCGACGTGAACTGGTTGGACGCACCGAACCTGCGTCAGGTTGGCTTTGCCGAGCATGAAGGCTCTTATCTTGTCGGCATGATGGCCGCCATGGCCTCGGAATCCGGCACAATCGGATTCATCGGCGGTATGGATGTCCCGCTGATCCGCCATTTCGGCTGCGGCTATGCGCAAGGTGCCAAGGCTGTGAACCCGGATATCAACGTGGTTGCAAACATGACCGGCACCACTCCGGCCGCATGGAATGACCCGGTGAAAGGGTCCGAGTTGACCAAAGCGCAGATCAGCCAAGGTGCTGACGTAGTCTATGCTGCCGCTGGCGGCACGGGCGTTGGTGTTCTGCAAACCGCAGCCGACGAAGGCATCCTGTCGATCGGCGTGGACAGCAACCAGAACCACCTGCACCCGGGCAAGGTTCTGACCTCGATGCTGAAACGCGTTGACGTCGCCGTTTACGACGCGATGAATGCAGGTGATGATCTGGAAACCGGCGTGTTTGCCATGGGTCTGGCCGAAGAAGGTGTTGGCGTAGCGATAGACGACAACAACGCCGCGCTGGTTTCGGACGAGATGAAAGCAGCCGTTGAAAAAGCCCGTCAGGACATCATCGACGGTAACGTGAGTGTTGTCAGCTATTACGAGAACGATAGCTGCCCGGCACTGCAGTTTTGATATCGGGCGGGGCGGGGGTGACCTCCGCCTCGCATCCACTCTGCTGCGCGGCCCGCGCGGCCCTTCGGCAATCTGAGGACAAGACATGACCGTCCCCGCCATTGAGCTCAAAGGGATTTCCAAAGCCTTTGGGCCGGTTCAGGCCAACAAAGACATTTCCATCAGCGTCGCCCCCGGCACGATCCACGGGATCATCGGTGAAAACGGTGCCGGCAAATCCACGCTGATGAGCATTCTCTACGGCTTCTACAAAGCCGACAAAGGTGAGATCTGGATCAACGGCACCAAGACCGACATCCCTGACAGTCAGGCGGCGATTGCCGCGGGCATCGGGATGGTATTCCAGCACTTCAAACTGGTCGAGAATTTTACCGTTCTGGAGAACATCGTTCTGGGCGCCGAAGACGGTGGGTTGTTGGCCCCGTCTCTGGCCAAGGCCCGCAAAGAGCTGAAAGAACTGGAAGAAGAATACGAGCTGTTCGTCGACCCCGACAAACGCATCGACGAGATCGGCGTGGGGATGCAGCAGCGGGTCGAGATCCTGAAGGCGTTGTACCGCAAGGCCGAGATTCTGATCCTCGACGAACCCACCGGCGTGCTGACCCCGGCCGAGGCGGATCAGCTGTTCCGCATCCTCGACCGGCTGCGGGCCGAAGGTAAAACGATCATCGTGATCACGCATAAACTGCGTGAGATCATGGAAAACACCGACACTGTTTCGGTCATGCGGCGCGGCCAGATGACCGCAACGGTAAAAACCGCTGAGACCAGCCCCGAAGAACTGGCCGAGTTGATGGTGGGCCGCAAGGTCTTGCTTCAGGTCGACAAGGTACCTGCAAAACCGGGCAAACCCATTCTGGAAGTCGAAAATCTGCGCGTCTTCGATTCAGCAAGTGTCGAGCGGGTCAAGGGCATCGATCTGACCGTGCGGGCCGGGGAAATTGTCGGCATTGCCGGTGTCGCGGGGAACGGTCAATCCGAACTGCTCGAAGTTCTGGGCGGAATGCGCCCCGGCCAGGGTTCGATCAAGCTGAACGGTGCGCCGCTGGCCCTTACCGGACATGGATCTGATGGGCAGGCCCGACGCGCGCAACACATCGCACACGTCCCCGAGGACCGCCAGCGCGAAGGCCTGATCATGGACTTCCACGCGTGGGAGAACGTGGCTTTCGGCTATCACCGCGACCCGGCTTACAAACGTGGCGTCTTCATGGACAATGCCGCCCTGCGTGCCGATACCGAAGCCAAGATCGAGAAATTCGACGTGCGCCCGCCTAATGGCTGGCTGACCGCCAAAAGTTTCTCGGGTGGGAACCAGCAGAAAATTGTCGTCGCGCGCGAGATTGAGCGGAACCCCGACCTGTTGCTGGTCGGCCAGCCCACCCGCGGCGTGGATATCGGCGCGATCGAGTTCATTCACAAACAGATCGTCGCCCTGCGCGATCAGGGCAAAGCGATCCTGCTGGTCTCGGTCGAGCTTGAGGAGATCTTCTCGCTGTCCGACCGGATCGCGGTGATGTTTGACGGACATATCATGGGCGAGCGTCTGCCTCATGAGACGGATGAAAAAGAACTGGGCCTGTTGATGGCCGGTGTTGCGGGAGAGGCGGCGTAACATGGAAAAAATGCCCAAATGGGCCGATGTCGTCCTGATCCCCCTGATCAGCCTGATACTGGCCACGATCCTTTCAGCGCTGGTTATCCTCGCCATCGGCGAAAACCCGGTCGAGGCGGTGAACCTGATGGTCACCGGCGCGTTGGGGTCAACATATGGCTGGGGCTATACGCTCTATTACGCGACCAACTTCATGTTCACGGGGCTGGCGGTGGCCGTGGCTTTCCACGCCCGGTTGTTCAATATCGGTGGCGAAGGTCAGGCGATGCTGGGCGGGCTTGGTGTTGCCATGGCCTGCTTGTACATCCCGTGGCCGCATTGGAGCATTGCCTTGCTGGGCGCCGGGCTTGCTGCGGCCCTGTTTGGTGCAGCTTGGGCCGCGATCCCAGCCTATCTGCAAGCCAAGCGCGGCAGTCATATCGTGATCACCACGATCATGTTCAACTTCATCGCCGCCGCCTTCCTGAACTACATGCTGGTCAACGTGATGCGCCCGCAGGGCTCGCAAGACCCCGCGACGGCACGCTTTCCCGAAGCCGTGCATCTGCCGACTTTCCAGTCGATGTTCTCGACCGCTGAAAACATTGTCTTCCGCGGTGCCCCTGCGAATATCTCTTTCTTCGTAGCTGTTCTGGCCTGTATCGTTGTCTGGGCGCTGATCTGGCGCACGCGACTGGGCTATGAAATCCGTGCTTACGGCCATTCCGAAACCGGAGCCGTCTATGCAGGCATTTCACCCGTTCGCATCACCATTGTGGCGATGCTGATCTCGGGCGCGCTGGCCGGTTTGATGGCAATCAACAACGTCATGGGCGAGGCGGAACGATTGGTTCTGAACTCCACCGAAGGCGCAGGTTTTATCGGCATCGCCGTGGCGCTGATGGGGCGGTCACATCCCTTCGGCGTGTTCCTGGCCGCGCTTCTGTTCGGGTTCTTGTACCAAGGTGGCGCCGAGCTGGCCTTGTGGACGTCGATCCCGCGTGAGCTGATCGTGGTCATTCAGGCGCTGGTGATCCTGTTCACCGGAGCGTTGGACAACATGGTCAGGATGCCGCTTGAAAAGCTGTTCCTGAGCCTTCGGAAGGAGGCAAAGTGATGGAGTTCTTCGTTACACTCATCCAGGTTCTCGATTCAACGATCCGCCTGGCCACGCCGCTACTGCTTGCCTGTCTGGCCGGGTTGTATTCCGAACGTGCGGGCATTTTCGACATCGGTCTTGAAGGCAAGATGCTGATGTCGGCTTTCTTCTCGGCAGCAATTGCCGCTGTGACTGGGTCGGTTTGGCTGGGCCTGCTGGCAGGTATCGCATCCTCACTGGTTCTGTCCGGATTGCATGGGCTGGCCTCGATCACCTTCAGGGGCAATCAGTTGATTTCGGGTGTTGCGATCAACTTCCTTGCATCTGGCCTTACCGTGTTGATCGCACAAAGTTGGTTCAAGCAGGGCGGGCGTACGCCTTCTCTCTTCGGCGGAGCTCGATTCGAATCCGCAGAGTTCCCTTATGCAATCGGTCCCGAAGATGCTGAACTGACTGGGCAACCGGTTTCTGAACTGATGTCTGACGCCAATTCAGTTCACATGGTGTACTCCGAGTTGTTATCCGGCCATTCCATCTTGGTCTATGTGGCGTTTCTTATGGTGCCGCTGACGTGGTGGATTCTGTACCGGACCCGGTTCGGGCTGCGGCTACGTGCGGTTGGTGAAAACCCGGCGGCAGTGGATACCGCCGGTGTCTCAGTCGTCGGCCTGCGTTTTGCTGCCGTCGCCATCTGCGGCGTGCTGTGCGGGATCGCTGGGGCCTATCTTGCCACAGCCCTGCAGGCCGGGTTTGTCAAAGAAATGACCGCTGGACGTGGGTTCATCGCTCTGGCCGCGCTGATCTTCGCGAAATGGCGACCATGGCATGCGATGGGGGCCTGTCTTCTGTTCGGTCTGCTGCAGGCGATCGCGCTGCGGTTCCAGAACATCGATCTGGGCGGGGTGGTCATTCCAGTGCAGGTCATGGACGCTCTGCCCTATATCCTGACCGTGGTCATTCTGGCCGGGTTCGTCGGCAAAGCCGTTCCGCCGCGCGCCGGGGGCGAGCCTTATGTGAAAGAGCGCTGACAGGTCCAGTTCCGAACTCCTGTCGGTCCAGTTCGCCGCAGTGCCGCATGCAGAGTTGATTTTGCATGCGGCAACCGCTTTAAAAGGGTATGAGTGTGTTTCCTGTGATAGCCGAGATCGGACTTTCCCATATCAGGGTGTCGGAAACACAAGAACGCCCGCTTTTCGGGCCTGTTCGCATTCTTCAGCCAAATCGGAGTACCGGGTGCCTGCCCAGACGTTCGATATTCGCCATGTGGCAGTGGGGTTTGTCCCCGACGCGCCGCATAAACGCCTCATCCAAATGGTTTGAGACTGTCCGAGTCACCCAATGCGGCACGGCCGACCTCATCCGGTAATTCCAAATGCAGATTTACCTTCCAATCGCCGAAGTCTCCGTCAATGCCTTCCTGCTTTTGGGGCTGGGTGGGATGGTCGGTGTCCTGTCTGGCATGTTCGGCGTGGGCGGCGGGTTCCTGATGACGCCGCTATTGTTCTTCATCGGCATCCCCCCTGCCGTCGCCGTCGCGACTGAAGCCAACCAGATCGTCGCTTCTTCCTTTTCCGGTGTGTTAGCGCATTTCCGACGCAAGACAGTGGACCTGAAAATGGGCACAGTCCTGTTAACCGGAGGATTAATAGGCGCCGCCCTCGGGGTGGTGGTGTTCAACTACCTCAAGAGCCTGGGCCAGGTCGATCTGCTGGTCACCCTTTGTTACGTCGTCTTCCTCGGCGTAGTTGGCAGCCTGATGTTCATCGAAAGCCTGCGTGCGCTGCGCAAGGCGAAAAAGGGCGGCGGAGCCCCTGTGAAACGACGACAGCGTGGTTGGGTCCATGCGATGCCGTTCAAGATGCGCTTTCGCACATCGGGCCTCTATATCTCGGTCATCCCCCCGGTGATGGTCGGGCTGTGCGTCGGCGTTCTGTCGGCGATCATGGGGGTCGGCGGCGGCTTTATCATGGTACCTGCGATGATCTATCTGCTGGGGATGCCCACCAAGGTCGTGGTCGGTACTTCGCTGTTTCAGATCATCTTCGTGACGGCCTTCACCACCATGCTGCACGCCACCACGAACTATACGGTCGATATCGTTCTGGCGGTTTTGCTGTTGGTCGGAGGTGTCGTCGGGGCGCAGATCGGCACGGTGATCGGCGCGCGAATGCCGGCCGAGCAGCTGCGGGTTCTTCTGGCGGCTTTGGTTCTGGTGGTCTGTGGCAAGCTAGCGCTGGACCTGCTGATTGAACCATCCGAGCTTTACTCGCTTGGCAGCGAAGGGGGCCACTGATCATGCTGAAACGCCTGATTGCCCTGCTGATCCTGTGCTGCACCCCTGCCCTTGCAGTTGATGAGCAGGTTGTTCTGGGTCTCAGCCAGGATCGCGTCGCCATCACCGCGACCTTTGACGGCTCGGAAATCCTGATCTTTGGCGCCGTCAAACGGGAAACCCCCATTCCACCCGGTCCGCCGCTTGAAGTGATCGTGGCCGTGGCCGGGCCGTCCAGTCCGGTGATGGTCCGACGCAAGGACCGCAAACTGGGGATTTGGGTCAATACCGACAGCGTTCTGGTCGACCTCGCGCCCAGCTTTTACGCGGTTGCCACCAGCGGGTTGCTGGAAGATATCCTCTCGGATACCGAGGATCTGCGCTACCGCATCTCAATCGAGCGGGCTATCCGCTCGGTCGGGGCGGCGATGCATATCCGCGGCGCGCAGTCATTCGCTGACGCCGTGGTGCGCATCCGCGAGGATGAGGGGCTGTATTCGATCCGTGAAAAAACCGTGGCGGTGGACGAACAGACCCTGTTCCGTACCTCGATCGCAATGCCCGCCGACCTGACCGAGGGCGACTACAAGGCGCGTATCTTCCTGACCCGCGGCAAAGAAGTCGTCTCGCAGTTTGAGACCACAATCGATGTGCGCAAGGTGGGGTTGGAGAGGTTCCTCTACAACCTGTCCCGCCAGCAACCGGTCTGGTACGGGCTGATGTCGCTGGTCATCGCGATTGCGGCCGGTTGGGGCGCGTCCACCGCGTTCCGACTGTTGCGCGAGAATTAAAGCCTACCCGCGACCGATATAGGGCATCGTCGTGGCCATTACGGTCATGAACTGCACATTGGCCTCGGGCGGCAGGCTGGCCATATGCAGCACCGAGCGCGCGGCGTCCCCGACGGCCATGGTCGGGTCGGGCTGCTGTCCGGCCTCGACGGCTGCATCCACCAACCCCTGCACCATCTGTGTGCGGGCATTGCCGATATCGATCTGACCACAGGCAATCCCGAACGGTCGCCCATCCAGAGACAGGCTGCGGGTCAGGCCGGTGATGGCGTGTTTCGTGGCCGAATAATGCACCGAGTTTGGACGCGGCACATAAGCAGCAATCGAGCCGTTATTGATGATGCGCCCGCCTTGCGGCGACTGGTGGCGCATGATCCGAAACGCCTCGCGCGCGCTCAGGAACATGCCGTTCAGGTTGACGTTGACGCTTTGATACCAGTCCTCCAGCGCGATTTCGTCAATGGTGCCACCGGACGCAAAAATACCGGCATTGTTGAACAGCACGTCGAGACGACCAGTCTTGTCCTGAAAGGTTTTAAACGCGGCCTGAACCGCATCCGCGTTGGTCACATCCGCAATCAAAGGGATGGCGTTATCGCGGCCCGTGGCCATCTGGTGCAGCTTGTCCGCACTGCGCGCCAGAAGACCAACCGTCCACCTCTCGGCCAGAAACAATTCCGCCGTGGCGCGCCCGATGCCCGAGCTTGCGCCGGTTACGATGATGGTGCTCATGTCTCTTCGGCCTCCAGTGTCAGCGATGCCGCCGGAACGGCGCGCAGGTCGTCCACGCGCAGCGGATGGGTGGGTTTGGCCAGACGGTTCCGCACCACCCATATCAGACGCTCCTGTGCGCGGGTGATCGCCACATAGGCCAAGCGCTTCCACAGCGGTTGCCCGGCCTCGGTCCGGCCCATGCGCGCAGCGGCGTAAATATCAGGCGCAAAGACCTGAACCGTGTCCCACTGTGAGCCCTGCGCCTTATGAATGGTCACCGCCGCGCCATGCAGAAAGGTCGCGCCCATGCGCGCGGCGAAGGGGATGAAGGGCTCTTCCTCATCCGGTTTCTCAATCTTGACGATGGAGGCGGCGCTGACCTGCGGGTCTTCAGCCCCCATCACGTGCAGGCGCGAGAATCCCGGCTTGCGCCCCGGCCCCAGATAGATCACCTGAGCGCCCTTGATCAGCCCGCGCGCCTCAAGGTCCAGACGTTTCTTGCGGTGCTTCAGCGGCAGCTCGATGCCGTCGCAGATCAGCGGCTCGCCCTCCAGCAACTCGGTATCCGGCGCGCCGTGGACGTGCCGGAACGCCTGGATCAGACGAATACGAGTGGCGTTACGCCAGACCAGCACTGGGCTGCGGGCCATCAGGTCGACCTCGACCCGCTGCCCCCAGATCACTCGGTCATCCTGACGAGCGGTCTGTTCGACCAGTCTTTCGAAATCCTCAAACCCCATCTGCGGATCGGCCAGCGCGTGGGCAAGGTCTAGAATCGGGTTGTCCGCCTCTTGCCGGTGAACCCGGTGCAGGATTTGTTTGCGTGGTTCCGGTAGGGCCTCAAACACCATGCTGCCGGATTGATTGACCGGCGCCAGCTGTGCCGGGTCGCCAAACAGCAGCAGGGTTGGAAAGATCTCCTGCAGGTCCTCGAACTGCCGGTCATCCAGCATCGAGGCTTCGTCCACAAACCCGATATCCAACGGTTCATCCCGACGTTTCCAGCCGGTGATGAAATCCGACCCGCGCAAACCCGCGGCAGCCAACGCACCGGGGATGGACTTGTTGTTCTGATAAAAGGTGGCGGCGCGGTCCAGCGCCTCATCGGTCAGCCCCTCAATCTCAGGGCGTTCGTCATTGCCCGCCAGCCATTCAGCGATGCGCTCATATTCCGGGTCATAAACCGGCGTGTAGAGTATGCGGTGAATCGTCGTCGCGGGAACACCACGCAAGCGTAACACGCTGGCCGCCTTGTTAGTGGGCGCCAGAATCGCCAGGCTGCGCTTTTCCTTCGCCTTGCGGCTCTCGAAATCGCCCGAGACGATCTGCACTCCGGTTTCGGCCAGCGCCTTGTACAGTTCGGCCAGCAACAGGGTTTTACCCGACCCCGCCTTGCCGATCACCGCCATGACACCGGATTTCCCCGCTCCCGGCAGCTTCAGCAGAGCGTCATCATCCAGGTCAACACCGGCCGATCGCAGCATCTCGGCGATGCTGTCATAGGCGGCGGCCTGGTCTTCGGAAAAGGTAACGGGGGGCATAGACATGGCGCGACCCTACAGGGACGCGCCAGCTATCACCAGAGAGGGATTAAGGATTTCGCGCGGTCAGGCCGACAGGGCGAACCGGTGCTGTCGGCCGGTGCCAAAAGCGGTCTTGAACCACAGGCGGGACAGCTCGCGAGGGATACCTGCACGTTCTGCGACACGGTTGCAATCCGCGGCGGAATACGGCCAAAGCCCGACTGAAATCTGGTCACGCCCCTTCCCTTCGGTGCCGAGAACAATGGGCGAAGATCCGATCAGCCGGTAAATCCGGATCATCCGTGCATCGAAAACGCCCGCAATATGGGTCAGACCGAACCCTTCCATCATTTCACCACCGCTGAGCATGATCGCACCCGCCGTATGCGGGCTGGCTGTTCGGGACAGGCAAAACCGGGTCACCTCCCAGATCAGAGGGCTGTGGATCGGTTTGCCCCCGGTCAGGTGGCCAAAGACCTCATTCACCATTACAGGTCCGGTCGTAGGCAGAACACGCATGGACCCACCGTGGCGGCCATCCTCTTCTTCCCAGATGACGTACAAAGGGTTCAAGTCGTCATACTGATCCCGCTCCTCTCCTTTATCGTTGACCTGGACGTCCCAGCCCAGCCGGGTCTTGAACTGATCCGCGCGGTCTCGGAACATTCCGTCGGCCAGGTCCGGAAACTTGTGAAGCTCGTCAGCAAACAGATAACGCAACATGACTTTTTTCCCCTTGTCGTCCTGTGCAGGAACGAAGGGGGTACAAAGTCACGGTTAATTTCCCGTTTGTGGGGCGTGCACCTGTTAAACCACTATTAATCCCCGGCTCAGCGCCGTGGCGATGGCGTGGGTGGTGTTCTGCGCCCCAAGCTTGGCGCGGGCGCTTTCGATGTAAACACGCAGCGTATGCTCAGAAATTGACAGCGAATGGGCTACCTGAGCACGGCTGTAGCCCAGCGCCAGCAGGGTCATCGCGTCCACCTCTCGCGGTGACAGGCCACGGGACGAGTCGGGCTGACGGTCACTTTCGAATTCCAGTGCTTTGCGGTTGAAGTAATGCGCGATCAAAATCAACTCGCGGCCATGACGGTCGATGAATCCTTTCCAGGTTTCATCACTGCAGGAATGGTTCACCGTGAACAGGGCAAATTGCCCTTTCGGCCCGCGGATCGGGATCGAATATCCCTGATTGCCGACGCCGTGGCTTTGCGCGTCCATCAAGAAGGCCTTGGCCACCTTGCCGGACCAGTCCAGGGTTTTCCAATCGACCGGATGAAACCGCTGAAAGCAGCCCAGAATGACAGGGTCTATGCGGTGATAGTTCTTTTTCAGATATCGCTCAGCCCAGGCATCGGGATAGGTCGTATAGCCGTACTGATCCCCGGCGCCATCGACCCAATGGTAAATGAGATGTTCGACCTTCAGCCTGTCACGCAATCGGATGGCGACATTGCTTAACTCATCAAGCGTGCTGGTGTTTTCCAAGTCCTCCAGGACCTGGCTCATATCGAGTTTTGTTCCCATCCGCGGGCGTCCGTACCTCAGCCTTCATGGACGCGATCTCGGCTGCGGCAACCAGCTTAGTGTCGTCCAGTTGCTCGGCCAGCGCGATCAAACCATTCTCAACAGCGAAGGCGTTGAGGTCCGACAACACGTCCAGTATCCACTCATTGTGCGCCATCAGGGTCGCTCCGAAACGGTTAACGAAGGGTTAACACAACCATAGCATGTGTGGTGTTTTTTAGCCTATTCACTGGTTTCTACTCCCCAAAAAAAGCGAAGCTAGAATCGCTAACTCACTGAAAAGAATAAACCTATTCAAAAAATGGCGGCGCCCGCGAACCGATAAGTCGATTCGCGGGCGCCAGAGATTTATTTGCGTGCGATTCAACCGCGAGCGTCCAGAACCTCTTCCAGAGTGCGCATTCCGGTCTGCGGCGCCTGAACCAGGACCGACATGTTGCCCGGCTTATGCTCGTTGCGCAGCATCTTCATGTGCGCCTCGGGCAGATCATTCCAGGTGAACACTTCCGACATGCAGGGGTCCAGACGGCGCTCGACCATCAGCTGGTTGGCTGCCGCGGCCTGTTTCAGATGCGCAAAGTGCGATCCTTGCAGGCGCTTCTGGTGCATCCACATGTAGCGGACGTCGAATGTCAGGTTATAGCCGGTGGTACCGGCACAGATCACAACCATGCCGCCCTTTTTCACCACGAAGGTCGAGACCGGAAAAGTGCTTTCACCCGGGTGTTCGAACACCATGTCCACGTTCACACCTTTGCCGGTGATATCCCAGATGGCTTTGCCGAACTTACGAGCCTCTTTGAACCACTCAGCATATTCCGGTGTGTTCACCGTCGGCAGTTGGCCCCAACAGTTGAAGTCCTTGCGGTTCAGAACGCCTTTGGCACCCAGCCCCATGACGAAATCGCGCTTGCTTTCATCCGAGATCACACCGATCGCATTTGCGCCTGCAGTGTTGATCAACTGGATCGCGTAGGAGCCCAGACCGCCCGAAGCGCCCCAAACCAGAACATTCTGGCCCGGCTTCAGATCGTGCGGCTCGTGACCGAACAGCATCCGGTAGGCAGTTGCCAGCGTCAACGTGTAGCAGGCGCTTTCTTCCCAGGTCAGGTGCTTGGGACGCGGCATCAGCTGCTGAGCCTGAACGTTGGTGAACTGCGCAAACGATCCGTCCGGCGTCTCATAACCCCAGATCCGCTGGCTGTCCGAATACATCGGGTCACCGCCGTTGCAGTGTTCGTCGTCTCCATCGTCCTGATTGCAATGGATGACGACCTCGTCGCCGACTTTCCAGCGGGTCACTTTCGAACCCACCGCCCAGACGATGCCCGACGCATCCGAACCAGCAATGTGATATGGAGCCTTGTGTCCGTCAAACGGCGAGATCGGCTTGCCCAGCGAAGCCCAGACGCCGTTGTAGTTCACACCTGCAGCCATCACCAGCACCAGCACCTCGTGGCTGTCCAGTTCGGGAACGTCCACCACTTCCTGCACCATCGCGGTGTCCGGCTCGCCGTGGCGTTCTTTGCGGATCGCCCATGCGTACATTTTTTTGGGCACAAACCCCATCGGAGGGATTTCACCCATCTCATAGAGGTCTTTTTCCGGCGCGTCGTAAGACGCGATACCGCTGTCGGTGTCCAGAGCCATGTTGGCCTCCTTTATTCCAAATCATTGCCGCGATGCAGAATCGCGCGCTCTAAACGATGAGATATTGGTCAGAGAGAAATATTGCAACATATTTTGAGTGTATTTTGTAATTTTATGACCCAGCAGGTGCAGAAACTTCTTTTGCGGATGCAGCAAAAGCTGTTTTCGCGTCCAATGGCGCTGAAGCCGCGTAGTAGTCTAGCAGGTCAACCCTTTGACCTGAAACGGATATTTTCCCGTACTCACGTTTAAGAATGCGGCGATCGACTAATTGTTGGATCGCAGCCTCGATTTCCGCGCGCTCCAACGGCGTGGAGAAACCGTTACGACGCATTAGCCGGTCGATCAGTTGCACTGCGTCAACTTCGGAGATCTCGCCCATCTCGCGCGTAAGCCAGCACACCGCAGGCCCCGGAACCAGAGGAATCGCCGCCCCGATACCTGCCATAAGATCACGGGCCAGGTCCGTCATCAGGTTGGTTTCATGTTCCGCGCGGAACGCTTGAAGAGAGACCGGTCGCCCGTACCGAACCGAGGCCACGCCGAATCGCTGATAGCGCCCGATCATCCGCCGCCCGATCTGCTTGAGTATCCACCACGTGATCACCCCGATCCGGGCGCGAAACCGGCGTTCGTTGCCCAGGGCGGCCTTGGTCAGAATCGTATCCTCGAGCACCCGGTCATAGTTCAGGGCAACCGGCACAAACACAACGTCGCGCCCTTCGGGCACCGTTGCGTCAATGATGTATTTCAGCAACCCGAGCTTTGGTCGCCCAAGCGCACCGGTCAGGCTGAGACCACCCTCGGGAAACATCGCCTGCGTTACTCCGGCCTCAGTCGCGTGGCGCACGTAACAGGCCAACACTTGCCGATACAACTCACTGCCCGATTTACGACGAATAAAGTAAGCGCCCATCGCCCGGATCAGCCGGCTGAGCGGCCAGACCCGCGCCCATTCGCCTACGGCATAGGACAAGGCCGATTGTGGCGCCGCCAGATAGGTGACCAGCACATAATCCATATTGCTGCGGTGGTTCATGACGAATACAACCGTTGCATCGGGGTCGATGTCACTGATTGCCTTCTCATCCACATAGCTGAGCCGGACATTATAGAAGGCATTGCTCAGCATGCGCGCCAGGCGGATGGCGATGCTAAAATAGGCCACCGCGGAAAAGGACGGAACGATCTCGCGGGCATAGCGGCGGGCCGTTTCAAAGGCCACGGCCTCGGGAACACGTTCCTCGCGTGCAAAATTCTGAACCGCCTGCCCGACCTGCGGGTCATAGATCAGTCGCTGAATCATGTCGTGCCGATGCGCCAGCTTGAACGGTTGAATCGGTCGCTGCAGGCGTTTGTTCAGGCGTTTGACCGCCCGCTCAAGCCGGCGGCGAAAAAACCAGCGCACCGAAGGAAACAAGAAGTGCGAGGCCAGAGTGACCGCGGCAAATACCAGGATCAGCAAAAACAGCCAAAGCGGAAGTTCCACGGTCTGAGTCATAGGCGCACCCTGCCACCAAACTGGGACACCTACAATCTGAAGAACCAAGTATGCCGCGACGCAGCGAATTGACATATCCCGAAAATTGCGCTTTAGAACGCTTGAACGTAATTTTCTTGCCCACGCAAAGCACGAGGCCCCATTATGACGCAGACGCAGAAAGATCGCCCCTGGCTCATCCGAACCTATGCCGGTCATTCCACCGCCAAGGCGTCGAACGCGCTGTATCGTGGCAACCTAGCCAAGGGTCAGACGGGTCTGTCTGTAGCCTTCGATCTGCCGACTCAGACCGGGTATGACAGCGACCATACTTTGGCTCGCGGAGAGGTGGGCAAAGTGGGCGTTCCCATCAGCCATCTGGGCGACATGCGGGTTCTTTTCGATCAGATTCCGCTGGAGCAGATGAACACCTCGATGACGATCAACGCCACGGCCCCTTGGCTGCTGGCGCTGTACATCGCTGTGGCCGAGGAACAAGGCGCGGATGTCGCGAAACTGCAGGGCACCGTTCAGAACGACCTGATCAAGGAATACCTGAGCCGTGGTACCTATGTTTGCCCACCAAAACCGTCGCTGAAGATGATCGCGGATGTAGCCGAGTACTGCTATACCAACGTGCCCAAATGGAACCCGATGAACGTGTGTTCCTATCACCTGCAAGAGGCAGGTGCGACGCCCGAGCAGGAGCTGGCTTACGCGCTGGCCACCGCCATCGCCGTACTGGACGAGTTGCGCCCCCGCGTCCCGGCAGAGGATTTCCCGGCGCTTTGCGGCCGGATTTCGTTCTTCGTGAACGCCGGTATCCGCTTTGTCACCGAGATGTGCAAGATGCGCGCTTTTGTTGATCTGTGGGATGAGATTCTGAAGGACCGCTACGGCGTCGAAGACCCTAAATTCCGCCGCTTCCGCTATGGGGTGCAGGTGAACTCGCTGGGCCTGACCGAGCAGCAGCCGGAAAACAACGTCTACCGCATCCTGATCGAGATGCTGGCCGTGACCCTGTCGAAAAAGGCGCGCGCCCGCGCAGTGCAGCTGCCCGCATGGAACGAGGCGCTTGGCCTGCCGCGCCCTTGGGATCAGCAATGGTCGATGCGGATGCAGCAGATTCTGGCCTACGAGACAGACCTGCTGGAATACGGCGACCTGTTTGACGGCAACCCGGCAGTGGATGCCAAAGTCGAAGAGTTGAAAGCCGGCGCGCGGGCCGAATTGGCCAACCTGGATTCGATGGGTGGTGCGGTTGCTTCGATCGAATACATGAAATCGCGTTTGGTCGATTCGAATGCGGAACGTCTGAACCGGATCGAACGCAATGAAACCGTTGTTGTCGGCGTGAACAAATGGACCGAGGGTGAGCCCTCGCCGCTGCAAACTGAAGATGGCGGCATCATGGTCGTCGATCCGGCCGTGGAACAGGAACAGATTGCACGGCTGAACGAGTGGCGGTCCGAACGTGACGACGCGGCCGTTTTGGCGGCTCTGTCCGCGTTGCGCGAAGCGGCGCAGACCGGGGCCAATGTCATGGAGCCGTCGATTGCCGCCGCAAAGGCCGGCGTCACCACCGGCGAATGGGCCGAGGAAATGCGCAAGGTCTACGGCACCTATCGCGGCCCGACCGGCGTGTCCGGTTCCGTGTCGAACAAGACCGAAGGTCTGGACGACCTGCGCGCCGCCGTTGATGCGGTCAGCGACAAATTGGGGCGCCGACTGAAATTTCTGGTCGGGAAACCGGGTCTGGACGGCCACTCCAACGGCGCCGAACAGATCGCCTTTCGTGCCCGCGATTGCGGTATGGATATCAGCTATGAGGGTATCCGCCTGACACCCGAGGAAATCATCGCCGCCGCGATCGAGGACAAGGCCCACGTAATTGGCCTGTCGATCCTGTCCGGCAGCCATATCCCGCTTGTGCAAGACGTCATGACGCGCCTGCGCGAGGCCGGTTTGGACGGTGTTCCCGTGATCGTCGGGGGGATCATTCCCGATGACGATGCTGCAAAACTCACGGCAATGGGTGTGTCCAAGATCTATACGCCCAAGAATTTCGAGCTAAATGCAATTATGGGCGATATTGTGACTCTGGTCGATCCGCAGAACATTGCGGCCCAGTAACGGCCGCGATTTTGTTTTTATCTCCAAATCCATTGCCTTTAAGTAAGGGATGGATAAAACCCCGATTTCAACTTACGGTAGGCTATTACGCCTATTCGTGGTGTATTTCGAAATGGAGAAAGAAATGGCGATCAGCCTTGAGAAAATGTCACGCAAAGAACTGCTGGAATTGCGTGATCAGGTGGAAACTGCCCTAAAAAGCGCGGAAAAGCGCGAGCGTATTGCGGCGCTGAAAGCCGCAGAAAAAGCCGCCGCTGAATTTGGGTTCTCTCTTTCGGAACTCTCAGCAGGCGCAGCAAAGTCGACCAAAAGCCCAAAATCCAACGCGAAATACAAAAACCCTGCCAACCCTGACCAGACGTGGTCCGGTCGCGGACGCAAACCGCAATGGGTTCACGATGCACTGAATGCCGGCGCTGATATTTCGGATTTGGAAATCTGACGGGAATTGGATCAGAGATGACAATTCATATTGGTGCCGAAAAAGGTGAAATCGCTGAAACCGTTTTAATGCCCGGCGATCCGTATCGGGCGAAATGGGCCGCAGAGTCGTTTTTGCAGGATGCAAAACTCGTTAATAACGTGCGCGGCATGCTGGGTTATACCGGTACCTGGAAAGGGAACCCGGTTACAATTCAAGGCAGCGGGATGGGAATGCCGTCCCTGTCGATCTATGCCAATGAACTGATCCACGATTATGGTGCCAAAACTTTGATCCGGATCGGTTCGTGCGGCGGGATGCAGGACAGCGTCAAAATCCGCGATGTGATCCTGGCGATGACATCGACCACCCTCAGCACGCCATCGCGCGGCATCCTGAAAGAGTTGAACTTTGCGCCCTGCGCCGATTGGGGCTTGCTGCAGGCTGCAGCCAAAGCTGCCGAAGCCAAAGGCACACCCACCCATGTTGGCGGGATTTATTCTTCCGATGTCTTCTATGACGAACGCCCCGATCTGAACGAACAGATGGTGCGGCACGGCATCCTGGGTGTCGAGATGGAAGCCGCCGAGCTGTACATTCTGGCCGCACGCCACAACTGCCGGGCGCTTGCCGTCCTGACCGTGTCCGATCATCTTCTGACGGGTGAGGCTCTGCCCTCGTCGGAACGCGAAAGCAGCTTCGGCGAAATGGTTGAGATTGCCCTGCAGGCGGCTTTTCCGGACACTGCATAAACAAAAAACAGGGCGCGACATCGCCCTGTTGTTTTACTGTTTGCCCTGCAGGCAGTCTGTCGGGGCGTTTTCCCCGTCTTGCCGCGCCCCACAATAGGCGCAAATCCAGACACCTTCTTTTCGGTGCTGCCGCCATCGGCAATCGCGTGTCAGAGAGGAGGTCCGTGACCGCCAGACGAAGTAGGCGAACACGCCAGCGGCCAGTAAAAGCAAAAGAATGGGCATGCTTATGCATTGCCCAATCTCTGCGTGAATTCAAGCGTCAGGCGGCGTTCGCGTATTCGAACAGCTCTGGTTCGTGCTGCTCTTGAGACACGAGCGCAGGTTCAGGAGTGTAGTAGGCCCAGGCCTGTTCCAACAAAGCCAGAGCTTCGGCTGCTTTGGTGTTTTCTGCTTTTTGTTCTTGCATCGGAGCGATCCCGTTTCGGTTCCATCACTCCTCCCTGCAGGCAGGATAGACCTGAACAGAACGGTTTGCATTGCATAGTATTGCAATCTCGCCATGCACTCGCCGCAATGCAGCAAGTGCTGACTATTAGGCGTCGCTTAAACTCCGCGATCGATCATCATCTTCTTGATCTCGGCAATTGCCTTGGCCGGGTTCAGACCTTTCGGGCAGGTTTTGGCGCAGTTCATGATCGTGTGGCAGCGATACAGTTTGAACGGATCTTCCAGCTCATCCAGACGCTCTCCTGTGGCCTCATCGCGGCTATCGATGATCCAGCGATAGGCGTGCAGCAGTGCGGCCGGCCCAAGATAACGGTCGCCGTTCCACCAGTAGCTCGGGCACGAGGTCGAGCAGCTGGCGCACATCACGCATTCATAGAGACCGTCCAGTTTCTTGCGGTCTTCGATAGACTGCTTCCACTCTTTCGCGGGACGGTTTGTCTTGGTTTCCAACCACGGCATGATCGAGGCGTGCTGGGCGTAGAAATGCGTCAAGTCGGGGATCAGGTCCTTGACCACCGGCATATGCGGCAGCGGGTAGATTTTCACGTCGCCCTTGATCTCATCCATGCCATAGATACAGGCCAGCGTGTTGATGCCGTCGATATTCATCGCGCAGGACCCGCAGATGCCCTCGCGGCAGGACCGGCGGAAAGTCAGCGTCGGGTCGATCTCATTCTTGATCTTGATCAGCGCGTCCAGAACCATCGGGCCGCAGCTGTCCATATCAACGAAATAAGTGTCGAGCTGCGGGTTTTTGCCGTCTTCCGGGTTCCAGCGGTAAATCTGGAACTTCCGAACATTGGTCGCGCCTTCCGGCTTGGGCCAGGTTTTGCCCGTCGTGATGCGCGAATTCTTGGGGAGGGTCAGTTGTACCATTAGTTCCTCTCCTTAGAACGTCCGCGCCTTGGGCGCGATTTTCTTGAGGCTGATGCCGCCTTCGTCTTCGGTGGTCAGCGGATCAACGATGACCGGGCGATAGCTGAGGTCTACCTTGTTGCCCTCAACGCGCGACACGGTGTGGACACGCCAGTTCTCGTCATCACGCTCGGTGAAGTCCTCATGTGCGTGCGCACCACGGGACTCCTTACGAGCCTCGGCACCGACGATGGTGGCCAGAGCGCTCGGCATCAGGTTGGTCAGTTCCAGCGTTTCCATCAGGTCACTGTTCCAGACCAGAGAGCGGTCGGTGACTTTCAAGTCGTCCATCTTGGCGGCGATTGCCGTCATCTTCTCAACACCCTCGGCCATGGTCTTGGCGGTCCGGAACACGGCCGCGTCTTCTTGCATGGTCCGCTGCATCTCAAGCCGCAGATCGGCGGTCGGGATTGCACCGTTGGCGTTGCGAACCGCGTCGAACCGGTCAAACGCCTTGTCCACCGAAGCCTGGTTCAGAACTGGGTTCGGTGCCTTGGCGTCAACAACCTCACCCGCCCGGATCGCGGCCGCGCGGCCGAACACCACAAGGTCGATCAGCGAGTTCGAACCCAGACGGTTCGCGCCGTGGACCGAGGCACACCCGGCCTCACCCACAGCCATCAGGCCTGGTACGACGCCGGTTGGGTTATCAGCGGTGGGATTCAGTACCTCACCCCAATAGTTGGTCGGAATACCGCCCATGTTATAGTGCACGGTCGGCAGAACCGGGATTGGTTCCTTGGTGACGTCGACACCGGCAAAAACGCGCGCCGATTCCGAAATCCCGGGCAGACGTTCGGCCAGTGCCTCAGCGGGCAGGTGGCTGAGGTTCAGGTGGATGTGATCGCCATTGTCGCCATGTCCACGACCTTCGCGGATTTCCATGGTCATCGAGCGCGAGACATAGTCGCGGGGCGCGAGGTCCTTGTACTGGGGCGCATAACGCTCCATGAACCGCTCGCCTTCCGAGTTCGTCAGGTATCCACCCTCGCCGCGTGCGCCCTCAGTGATCAGGCAACCAGAGCCGTAGATGCCGGTCGGGTGAAACTGAACGAATTCCATATCCTGGAGCGCCAGACCTGCGCGGGCCACCATCCCGCCACCGTCACCGGTGCAGGTATGGGCCGAGGTCGCGCTGAAATAGGCCCGGCCATAACCACCGGTCGCCAGTACAACCATCTTGGCGTTGAAAACATGCATCGTGCCATCGTCGAGCTTCCAGCAGACAACACCCTGACATTGCCCATCCTCGGACATGATCAGGTCGATGGCGAAATACTCGATGTAGAACTCGGCATTGTTTTTCAGTGATTGACCGTACAGCGTGTGCAGGATCGCGTGGCCAGTCCGGTCAGCGGCGGCACAGGTTCGCTGCACGGCGGGACCTTCGCCAAATTCTGTGGTGTGGCCACCAAAGGGACGCTGATAGATTTTGCCTTCTTCAGTCCGGCTGAAGGGCACGCCATAGTGCTCCAGCTCGTAAACCGCCTTGGGTGCCTCACGCGCGAGATACTCCATCGCGTCGGTATCGCCCAGCCAGTCCGAGCCCTTAACGGTGTCATACATGTGCCACTGCCAGTGGTCCGGGCCCATGTTGGAAAGCGATGCGGCGATACCACCCTGCGCCGCAACCGTGTGCGAGCGGGTCGGGAAAACCTTGGTGACACAAGCCGTACGCAGGCCTTGTTCCGCCATGCCCAACGTCGCCCGCAGACCTGCACCACCAGCGCCTACGACAACGACGTCGTATTCGTGGGTTTCATATTCATATGCTGCTGTCATTGTTCTTGTTCCTTACCGCGCATCATCACAGGGCCAGCTTGACCAGGGCAAACAGCCCGGCCGCCATCAGCGTGTAACCCAGGGCCCACATTGCAGCGAGAGAGACTTTCTCCATGACGCCGTGCACATAGTCCTCAATCGCTTCCTGCGCCTCGTACATCAGTTGCAGCAGCCCCACGATCAGCGTGAGCGCCGTGACAAGAGCCGGGAACGGACGGCTGAAATAGGTCACGACTTCTTCGTGGGTTCCGCCAATGCCAGCGCCGAAGGTGAAGATGAAGATCGGCACCAATACGGTCAGGATCATCGCCCGAACCATTGTCCGCCAATGAGTGAGTGTGCCGGATTTCCCTGCGCCCAGACCCTGCGCGCGCTTGCGGTCAGTCAGATATCGCATGTGCCGTCTCCTTAAACCACAAGCACGGTGATCAGGGTCAGGACGGTCGCACCAACGAACATGCCCAGCCCCAGTTTCTCGGCGGTCTCGATGTCAAGGCAATAGCCGAAATCCCAGAGCACGTGCCGCAGGCGGCCCAGAGTGTGATACCACAACCCCCAAGTCGCAGCCGTCAGGATGAGGTCGCCGAACCAGCTGCGTAGAAACCCGTCGATCCCCGCAAATGCGCTTTCCGACGTCGACGCGGCCAGCAGCCACCAGACAACCAGAATTGCAACGGCGAACACCCCGATCCCGGTCAAACGAACCATGATCGAAGACAGAGACGTCATCTGGGGGCGATATATCATAATATGTGGCGAGAGCGGGCGGTTGCCCCGATTGACATCGGCCATGTCGGCTCCTCTTTCGTTGGCTACCAGTCGTTTTACTCGTTTTTGCCAATCTGTCACGTGCTGCGTGCGCAAAAACAGGTAAAATGGGGACAAAACCGCAGATTTCGGGAAATTGTGATCACACAAAATAATACTGTGATCACAAAACTTATACAGTCAAATCAATGTTAGCGTCCCAAGGTTGCGATCATTGTGATCACGAATCTGTAGCACTCACTTTAAAGCGGCGGATTGCTGCGTCACTTCGCGTAAAAGCTTTTTCCGGATCCGTTCGGGATAGTCAGCAAAACCGGAGGCCGAGACGACAAACGCCCCTTCGCCAACAATGACGTTTTCAAAGAAATAGGCGGTCAGGTCGGGCTCGCTTTCCTCGATTGCGATTGCGTTGACCGTGACCCCCCGATTGCGTAACACGCCGTGCAACTCGGTCGGCTCGACCCCTTCGTTGGACACTCCGTCGCCCGAAATGTCGATCAGATGCCGCGTGCACTCGGACACGTCGTCAAAGCTGGATAGCGTCATCTCAAGCGCCTCACCTATTGCGGTCGAAAAATTGCGCCAGACCCGGGGGTCGGCAGCCACCTGATCGGCAAACCGTTCGAGCGTGTCGAAACTGTCGATCCGGGTCCACGGGATCGTCACCTTCTGGCGCGATGCTCCGGTCCACTGCACCAGCATCAACTGCGCTTGCCCGCGAACCAGCGCCTCGGACACGAGGGGGTCACGCAAACCTGCGGCCAGCCCGTCCATCTGAATGCGGTATTCGCTTGTATCGACCGACCCGGACACATCCACCGCCAAAGCCAGCGCAAGATCGCAGGCCAGCGCGGGCGGGGTCAGGAACAGGCAGGCAGCTAGTGAGCGGAACAGGACCATGACCGCAGCCTAGCATGAATGTCGCAGGCTGCGATCAAATGAATGTGGGGCGACCTCAGATAGGCATCAGCGCCCAATAGTCCAGATCTAGCAGCACCTCGGGCTTGTACCGCCCATCTTCACCCTTCAGTTCGAACGGCGCACCACCCTTGGTGGCGACCAGTCGCAGTCGGATGGCGCCCACACCAGGCACACCGGTTTCGGCCTTGTCCAGAACCTCGGACCAAGCCTTGATCGTGTCGCCCGAGAAGCACGGGTTGGCATGTGCGCCACCATTCAGACCAACGATCATCTGCGCATTGGCCAGACCGTTGAACGACAGCGCCCGCGCCATCGAGATCACATGCCCGCCATAGATCAACCGACCATCCGGGCGGAAGGTCAGGTCAAAATGCACTTTGGCCGTGTTTTGCCACAGGCGGGTGGCCAACATGTGCTCGGCCTCTTCGACGGTCACACCATCAACGTGGTCGATGGTTTCACCGATCTCGTAATCGCCCCAGCGATGGGCTTCCCCGGATTGAACAAAATCATAGTTCAAAAAATCGAGTCCCTCAGGCACAACCAGATCGCCCGGCTCCAGCGCCTTTTTCAGGTCCGGCACCACTGCTTCGGGCGCGGGGGCGTCGATATTCGCTTTGCGCACCATCACCCAGCGCACGTATTCGATCACAACTTCGTCGCGCTGGTTCAGGCCGCGTGTGCGCACCCAGACCACGCCGGTCTTGCCGTTTGAGTTCTGCTTGACCCCGATCACTTCAGACTCGGATCGCAGCGTATCACCGGAATAGACCGGCTTCAGCCAGCGGCCCTCGGCATAACCCAGATTGGCAACCGCGTTCAGCGAGATATCGGGAACGGTCTTGCCAAACACAACGTGGAACGCCGCCAGATCGTCAATCGGGCTTTGCGGCAGGCCACTGGCCCGGGCGAACTCGTCCGAGGAATAAAGCGCATGTCGCGCGGGGTAGAGCGCGTGATACAACGCCCGTTCACCGTCGGTTACGGTGCGCGGCACTGCGTGGTGCAGCACCTGCCCAACGGAGTAGTCCTCGAAAAAGCGGCCCGGATTGGTTTTTGCCATTATTGCTGTCCCAGTTTCATTTCGGCAGAATAGTCGGCCTTGACTTCTTTGGTCACGGCCTGCGCACAACGCATGACGCTGTTGGCGGCGTCATAGGCATAAGAGGGGTCGCCATATAGTTCCCACCCTTTTGCCAGCGCATCCGACACCTTGTGGCAGAAGGCGGAAGTGTCTTCTTCGGTCAACAGACGATAGAGTTTTGCCAATTTGTCTGCTCCTTATGACGGGAACGGCGATGGGCCGACCAGTCCGTGAATGTAACCGATGATCCCGAACAGCACGATCGAAGCCACAAAGAACATCGCGTCCTTGCCGTAGGTGCCGGGCTCCGCCGGGGTCCACTCGGGTTCGGCGCGGTTGATCACGACCACTTCAACCATGGCCCATAGAAACAGACCACCGAACAGGATAATCGAGGCCAGATCGCCATTCACAAGCAAATGTGCAAAGGCCCAGGCACGGAAACCGGCCAGCATCGGGTGGCGCATCTTGTTCAGCAGGCGCCCTTTCTGACCAGCGGGGCTCATCATGTAGATAGCAATCAGCACCAGTAGGTTGTTTATGTGGATCATGAAGGACGGCGGCGACCAGACATGGATGAAGTCGGTCATGCGATAGCCGAAGATCATCAGCAATATCGCTACGACCAGCGCCAGCGCCACTGCGCCTTTGCCACCATTGCCCATGGCCGCGCGCTGCGCCGGCATCACGCGCTTGAACAGATGGGCGGCCCACCAAAGCGCCACCCCAAGAATCAGAAGAACAAAGCCCATGCTGGCTTACCCCGCTTGCAAAGCTGAAATCGCCTCCGCTTTTGCCAGAATTTCGCGGGCAGTTACAACATGCAGGTTTTCAACGATTTTGCCATCGACGACAGCAACACCCTGCCCTTGCGACTCAACCTCTTCAAAAGCCGCAATCTGGCGGCGGGCCAGGTCGATTTCGGTATCCGACGGGGCATAGGCCGCATTGGTGATATCCACCTGTGCAGGATGGATCAGGGTTTTGCCGTCAAAACCCATGTCACGGCCCTGTTCGCATTCGGCGGCCAGACCCTCGCCATCCTTGAAGGCATTATAGACACCGTCGACAATGATCAGACCCTCAGCCTTTGCAGCCAGCAAGCACAGACCCAGAGAGGTCATCATCGGCAGGCGATCCGGGCGGAAACGAGTCTGCAACTCCTTGGCCAAGTCGTTGGTGCCCATGACGAACCCGGCCATCAATGGGTGCGCCGCGATTTCGGCAGCGTTCAGCATGCCGCGCGGAGTCTCCATCATCGCCCAGATCGGCATGTCGCCAGTAATCGCAGCCAACGCTTCCACATCAGCGGCAGAATTCACCTTTGGCAGCAGCACCACATCAGCATCCATCTCACGCACCGCTTCGGCATCGGCGCGACCCCATTTGGTGTCCAACCCGTTGATGCGGACGATCTTGACCCGCGAGCCGTAGCCCCCGGCCGCCAAGGCAGTTTTGAGTGTTTCGCGGGCGTTTGCCTTTTCATCTGCCGAAACTGCATCTTCGAGGTCAAATATGATCGCATCCACCGGCAAGTTACGCGCCTTATCCAGCGCCCGGTCACGCGAGCCGGGAATATACAGAACGGAACGATAGGGGCGCTGACGGGGGTCCATTGGCCTCTCCCTTTGAAAGATTGTTGCGCGGAATGGGCCATTTTTTGCCGGAAAGTTCAAGAGGAAAATTGCCGCAACGCAGCATACGTGACGCAACGCGCGGAGTTTTAACCAGATTTCTGCGCCCCACCCGCACCCTGATTGCAGATGGAATCAAAAGGGGTGAGTGATGAAAAAGACGCTTTTCAAAATGACGATGGGCCTTGGGCTCATGGTCCTGGCCGCGCAACAGGTTCAGGCCCGCACCTGCGCCCCGCGCGAAGACGTGGTGAAACGGCTGGTCGGGGCCTATGGCGAGACACGCCGCGGCATCGGCATTGCACGGCAGGGTGCGATGATGGAGGTCTATGCCTCGGATCAGACCGGAAGCTGGACCATAACGGTGACACTGCCGGATGGAATGACTTGCCTGATCGCGACCGGCCAAGCCTATGAGCAGATGGCCGAGGCGCTGCCCCGCAACGTCTAGGTCAGCGCGTCCCAGATCAGTTTGCTGCCGGTAATAGTCAGCAGTACATACGCTATGCCAAAGAACAGGCGCTCGGACAGCATGAAATGAGCCCGGACGCCCAGCCACGCACCTAGGATTGCAAATGGGGTCAGCAGAAGATCCGCCAACGCCGTGTGCCAGGTAAACAGGCCCAAATAGGCGTAGGGGATGAACTTCGCGCCGTTGATGACCCAAAAGACCAATACGGTCGAGGCCTGGAACTCGGTTTTCGACAGGCGCTGAGACAGCAGATAGACGGCGGCGGGTGGACCGCCTGCGTGACTGACAAAACTGGTGAAGCCCGCGACCAGACCCGCGAACAACCCGGCGGGGGCAGGCAGGCGATTGGCAAAACCGCGGATCAGACCTTTGCTTTGCGCCATGTGCCAGATCACGAAACCGACCGAAATCCCGCCAATCAGCAGGCGCAGCAGGTCGTCATTTGTTGCACGATAAAGCCATGCACCCAGTGCGACACCCGGTACGGCACCCAATATCAGCAGCCGTGAATCCGGCCAGTTCCAACGTTTCCAGTACGGTCCCAGAGTGGTCACATCGATCACCATCAGTATCGGCAACATCAGCGCCAACGCCTGCCCGGGCGTGAGGATCAGGGCCAGAATCGACGACGACGCAAAGGCCACGCCCGAGCCGAACCCACCCTTCGAGATACCGGCAAAGATCACCGCCGGGATTGCCACAGCAAAAAACATCAGGTTCAATTCGAACATGCGGCATCCCGGAAATAGGCTTGTCTAACAGGCCGTTTAGCGCAATCACCAAGTACAGTGCAAACAGTATGCGGTTGTATGCCACGCTGCATAACCCTTGCGCGAAAACCATTTACCGACTAGCACAACCGCGATTTCAAAACCGACCGGAGATATTCCAAATGGCCAGACCCAAGATCGCGCTGATCGGCGCAGGTCAGATCGGCGGCACGCTCGCCCACCTCGCAGCAATGAAGGAACTTGGTGACGTCGTCCTGTTCGACATCGCCGAAGGCATCCCGGAAGGCAAAGCGCTGGACATCGCTGAGTCCGGTCCTTCGGAAGGGTTCGACGCCAAATTGAAAGGCACCCAGTCCTACGAAGACATCGCAGGCGCAGACGTCTGCATCGTGACCGCCGGTGTGCCGCGCAAGCCGGGCATGAGCCGCGACGACCTGCTGGGCATCAACCTGAAGGTCATGAAATCGGTCGGTGAAGGCATCGCCGCCAACGCGCCTGACGCGTTTGTCATCTGCATCACCAACCCGCTGGACGCGATGGTCTGGGCTCTGCGCGAATTCTCGGGCCTGCCGCACAACAAGGTCTGCGGTATGGCGGGCGTTCTGGACTCGGGCCGTTTCGCTCATTTCCTGTCGGAAGAATTTAACGTGTCGATGCGCGACGTGACCGCATTCGTTTTGGGCGGCCACGGCGACACCATGGTGCCGTCGGTTCGTTACTCAACCGTCGCCGGTATCCCGCTGCCTGATCTTGTCGAGATGGGCTGGACAACACAAGAGAAGCTGGACGCGATCGTGCAGCGCACCCGTGACGGCGGCGCCGAGATCGTCGGCCTGCTGAAAACCGGTTCGGCCTTCTATGCGCCTGCAACTTCGGCAATCGAAATGGCCGAAGCCTATCTGAAAGACCAGAAGCGCGTTCTGCCCTGCGCCGCCTATTGCAACGGCGAACTGGGCGTTGAAGGCATGTATGTGGGCGTGCCCACCGTGATCGGCGCGGGCGGCATCGAGCGTGTCGTCGACATCAAGCTGAACGAAGAAGAGCAGGCCGGTTTCGACAACTCGGTCAACGCCGTGAAGGGCCTGATCGAAGCGTGCAAGGGCATCGACAGCTCGCTGGCTTGACGATACACGCATTGATCGTAAGGTTAAACGCGTCGGGGCAACTCGGCGCGTTTTTCTATTACAGGCCATATACTTATGAAGAAACTGCTTTTGATCGCCCTGTTGGGCATCGCCACTGGCACTGCCGCCCAAACGACCCTACCGACATTGACGCAACGTCTGGAAACAGCCCACGAAGGGTCGTTCGAGCGCGGAACGCTTGAGACGCTGCGCGCAGTGGAAGTTCTGCTGCAGACCCAATACCAATATGGGATAGGTCGTGGGTTTGGCCGGGTTTTTGGAATGGGACGCGGCGGATTCGCCAACCCCGAGCCGGAAAGCCGTACACCGTCAACCTTTGCCGAGATGATTCAGGCCTTCGCCGCAAACCTCGATTTGGCCCGTGGGACACTGGCGCAGACGAACCCCGAGACAGCAAAACCGTTCGAGCTGGTGGTGACCGATCTGTGGCTCGACATCAACCGCAACGGGTCCTTGGACGAAGGTGAGAGTGTTTCGAACCTGTTGGTTCAATTTGCTGTGCCCCGCACTGCGCGTCCCGACAAAGGTGAGGCCGTCGCGCCCATCACCGTACGCTTCGACGGGGCCGATCATGCATGGCTGACGGCGTATACCTACATGCTGTCGGGCGTGGCCGAGGGCATTCTGGCCTTTGACCCTTCACCCATTTTTGCCGACTTGCTATTTGCCGAGGCCATGTTGGCGGATGCGCCAACAATTCCCAACACCTATGTTGTTGATGCGATCGTTCTAAAGATCGCGGCATTGGAAGTTGAACGGAATGATCTGCGGACACTCCAGGTTCAACAGAGGGAAGCGCTTGAACAGTTGCGCGAGCGGCAGCGTGAATTGGATGAGCAAATCAGAGCGCTGCCCGAAGGAGAAGAGCGGACCGAATTGGAACTGCAGCGGGAAGACGTATCGGAGCAAACCAGCATTGTTTTTGATGCGCGCCAAAGAGCCATGCGACAACATGGACTGATACGCCGAGAGATCCGAGCGCATGAGAGCAAGCTTCCAGCGGAAGTATTTGCCGATGACTCCAATGAACTCAGCTTCCACAACATAGAACGGCAGATGAATCGTATAGTTCGCGATTCAATACCGGACGAAACACGCAACGCAGTTTACGCGTTGATCAAAGCACTGGACTCCGAACCCGACCCCGTAAGAATTGCACGCGCGAGGGATCACTGGCTGAACATGCTGGCGCAAAACCACATATTCTGGGATGCGTTGGCGCGTGAAACGGATAATGACCGCGAGTGGATTGCGAACCCGAACCAAAAAAGTGCATTGGGCATAACACTGGACGACCAAACGATTCGGGCCTGGAAGAGCGTTCTGGACGACGCGCAGGCCGTTTTGGAAGGCCGCCTTCTGGCCCCGCATCCGTTCTTGCCCGCAGAGTACGGGATAGACGTCTCGGCCTGGTTCGACGATCCTGCACCGATTGATCTACTATCCTGGCTTCACGGACGGGCCGCCATACCTTATGCCGCCAAGGGCCCCAAGATAACCAATGCAAACTGGCTGGCTTTCCAGCGGATGACACAAGGTAACGCCGGAAGTTTCGCGCTTTATTTCAACTGACGCGCTGCCCGCCCCGGGATTTCGTCAATTAGATTCGAATCGATAAAAAAGTTTTGTGATCACACCCCAAAAAACTGTGATCACAAAAGTGAAAAATCTCCACTAAAAACTGCTTTGGCATAAAAAAACCCTTTATAGATGCCCCCTAGGCACCTCTATAACGGTGTAATCGTAGTCAGACGGGACAGTTTCGATGAACATTCACGAATATCAGGCCAAAGCTCTTCTTCGCAGCTATGGCGCTCCGGTCTCCGAAGGTCGCGCAGTTCTGCGCGCCGAGGAAGCCAAAACCGCAGCCGGTGAACTGGATGGCCCCCTGTGGGTTGTCAAAGCACAGATCCACGCGGGTGGCCGCGGCAAGGGTTCTTTCAAAGAGGCCGACGCCGGTGAAAAGGGCGGTGTCCGTCTGACCAAGTCGGTAGAAGAAGCCGCCGAAGAAGCCAAGAAGATGCTGGGCCGCACACTGGTCACCCATCAGACCGGCCCGGCAGGCAAGCAGGTCAACCGCATCTATATCGAGGCCGGTTCCGGCATTGAACGCGAACTGTATCTGGCTCTGCTGGTGGATCGCCAGACCAGCCGCATCTCGTTCGTCTGTTCCACCGAAGGCGGCATGGACATCGAAGAGGTGGCGGCCGCCACGCCCGAGAAAATCCTGTCCTTCTCGGTCGACCCTGCCACCGGCTATCAGCCCTATCATGGCCGTCGCATCGCCTTCTCGCTGGGTCTGGAAGGCGCGCAGGTCAAGCAATGCGTCAAGCTGATGGGTCAGCTCTATAACGCCTTCGTCGAGAAGGACATGGAGATGCTGGAGATCAACCCGCTGATCATCTCGGACAAGGGCGATCTGAAAGTGCTTGACGCCAAGGTCGGCTTTGACGGAAACGCGGTTTACCGCCACCCCGACATCGCCGAACTGCGCGACACGACCGAGGAAGATCCCAAGGAACTGGAAGCCTCCAAGTACGACCTGAACTACATCGCGCTGGATGGTGAGATCGGGTGCATGGTGAACGGTGCCGGTCTGGCGATGGCCACCATGGACATCATCAAGCTGTACGGTGCCGAGCCTGCCAACTTCCTCGACGTGGGCGGCGGTGCCACCAAAGAGAAAGTGACCGAGGCGTTCAAGATCATCACCTCGGACCCGCAGGTCAAAGGCATTCTGGTCAACATCTTCGGCGGCATCATGCGCTGTGACGTCATCGCCGAGGGCGTTGTCGCCGCGGTGAAAGAGGTTGGCCTGCAAGTTCCGCTGGTCGTGCGTCTGGAAGGCACGAATGTCGAGAAAGGCAAAGAGATCATCAACACCTCTGGCCTAGACGTGATCGCGGCGGACAACCTGAAAGACGGTGCCGAGAAGATCGTGAAGGCGGTTAAGGGTTAAGCTGTGAAGTTTAGTTCAAAAGCTGTTGCGTTGGCGTGTGCCGTGGCCTTGTCAGGTTGCGGTGCGCCCTCAACGGATAGATTTGCTGCGAAGTCTTTTGCATTCTCAGAGACAAACCAACCTGTTCAGGTGTTCTCCGAGGCTTGCCTAAAAACGCTTCCGAATTTCGACACGTTCTCAACCGCGGTTCAAAAACAAGGTTTGAAGCCTACGACTCCAATGGCTGGCAACCCCGCATTCATGGCCCCGGGCGAGAAGTTGTTGGCTACAAGTGTGATCGAAGAAGGTGACAAGTCGACATGCGCCGTAGTCTTTCTTGGTGCCGATAACAGTAAGGAAATCGGGGATCTCTTTCTTCAGGAGGCTTCAAAACGAACCGGAGGTGAACCCCAGGATCATCTTCCCAGAGGCCAGTATAACTACGTGTACCAACTCAAAAATGGGAGCGTATTGGTCTACGAGGCTAAAAAAAAGCGCGATCACGTTCGCCATTTTGTCTTCGTGACAAAACCAGTCTCCCGAAAGGAAGTTGCAAGTTACGTCTACAACTGACGCCTAAGTGAATAGCGGGGCTGTCTCTGCTTTCAGAAACGAGTTTCAGCAGATTCTTTCTGCTTAAAAAAAAGGAGAACGCCAAATGGCAGTCCTCATCGACGAAAATACCAAAGTGATCTGTCAGGGCTTTACCGGCTCGCAGGGCACATTCCACTCTGAACAGGCCATCGCCTATGGCACCAAGATGGTCGGCGGCGTGACCCCCGGCAAAGGCGGGATGACCCATCTTGATCTGCCCGTGTTCAACTCGGTCCACGAGGCCAAGCATGTAACCGAAGCCAACGCCTCGGTGATTTATGTTCCGCCGCCCTTCGCGGCTGACTCGATCCTCGAAGCCATTGATGCCGAGATGGAAGTGATCGTCTGCATCACCGAAGGCATCCCGGTTCTGGACATGATGAAAGTGAAGCGCGCGCTGGAAGGCAGCAAATCGCGCCTGATCGGCCCGAACTGCCCCGGTGTCATCACGCCCGACGCCTGCAAGATCGGCATCATGCCCGGCCACATCCACAAGCGCGGCAGCGTGGGTGTTGTGTCCCGTTCGGGCACCCTGACCTATGAGGCCGTCAAACAGACCACCGATGTGGGTCTGGGCCAGTCCACCTGTGTGGGCATCGGCGGCGACCCGATCAAAGGCACCGAGCATATCGACGTGCTGGAATGGTTCCTGGCCGATGACGAGACCGAGTCGATCATCATGATCGGTGAGATCGGTGGCTCGGCCGAGGAAGAAGCCGCGCAGTTCCTGGCGGATGAGGCCAAGAAGGGCCGCAAAAAGCCGACCGCCGGTTTCATTGCAGGCCGCACGGCCCCTCCGGGCCGCCGCATGGGCCACGCAGGCGCGATTGTCGCCGGCGGCAAGGGCGGTGCCGAAGACAAGATCGAAGCCATGCGCTCAGCTGGTATCGTCGTGGCCGAAAGCCCGGCGCAGCTGGGTGAGGCTGTGCTGGAAGCGATTGGGTAAGCGCGATGGCGCACCAAGGCATACGCTACACGAGGCGGGGAGAGAAATCTCCTCGCTTTAAGCATGTCTTGGCCCTTGTATTTGGCGGCCTGCTTTCGATGTGTGCAGGTGTTGCAAGCGCATCCCCTGAGTTCACAAAGCCAACACAGGACATAATTGACCTCTGTACTTGGTCGTCTAAGAGTCGCGCGTCGATTGCTCAAGAATTCACCGAACGCGGATGGAAAAAGTTCCGTGCGCCCTATCCCGAAGCACTTGCTTCGCTTTTGGCCGATGGCGGACTCTTCCGTGCCCTAATTGATGAGAGATACAACTTTTTCGGTCTGGATACAGAAACTGGCATTATTCCCGACATGATTGAGCATCTGGACACCATATCCGATGTCTCACAGCGCGGTGTCTATGATGCGTTCTGGTGGGATGGAGACACCCGCGCGTTTTTGATGATCCATGACAAGGGCGGGAATAGAAAACTTGGCGAAGACCTTGGATGCCGCTTCTTTAGTTCTTCTTTGCAAGATGCAACATTGGTTTCTGATGCAGTTTATCAATACCCGGGTGACGAGCACAAAGTATCTCTTGGTCCGGCTCGAACTGTGAGTGCGACGACGATTGGAGACGAGCTACACAAACCGCTTTCTGGTGCTGCTAGTGTTCTTGTGAAGCTGGGCGTTTTTGTTGATCGCCCGATTCTGGAACCTCAAGTAGGCATGGGGCCTGCGAGAGTGCAGTTTTTTTGGTTTGAACGTTCCGAATTCGAAGAGCAATATTCGAGAAAACCCAATGCGGCATTGGCATTAGAAATCTCTCGGCGAAATGAGGAAGCCAAGCCATGACCTTCTCTGACGCCATCCGCACCTGCTTCTCCAAGTTCTTCACCTTCTCGGGTCGCGCCTCGCGGCCCGAATACTGGTTCTTTTTCCTGTTCATCGTGATCTGGAACATTATCGCCGGGATCATCGACTGGCAGTTCTTCACTCAGGTCGCCACGACGCAGACCGATGAAGTCAAACAAGTCACCGCCACGTCCTCTGCGCCCGTGCAGAGCATCGTCGGCCTGGTCGTCTTTTTCCCGCATCTGGCCGCCGCGTGGCGGCGGATGCATGATACCGGGCGCAGCGGGCTTTACGCTCTGTTGCCGATCCTGCTGATCGTCGGGGCCGCTGGTGTTCTGATCTTTGGCATCGGCCTTGCGTCCAGCTTCCAGCATGGCGGCAACCTGGACATCCTGTTCACCCGCGCCACTTTGCTGGTCGTCCTTCCGACACTTTTCGTTCTGTTTGTGTCGCCCCTCCTGGTGCTGTGGTGGCTGACCCGCCCGTCTCAACCAGGCACCAACCAATACGGTCCCAACCCATATGAGGTAGCCCAATGACCGAACATACGCCCAATTCCGCGTTCCACGCCTCGAGCTTTATGCAGGGGCACAATGCCGAGTATCTGGAGCAGCTTTATGCCCAGTACACCAAGAACCCCGGTGCGGTAGATGCCGCTTGGGCCGAGTTCTTCAAGGCCATGGGTGACGCTTCTCCGGACGTTCAGAAAGAGGCCGAAGGGCCGTCCTGGGCGCGCACCGACTGGCCGCCGATGCCAGCAGATGATCTGACCGGCGCGCTGACTGGTGAATGGGCCGAGATCGACGCCAAAGCCGCTGGCAAGAAGATCAAGGACAAGGCTGCGGACAAGGGCGTTGAGGTCAGCGAAGACCAGATCAAACGTGCGGTTCTGGACAGCTTGCGGGCGCTGATGCTGATCCGAGCCTATCGGATCCGGGGCCATCTGGCCGCCAATCTGGACCCGCTGGGGATGCGCGCCGCCAGCACACACCCCGAGCTGGACCCCAAGACCTATGGCTTTACCGAAGCCGACATGGACCGGCCGATCTTTATCGACAACGTGCTGGGCTTACAGATGGCCAGTATGCGCCAGATCGTCGAGATCGTGAAGCGGACCTATTGCGGCACGTTTGCGCTGCAATACATGCATATCTCGGATCCCGAACAGGCCGCATGGCTGAAAGAGCGGATCGAAGGCTATGGCAAGGAAATCGCCTTCACCAAGGAAGGCCGCAAGGCGATCCTGAACAAGATGGTCGAGGCCGAAGGTTTCGAGAAGTTCCTGCACGTCAAATATATGGGCACCAAGCGGTTCGGTCTGGACGGCGGTGAAGCGCTGATCCCCGCGATGGAGCAGATCATCAAGCGGGGCGGCGCCCTGGGGATCAAGGACATCGTCATCGGGATGCCACACCGGGGCCGTTTGAACATCCTCGCCAATGTGATGAGCAAGCCCTATCGCGCGATCTTCAACGAATTCCAGGGTGGCAGCTTCAAGCCCGAGGATGTGGACGGGTCAGGCGACGTAAAATACCACCTTGGCGCGTCCAGCGACCGCGAATTTGACGGCAATAGCGTGCACCTATCTCTGACTGCGAACCCCTCGCACCTTGAGGCGGTGAACCCGGTGGTTCTGGGCAAGGTCCGCGCCAAGCAGGATCAGCTGAACGACACTGACCGTACCGCGGTGATGGGCATCCTGCTGCATGGCGACGCGGCCTTTGCCGGCCAAGGTGTTGTGGCCGAAGGCTTCGGCCTGTCGGGTTTGCGCGGTCACAAGACCGGCGGCACCATGCATATCGTGGTCAACAACCAGATCGGCTTCACCACCGCGCCGCACTTCTCGCGCTCCAGCCCGTATCCGACCGATATCGCGCTGATGGTCGAGGCGCCGATCTTCCACGTGAACGGCGACGACCCCGAGGCCGTGGTCCACGCCGCCAAGGTAGCGACCGAGTTCCGCCAGAAATTCCACAAGGACGTGGTCATCGACATCTTCTGCTATCGCCGGTTCGGTCACAACGAGGGCGACGAGCCCATGTTCACCAACCCGATCATGTACAAGAAGATCAAGACCCATAAGACCACGCTGTCGCTGTACACCGAACGTCTGGTCAAGGATGGCCTGATTCCGGAAGGTGAGATCGAGGACATGAAAGCCGCCTTCCAAGCGCATCTGAACGATGAGTTCGAGGCCGGCAAGGACTACAAGCCCAACAAGGCCGACTGGCTGGACGGGCGCTGGTCGCATCTGGACAAGAACAAAGAAGAATACGTGCGCGGCGAAACCGCGATCACGCCTGACACTCTGGCCGAGATCGGCAAGGCTCTGACGCACGCGCCTGAGGACGTTGCCTTGCACAAGACTGTGGGTCGTCTGCTGGATCACAAGAAACAGATGTTCGACAACGGAAAGGGCTTTGACTGGGCGACCGGTGAAGCGCTGGCCTTTGGCTCTTTGCTGACCGAAGGCTTCCCGGTTCGCCTGTCCGGTCAGGACGCGACACGCGGCACGTTCAGCCAACGCCACTCGGGCTTTGTGCACCAGGAAAACGAAGAGCGGTATTACCCGCTGAACAACATCCGTACCGGTCAGTCGAAATACGACGTGATCGACTCGATGCTGTCGGAATACGCGGTTCTGGGCTTCGAATACGGCTATTCGCTGGCAGAACCCAACGCGCTGACCCTGTGGGAAGCACAGTTTGGTGATTTCGCCAACGGCGCGCAGATCATGTTCGACCAGTTCATCAGCTCGGGCGAAAGCAAATGGCTGCGGATGTCCGGCCTAGTGACTCTGCTGCCGCACGGTTTCGAAGGGCAGGGCCCCGAGCATAGTTCGGCGCGTCTGGAACGTTTCCTGCAAATGTGCGGTCAGGACAACTGGATCGTGGCGAACTGTACTACGCCCGCGAACTATTTCCACATCCTGCGCCGGCAGTTGCACCGGACCTTCCGCAAGCCGTTGATCCTGGTGACGCCGAAATCGCTGCTGCGTCACAAGCTGGCGGTCAGCACCGCCGAAGAGTTCACCACCGGCTCCAGCTTTCACCGGGTGCTGTGGGACGATGCGCAGCAGGGCAACTCCGAGACTAAGCTGGTCAAGGACAACAAGATCAAACGTGTCGTGATGTGTTCCGGCAAGGTCTATTACGACCTGCTGGAAGAGCGTGACGCACGCGGCATTGACGATGTCTACCTGATGCGGATCGAACAGTACTACCCGTTCCCGGCGCATTCGCTGATTAACGAGCTTGAGCGCTTCAAGGGGGCCGAGATCATCTGGTGTCAGGAAGAACCCAAGAACCAAGGTGCCTGGACATTTATCGAACCCAATATCGAATGGGTTCTGACCCGTATTAAGGCCAAACATACCCGGCCCCGCTATGTCGGTCGCGCAACTTCGGCCTCGCCCGCCACGGGTCTGGCCAGCCAACACAAAGCCCAACAAGAGGCGCTCGTGAACGAAGCGCTGAGCATCGAAGGAAAGTAAACGATGACCATTGAAGTTCGTGTTCCCACGCTTGGCGAATCCGTCACCGAAGCCACGGTTGCGACGTGGTTCAAGAAACCCGGTGATGCCGTAGCCGTGGATGAGATGCTCTGTGAGCTTGAAACCGACAAGGTGACCGTCGAAGTGCCTTCGCCCACGGCGGGTGTGATGGGCGAGATCGTAGCTGCCGAGGGTGAAACCGTTGGCGTCGATGCCCTGCTAGCAACAATCGCTGCAGGTGAAGGCGCCGCCCCGGCCCCTGCACCAACTGCGACCCCCGCAGCCGAGGCCGCCCCGGCCGCTGGTGCAGGCAGCGTCGACGTCATGGTTCCTACCTTGGGCGAGTCGGTTACCGAGGCCACCGTATCCACCTGGTTCAAACAGGTTGGCGATGCCGTCGCGCAGGACGAAATGCTTTGTGAGTTGGAAACCGACAAGGTCTCGGTCGAGGTCCCTTCCCCGACCGCTGGCGTTCTGGCGGAAATCGTGGCCCCCGAAGGCACCACCGTGGACGCGTCGGCCAAGCTGGCGGTGATCTCGGGTGAAGGTACCGTTGCAGCCCCTGCCGCTGTTCCGGCCGCTGCCGGCGCCCCAGCGACGGTGGCCACGGGCATGGACGTGGCCAATGCGCCCTCGGCCGAAAAAGCGATGGCCGAAGCCGGTCTGTCCGCCGATCAGGTCTCCGGCACCGGTCGCGATGGCCGCATTATGAAAGAGGACGTAGCCCGCGCCGTGGCAACCGCAGCCGCACCGGCTCCTGCTGCGGCCCCGGCCCCTGCGCCTGCACCACGCGCGCCAGTAGCGGCCGAGGATGCATCTCGCGAGGAACGCGTGCGCATGACTCGCCTGCGCCAGACCATCGCAAAGCGCCTGAAGGACGCGCAAAACACCGCTGCGATCCTGACCACCTTCAACGAGGTGGACATGACCGAGGTGATGGCTCTGCGCAACCAATACAAGGACCAGTTCGAGAAGAAGCACGGCGTGCGTCTGGGCTTTATGTCTTTCTTCACCAAGGCCTGCTGCCATGCTCTGAAGGAAGTGCCCGAGGTGAACGCCGAGATCGATGGCACCGACATCGTTTACAAGAACTTCGTGCACATGGGGGTTGCCGCCGGTACGCCTCAAGGTCTGGTTGTTCCAGTCATCCGTGACGCCGACAGCATGTCCTTTGCCGCGATCGAAAAAGCCATCGCCGAAAAGGGCAAGCGCGCCCGTGACGGTAAGCTTTCGATGGCCGAAATGCAGGGCGGCACCTTCACCATCTCGAACGGTGGTGTCTACGGCTCTCTGATGTCGTCGCCGATCCTGAACCCCCCGCAGTCGGGTATTCTGGGCATGCACAAGATCCAAGACCGTCCGATGGTCATCAACGGTGAGATCAAGATCCGCCCGATGATGTATCTGGCTCTGTCCTACGATCACCGGATCGTTGATGGCAAAGGCGCCGTGACCTTCCTTGTACGTGTAAAAGAGGCGCTGGAAGATCCGCGCCGCCTGCTGATGGATCTGTAATTATGGCAACTCATGTATTGTGGCAGGCCGATGTGGCCGATTTCGATGCCTGGTTGAAAGTGTTCCGCGAAGACAAACCTATGCGCAAGGCCGCGGGTATTCGCGACCTGCACGTCTGGCGCGACCCGGACCAACGCGACCATGCCATCGCCATGTTCGAGGTCACGAACCTGGACAAGGCCCGTGCCTTTTTCGGTTCGGAAGAGCTGGCGATGCACCACGAACGGGGCGGCATTGCACATATCACGATCAAGCTGCTGGAACCGGTTTGAAGAAAACACCGCATGAACCGGCCATGCTGGATCATGCAGCCACCGGTCCATCCGGTCGACTTAGGAGAGTATAATGGCAAACTATGACGTCATCGTAATCGGCGCCGGCCCCGGCGGCTATGTCTGCGCCATCCGCTGCGCCCAGCTGGGTCTGAAAACCGCCGTTGTCGAAGGGCGTGAAACCCTGGGCGGGACCTGTCTGAACGTGGGCTGTATCCCGTCCAAGGCTCTGCTGCACGCCTCTCATCAATTACATGAGGCCGAGCATAACTTTGCCAAGATGGGCCTGAAGGGCAAAAGCCCCTCGGTCGACTGGAAACAGATGCAGGCATACAAGGAAGAAACCATCGAGGGCAACACCAAGGGCATCGAGTTCCTGTTCAAGAAGAACAAGATCGACTGGCTCAAGGGTTGGGGATCGATCCCAGCGGCCGGTCAGGTGAAGGTGGGCGATGAGGTCCACTCGGCCAAGAACATCATCATCGCGTCCGGGTCCGAGCCAGCCTCGCTGCCGGGCGTTGAGGTCGATGAAAAGGTCGTCGTGACCTCGACCGGTGCGTTGTCACTGGGCAAGATCCCGAAAAAGATGGTCGTGATCGGCGCGGGTGTTATCGGTCTGGAGCTGGGGTCCGTCTATCAGCGTCTGGGGGCCGAGGTCACCGTGATCGAGTTCCTCGACGTAGTCACTCCGGGCATGGACCCTGAGGTGCAGAAGACCTTCCAGCGCATACTCAAGAAGCAGGGCCTGAAATTCGTGATGGGCGCAGCGGTGCAAAAAACCGAAGCCACCAAGACCAAGGCCAAGGTTACCTACAAGCTGCGCAAGGATGACAGCGAGCACGTGATCGACGCCGACACCGTTCTGGTCGCGACCGGGCGCAAGCCGTTCTCGGACGGTCTTGGGCTTGAGGCTCTGGGCGTTGAGATGACCCCGCACGGTCAGATCAAAGTTGGTGCAGACTGGCAGACCAACGTTCCGGGCATCTATGCCATCGGCGACGTGACCGAAGGCCCGATGCTGGCACATAAGGCCGAGGATGAAGGTATGGCTGCCGCCGAGCAAGTCGCGGGCAAGCATGGTCATGTCAATTATGGCGTCATCCCGGGCGTGATCTACACTTGGCCCGAAGTGGCGAACGTGGGCGAAACCGAAGAGACGCTCAAGGCCGCGGGCCGCGCCTACAAGGTCGGCAAGTTCATGTTCATGGGCAATGGCCGCGCCAAGGCGAACTTTGCCGCCGATGGCTTCGTCAAGATTCTGGCCGACAAGGAAACCGATCGCATTCTGGGTTGCCACATCATCGGTCCGGCCGCGGGTGACCTGATTCATGAGGTTTGCGTCGCGATGGAATTCGGTGCCTCGGCCGAGGATCTGGCCCTGACCTGCCACGCCCACCCGACCTATTCGGAAGCGGTGCGTGAGGCCGCACTGGCCTGTGGCGATGGTCCGATCCACAGCTGATAGATTTACGATAGAACTCCTTAAAGGCGGGCCAAAAAGCCCGCCTTTTTCTTGCCGCTGCGCCGCCTTACTTTTGCTACCGCATAGGTTGATCACTCGATTGTGATTGCCGGGAAGAGCCGGCAGAACTGATTGAAACGAAACATTTATCGAGGCGGAAATGCGGTTTGCACTTCTTTGCGCGGTGGCGCTGTTATTCACCATGTTCTCTGGTCAGGACGCGCACGCGGCCCGCGGCGGCGGCGTCTGGGGCACGGCCGAACAGATGAGCCTTGTTGCTGAAACCGATGTCACGGACAATTCTGGTCAACAGCTGGCCCTGTGCCATTTGACCAAAAAGACTCACATCATGTTCGCGGGCGTGTGGCGCAATTCGATCGGCTATGTCATGGCTCCGAACAAATGCGACAGCGACAGTTACTACTCGGTCAACGCCGAACAGTTGGCGATGGGCAAAGTGGTGGGGACTTACCCTGCGGACCTGCCGGATCAACCCTCGATGTCAATCGCCGACATGATCTCGGGGTTTTGGGGTCTGGGTATCGTCGCGGTGTTTCTGATCGTTGCCGGATTGAAATCTGCTTTTCAGGCCAAGCGCAAGGCACAGAGGTATGCAGAGATGGGCGATGTGCATCCGGCGGCCCTGCGGGCGATGGATGCAATGTGCCACGCGGCAAAGGCGGATGGTACGCTGGACCCATCTGAGATTGCATTGATGGCCGATATTGCCAAGCAAATGACCGGTGAGACCTTTGACGAGGTCCGCATCCGCCGCATGTTCGACATGGCCGAGGCCAAGCCGACCGAGGCACAGTTTGCCGCTTTTGGCACCGGCTTGACCTCGGATCAGAAACGCATGGTTCTGAAGGCCACGCTGATGATCGCAGCCGCAGACGGCAATATGGATGAGGATGAGGCCCTTTTCGTCCAGAAACTGGCACGCGGGCTGGGGATCAATGTGGACGAATTCATGACGATGTTTCAGGCCGCGAACGCCAACCCGGCGTGATTTACCACATGGTCTTTGCGGCGCGTGCCCCCCACTCGGAATCGTAACGCGCGCCGCCTTCTTCCCCTTCGCTCACCTCAGCCAGAATCTCTCCCATGGTGGGGAGGTCGGCACTTTCGTCACCCGCGTTCCATGTCCGCGCCCGCATCATTGCGCGGGCGCATTGGGTGTAGATCTCGGTGATTTCGATAACTACGACGGTCGCGGGTTGCTTACCGTTCTTCTCGAAGTGGGCGCGCAAGGCCACGTCCGCCGTTAACCGCGCCTGTCCGTTTACCCGAACCACATTGTTCGACCCAGGCACAAGGAACATCAGCGCCACACGCGGGTCGCGCACGATATTGCGCAGGGAATCCAGACGGTTGTTGCCGCGCCAGTCCGGCAGGGCCAGCGTCTTTGGACCAAGTTCCAACACCACCGGGCCATCGTCCCCGCGCGGGCTGCCATCGGTGCCTTCAGGGCCAACCGTACTCAGGATGCACAGCCGCGAGGCCATGATCCACTTGCGGTACAGCGGCGTCAGGCTATGCGCCACCTTGCGCAGCGAGGGCGCTGCGGGCGTACCGTACAGCCCTTCGAGCGTTTCGATATCTTCAATGAACTCCATCCGGGTCAAACCCCACTTCTTTCATCAATGCATCAGAGCGCGTTTCGATCACTTCTTCCAGCCGTTGCAGGAAATCCTTGCGGCCAACGCCTGGTTCAATCGGATCGAGAAAATCGACAATCGCCAGCCCGGGTTTGCGCAGAACGCCCGTGCGCGGCCAGAAAACGCCGGCGTTGGTTGCCACCGGAACGCAGGGAAACCCCAGGCCTTCGTACAGAACCGCCGTGCCCACCTTGTAGGGACGATGCACCCCCGGCGCGACGCGGGTGCCCTGCGGGTAGATGACCAACTGGCCGGGTTCGTTGAATTCCTTGGACACGTCCTTGACCATCTTGGCCACGGCCGCACCCTTCTTGCCGCGATCGACCGGGATACAGCCAAGGCGCCGGGCATACATGCCGATGATCGGTGTCCAGAGCAGTTCCCTTTTCATGATGAACTTGCCGTGGGGCACCGCGTCGAAGATTATGATGATGTCGAGAAAGGACTGATGCTTGGCGCCTACCACGACCTCACCCTTGGGCACGGCCCCGCGGACCTCGGTGCGGATGCCGACCATCCAGCGGGCCAGCCACATGGTTGTGCGGGCATAGGTCTTGCAGGCCCGCAGCGCGCCACTTTTGGCAAACAGAGCATAAGGGGCGAAGACAACGCCCAGGATCAGCATCCAAGTGTAGATCACGATCATGAAGATCAGCGAACGGGTCCATTGAAACGCTGTGGCCATCACGAAAGCTCCTTCAATTTACGGCTGGCGGCAGTCCAGGTGGCCAGAAAGGCGACAGTGGCACCTAACACCGGGATCAGTGCCGGCAGTATCCAGCCTGCGCCCTGAAAGCCCAGACCGGTCAGAAAACCGCCCTCATCCGAGGCTTCGGGCAGCAGCAGCACGCCGGTCATGCCCAGAAGGACGCCCACAACCGCGCCAAAAAACGCGCGGTAGGTAAAGCGCCGGACAAAGGCGCGGGCAATGAAACGGTCGCGGGCACCGACCAGGCGCAGCACCTCGATGATCTGGGCGTTGGCCGCCAGCGACGCATTTGCCGCCAGCGTGATCATCGCGGCCGTCGCCCCACCGATCAGCAGGATCGAGACCCAGCCCAGCCGCCGCAGCGACATTGCCGCATCCACCAGCGGCTTGCGCCAGCGGGTGTGGTCGTCCAGTACGGCGCCCGGCACTTCGGCCCCCAATCGCAGACGCAGGCCGGTTGCATCCAGACCGGGCTCTCCTTCGATGATTTCGATCAGTTGCGGTATCGGCAAGGTGTCCAGCGGCAGGTCGGGGCCGAACCATGGCGATAGCAGAGCGGCCTGCTCCTCGGTCGTCAGCGCCCGGGCCGAAGCAACACCAGGTGTCTGGCTCAGCACAGTCAGGGCGGCCTCGGTCTGGGCCGCCAGTTGGTCGGCTGGGGCGTTGATGCGCAGGGTCGCGGCCCCGGCCAGTTCACTCGCCCAGCGATCCGCCAGTCGCCCCGAGGCCAGCGACAGCGCCAGCGCAAACACCGCCAGAAACGCCATCGCGCCCGACACGAACAGAGTTAGATGCGCGGTATAGCCGGTGGGCGGCACGACCCGGTCGGCACGCGCGTCCCGTTGCAACAGGTTTCGGATCATCCCCTTGCTCATAGATCTGCCCCCGCAAGCTGGACCTGACGTTGCGAGATTCGCAGCACACGCGCCTGCACCTGACTTTTGGCGGCTCGGATCAGGCTCAGGTCATGGGTGGCAATCAGCACGGTCTTGCCCATCTTGTTCAGCTCGACCAGCAGGCGCAGCAGGCGTTGCGACATCTCCCAGTCCACGTTGCCGGTGGGTTCATCCGCCAGCACCACATCCGGCGACAGGATCACCGCACGGGCCAGCGCGGCGCGCTGACGTTCACCCCCTGACAGCTCCGGCGGGTGCGCATCCAGCCGGGTGCCCAGACCGACCCAAGACAGCAATTCGCTCAGGTCTTCTCGCTTCGCGGTCTCGGCCTGCCCGGATACCATCAATGGCAAGGCCACATTCTCTGCCACCGTCATGTGATCCAGAAACCGGCAGTCCTGATGCACGACACCGATCCGACGTCGCAATAGGGCCATCTGGTCCCGATCCAGCCGGGCGACATCCTGCTCCAACGCGCTCAGCCGCCCGGATGTGGGCAGCAACGCGCCATAGCACAGCTTGAGCAACGTGGTCTTTCCCGCGCCCGACGGGCCGGTCAAAAAGTGAAACGACCCTGGTTGCAGCTGCAGCGACACGTCGCTCAGCAGTTCGCCTCCACCATAGGTGTAGCTGACATTTTCCAGCTCGATCACAGAGGCCCCCATTCTAGTTGCCGCCCTTCTTGCCCGAGCGCGGTTGTGGTTTCAATGCCTGCACCGGGTCGAATTGGTGACACTTGTGCCGCGAAACCGAAAACACCCTTTGCGGTCGTGTCTTAACGGAATAACATCCCTGAAAAAACTATTATCAGGTCGAGGTTCCGACCAGGAGGCAGTATGCGTCTTACGTGTCCGAATTGCAGCGCCCAGTACGAGGTGCCAGACGAGGTCATTCCTGAAGAAGGCCGCGACGTGCAATGCTCGAATTGCGAGAACACCTGGTTTCAGGCCAAGTACCCGGACCAGCCCGCCCCTGTGGCGGTCGAGTCTGTAGTCGAGGAGACACCTGCCGAGGCAGAGCCAGCGCCGGCAGAGCAAGAGCCAGCGCCGGCAGAGGAAGTAGCTGCATCTGCCACCGAGGTAAAGGTGGCGCCCAAGCCCGAACCCGTGCCGGAACCCGAGGCTGCGCCGGAACCTGAAAAACCTGCGGCGAACGGGAATATCGATCCTGCGGTAGCCAGTATCCTCAAGGAAGAAGCAGCCCGCGAGGCTGATCTGCGCGCTCAGGAAGGCGGCAGCCTCGAGACCCAACCCGATCTGGCACTGGACGCCCCTCCCGAGCCCGAACCCGAGACGGAACGCGCCGTCAAGGAGTTGACGGCCACCGAGACCGCGGAAGATGCAGGGCAGAAGGACGCGCTGCCGGATGTCGAGGCGATCAATTCCAGCCTGCGAAGCGATGACACCGCGGGGACAGAGGACACCGCGCAGCGCAAATCCGGTGGGTTCATGCGCGGTTTTGCAGCGATCCTGATTGTCGGAATTGTGCTGATCCTGATCTATGGCAATGCGCAGAAAATCAGCCAGGCCGTTCCGCAGGCCGATCCCATCCTTGAACCCTATGTGACGATGGTGGATCAGGCACGGCTGTGGCTTGAGATGCAGACCTCGGGTACGGCACAGAACTGATCCGGTTGCAGGACAGCGTCAGAAACGCTCCAGCAGCCGCTTAAGGTATTCCAACTCGATCTGAGGACGGTCCGTTTCGCCGGTACGGCGGCGGATTTCGTCCAGTAATTCGCGGGCGCGGCGATAGACATCTTCGCCCTGCAGCATGTTGTCATCGGTCGAGATCGACCCGTTCGTACCCGGGTTGCGGCCCAAAGGATCGCGGTTGTTGGCCTGCATATCGCCCTCCTGCGAGCCTTGGCCGGGTTGGTTCTGCTGGTTCTGGGCCAAAGCCTCGCCCAGCGACCGCATCCCTTCGCGCAGGGCTTCCATCGCCTCGGACTGGCGGTCAATGGCCTCTGCCAGATCGTCGCTGCGCAGGGCCTCTTCGGCCTCATCCATGGCGCGGCCAGCGCGGCCCAGCGCATCACGTGCAGCCTCGCCCTCGGGCGTTCCCGCGCCGGGCAGGCTTTGTTGTTGACGGCCCAGTTCATCCCGCAAGGCCTGCTGGCGATCGGCCAGCGATCCCTCACCCTGTTGGCTACCGCCCTGTTGATCCGAGCCGCGACCGCCCTGGCCTTCATGGCTCTGCCCCCGGCCCTGACCACCGCTGCGGCCTTCGTTGCCTTCGCTTTCACCGGCCTGCGCACCGGGGTTGAACTGTTCCTGCAGATCGCGGAAGGCCTGATCGCTCAGCCCCTGCTGTTCACGTAGTGTCTCAGCCAACCCCTCCATGGCCTGCTGGCCTTCGGATTGCTGGCCCTGACCCTGACCTTGGGTGACGCGCATGTTTTCCATCATCTGCTGGAACTCTTCCAGCGCCTGTTGCGCCTCGGCCATGCGGCCCTGTTCCATCAGTTCCTGAATGCGGTCCATCATCCGCTGCAGATCATCCTGCGTCATCTGCAGGGTTTCACCGTTCTGGCCTTGCTGGTTTTCGTCGAACTCTCCGTTTTCCTGCGCCAGACGCTGCAACTGGCGCATGTAATCCTGCGTCGCTTCGCGCAGCTCTTGCATCAGTTCTGCGATCTCCTCGTCCGAGGCGCCGTTCTTCATCGCCTCGGACAAGCGTTCCTGCGCCCGGCGCATCCGCTCCAGCGCATCGGCAAGCGTGCCCTCTTCAATGATAACCGCCAGATCCCACAAGGCCTGCGCGATCTCTTCCTGCTGCTTGGGCTTCAGATCGTATCTGGTAAATGCCTCCAGCCGCCGCAGGGTGACACGCAAACGCAGATAAGCGGTGTCCGAGCGAAAGAGCCCCTCGGGCAGATGCGAAACCGCCCGCAGCAGCTGGGCAACCCGCGGCGCGTTGTCCCGCGACCACAGCAGATCGCGGCGCTGTTCGATCACCGCTGCTGCCAGCGGATCAAAGAACCGCCGCGCGGGCAATTTGGTCCTATAGGGTTCGGACTGACTATCCTGATCCGCTGCATCGCGTGCCGTCAGGGTGATTGTCACCGGCAAATGCGCCCAGGGGTGCTGTGAGAAATCCTCGATCAGGTCCTCGGTGAAATCAGCCCTATCACCGGTGATCGGCATCGGCAGTTCCACCTCGATCGCCTCGCGCGCCTCGGGTGATGTGGTGAGGCCATAGCGGCGATCCACTGCAGCAAGATCCAGCCTGATCGTTGCGCTGCCGGACACCACGCCATAATCGTCACTGGCAGCAAAGGGCAGCTTCATCTGTCCGCCCGCCTCGGCCTCGGCCACGTCCGCGACACCAATGCTGGGCGCGATATCCTGAACCACATCCAGTGCCCAGTCACGCCCGGACGGCCCTGCGATCTTTAGCTGACCTGAGCGTTCGGCCACAAATTCCTGCTCTGGCTCGGCTGCGTCCTGTGTACCCAAGGGCGTGGTTGTTTCCGTCAGGCTATGCGCGCCAACTTCTCCGTAAAATCGCAAGGTGATGCGGCTGCCCTGCGGGATCGACAGCGTCGGATCGGTCTGGTCGGCCAGATAGAGCGTCGGAAGGCCTGTATAGCGTGGCGGCTCGACCCACCCTTCCCAACTTGGCCCCTGCCCGGCAATCGCCGCGCCCGGCGCCATCTCAGCCACCGAACCGATGCGCCAAAACGACCCAAAAAGACCCGCGATCACCAGCGCCAACAAGGCAGAATACCGCAATGCATAAGGATCGCGGTCGGCCAGCCGCAGGTCTGGTTTGACCGGCTCGGCCTGCGCTGCCCGTTGCGCCATCCGCGTCTGATGCGCGTGCCACAGCGCCACTGAATCCAAATCCGTCGCCCCGATGGCCTGATCATCCATCAGTGCCTGAATCGGACGTCCCGGCAGAGCGGCATCCAGCCGCATCAGCGCTTCGGCCTGTGATGGCACATGGAATCGCCTTGCGCCCAGGACTAGCGCAGCAAGCAGCCCCAACAGGGCCAATGCGCCGACAATCCAAACGATTTCCACGCCCACAAGATCCTGCAGCCCAAGCATCAAAGCCGCCAAAACCGCCATGCAAATCGTGAAAAACGGCCAAAACGCGCGCAAAACCTGCTCGGCCAGCATCCCTGCGTGCGTCAGCCACAGGGACAGTCTCGGGATCGGCAGGTTCGGTCTTGCGGTCAAGGCGGGCCTCCTGAACGGGCCCGCGCGGTCATCGCGTCAAAGCCACGAGGGTATGGTATCGCGGTTTATGATTTCGTCAAAGCTTGGCCGTTCACGAATAACTGCAAATTGATCCCCATGCACCAGAACCTCGGGGATCAGGGGCCGGGTGTTGTATTCGCTTGCCATCACGGCGCCATAAGCCCCGGCACTGCGGAAGGCGACCAGGTCACCGGGCGCAAGCGGTGGCATGTTGCGCTGTTTGGCGAAGGTGTCACCGGTTTCGCAGACCGGGCCGACGATGTCATAGGGCTGTTGCTCGACGCCCGGTTCGGGCTCCTGAACAGCGACTATATCGTGATGCGCCTCGTACATCGCGGGACGGATCAGGTCATTCATGGCACCGTCGAGGATCAGGAAATCGCGGCCTTCGCCGGATTTTACATAGATCACCTTGCTGACCATCAGACCCGCATTGCCTGCGATCAGACGGCCGGGCTCAATCTCGATCTCACAACCCAGATGGCTCAGCGTTTTCTTGATCAGCACGCCATATTCCACCGGCAGCGGCGGCGCTTCATTGGCACGGGTGTAGGGAATGCCCAGCCCCCCGCCCAGATCAAGGCGGCGAATGTTGTGGCCCTCGGCGCGCAGTTGTTCGGTCAGCTCGGCAACCTTGGTATAGGCCAGCTCGAACGGCTCCAGCTCGGTCAGTTGCGAGCCGATATGGACATCGATGCCGATCACCTCCAAACCCGAAAGGGTGGCGGCATGGGCATAAACCTCGGATGCGCGGGCAATCGGGATGCCGAACTTGTTTTCCGACTTGCCTGTGGCGATCTTGGCGTGAGTCTTGGCGTCCACGTCCGGGTTTACCCGAACGGTGATCGGCGCAACAACGCCCAGCTCCAACGCAACGGCGTTGATCACCTCCATCTCGGGCTCGGACTCTACGTTAAACTGACGGATACCGCCGGTCAGTGCCGTGCGGATCTCATCCACTGTTTTGCCAACGCCCGAGAACACAATTTTATCACCCGGAACACCCGCCGCCTTGGCGCGCAGGTATTCCCCGCCCGAGACCACATCCATACCCGCGCCCGCCTGCGCCAGCGTCTTCAGGATCGCCTGGTTGCTGGCGGCTTTCATCGCATAGCAGACAAGGTGCTCGGTGCCCTCCAGCGCATCATCGAACAGCTGGAAATGCCGCAGCAGCGTCGCGGTCGAGTAGACATAGAAGGGGGTTCCGACCGCGGCTGCGATTTCGGAGATCGGGACATCCTCGGCGTAAAGCGCGCCGTCGCGGTAGAGAAAGTGATCCATGACTGCGCGCTTAGACCAAAACCGCCCGTCGGATCAATGGATTCGACTCGCGCGGGATCATTGCATCAGTTGGTTGTCGACACACCAACCCGCGCGTAGCCCGAGACCGAAACGCCGGAGCGACCCGAATTCGCCTCGGGCTCGGGACGGGGGGTGTACGAGGGATCGCAGGCCGCAAGAACGGCGAGGGACAGGATCAGACCAAAAAATTTCATATTGTCATCTTAGTCCAGGAATTTCGGCACCAGGCCAAACTCATCGGCAAACATGGGTGTCACGCAAATTAAAAGCAACTGACGCAGAGGATTAAATGCCCAGATAAACGCCCAACCCACCGCGTCGCAGGCCAACACCGCCACCGACATGGGTGCCGCTGCTGCCAACGCCTACATTAGCGCTCATAGTGGGTTGAATCGGCTCACCATCGGCACCGCAGGCGGCCAGTGCAAACCCGGCCGCAATCAGCAAGACAACACGTAGAATATGCATCATAACAGCGCCTTCCACCGCTTGACCTGGGCACGCACCTGATCCGGTGCGGTGCCACCATAGGACTGACGCGAGTTTACCGAATTTTGGACGGTAAGGACAGAAAAGACGTCGTCGGTGATATCCGCATGGACTGACTGCATGTCCTCCAGCGTCAGATCAGGCAAGTCGCAACCCTTGCTCTCGGCCATGGCCACCAGCGATCCGGTGACGTGGTGCGCGTCGCGGAACGGCAGACCCGGCACCCGCACCAGCCAGTCGGCCAGATCGGTGGCAGTCGAGAAACCCGAGCCCGCCGCGGCGGCCAGGCTGTCACGGTTGGCGGTCATGTCCTTGACCATGCCCTCCATCGCGGCCAGCGCCAGCATCCAGTTGTCGGCAGCATCAAAAACCTGTTCCTTGTCTTCCTGCATGTCTTTGGAATAGGCCAGCGGCAGGCCTTTCATCACCATCATCAGCGCGGTGTTGGCTCCAAAGATGCGCCCGACCTTGGCGCGGATCAGCTCCGCCGCGTCAGGGTTCTTTTTCTGCGGCATGATTGACGAGCCGGTCGAAAACCGATCCGACAGGGTCACAAACCGGAACTGGGCCGAGGACCAGATCACCAGCTCCTCAGCAAAGCGCGACAGGTGCACTGCGCAGATCGAAGCGGTCGACAGGAACTCCAGCGCGAAATCGCGATCACTGACGGCGTCCAGCGAGTTGGCGGCGGGGCGGTCGAACCCCAACGACTCGGCCGTCATGTGGCGGTCTATGGGGAAGGATGTCCCGGCCAGCGCAGCAGCGCCCAAAGGGGATTCGTTCATCCGGGCGCGTGCATCGCGGACGCGGCTCAGGTCGCGACCGAACATCTCGACATAGGCCATCATGTGATGGCCCCATGTCACCGGCTGCGCGGTTTGCAGATGGGTAAAGCCCGGCATGACCCAATCGGCGCCTGCTTCGGCCTGCGCCAAAAGCGCGCGGATCAGGGCCAGCAGGCCGGTTTCGGCCGCGTCCAGTTGGTCACGCACCCACAGTTTGAAATCGGTCGCAACCTGGTCATTCCGCGACCGACCCGTGTGCAAACGGCCTGCGGGCTCTCCGATAACCTCTTTCAGACGTGCTTCGACGTTCATGTGGATGTCTTCCAGCGCGGTCGAGAACTGAAATTCTCCGTTCTGAATTTCTGACAAAACGGTGAGCAGCCCTTCCCGAATAGCCTGCGCATCACTATCAGTTATAACGCCTGTCGCCGCCAGCATAGCGGCATGGGCACGCGAGCCTGCAATGTCCTGGGCTGCCATCCGCTGATCGAACCCGATCGAGGCGTTAATCGCCTCCATGATCGCGTCTGGACCGGCGGCAAAGCGGCCGCCCCACATCTGGTTCGAGGATTGATCGGTCATGTAAGAAAACCCGGAGTTGATATGCGCCTATTTCGTCTGATCCCCCTTTATATGGCCCTTGCGCTGGGTGCAAACGCGGCATTGGCCACGGATGCGGAAACTCTGGGCCCGCTGCGCGACGGTACGCTGAAACGGCTGATCCTGCATAAGGAACCCAAACCCCACGAGCTGGTCGAATTCCAGCTTGAAGATGACGGCGGCACCGCAACGCTTGAGGATTACAAGGGCAAATACGTTCTGCTGAACTTCTGGGCCACATGGTGCGCGCCGTGCCGCAAGGAAATGCCGCAGATCGCCGAGTTGCAGGCAGAGTTCGGCGGCGACAAATTCGAGGTCCTGACGCTGGCCACCGGGCGCAACTCGCCCGCGGGCATCAAGAAGTTTTTCGAAGAGAATGGCATCGAAAACCTGCCACGCCATCAGGACACAGGTTCGGCCGTGGCGCGGGAGTTTGGCGTGATCGCCCTGCCGATCACGGTGATCCTCGATCCCGACGGCAATGAGATCGCCCGGCTGATCGGGGACGCCGAATGGAATTCGGACAGCGCAAAAGCGATTATTTCAACGCTGGTGGGCGCTGAAAGCTAAGGAATACGCCATTCCCACTAATCTGTGCTAGACTGAAACCGGCCCCGGTGGGCCGGTTTTTTCGTTTGTTACCTTTTGGAAGGGAGGCGACAATGAAACCCGTAGTACTGTTGATAGGTCGCTTGCCAAATGTCATCGGCGACGTGGCGCGGCAATTGGATCACATGCCGATCCAATGGCTGGGTGCGCATGATCAGGATGAGGTCCGGCGGCAACTGGATGCCGAACCCCGGATTGTCTGCGCCATTATGGGCGCCGGTCTGGATGACAAGATACGCGGCGAGATGGTCGGCATCATCGCTGCACGCAGACCGGATATCTGCATTCATCTCAAGGATCGGGCATCCGGCCCCGACGGTCTGGTGCCCTTTGTTAAGCGTGTCGTGCAGCACGAAATCCTCGACACGCTCGAGGCAGGCTGACGCCACGCAACCTTTGACAGCATCCTGACCGCTCTGCACTCTGCGGGCGGGAGGATGGAATGCCGCTTGAAATACTGCTGGTTCTGGTTGTCGGAGGCATCGTCGGTGTGACGGTGCTGCTGCATTTGGCCGGACGGTCGCGGGTGCGCGAACTGACGCCCAAGACCGCGCGCTCGGAATGGCTGCGCCATGCGCCTGACGATGTGATCATCGACATCACCCTTGCACATGACAAACACGCGGCTCTGATCCGGACCGAGACCGGCAACGGGCTGCTGTGGTCCTTCGGCGCCGATACCGTGGCGCGTCATCTGCTGGATTTTGACTGGCTGGATCACCCCGACGGGTTCGAGATCCAGTTCCACGAATTCGGCACGCCCAAAGTGATAATCCACCTTGACGAATTCGAACGCCCCCACTGGGAGCATCTGATGGACCCCGCATGACCGACCAAGTTACTTTCCCCGACGCCGTGCAATGGGCGGTGCCGTTTTTCATCGCCGCCATACTGGCCGAGTTCCTGTGGATCGCCATCAAGGGCAAAGGCGGTCGGTACGAAACACGGGATGCGGTGACCTCGCTGGTGATGGGGGCGGGCAACATCGCCTCGGGCTTTTTGCTGGGGTTCATCGCCTATGGGTTTTTTATGTGGTTGTGGCAAATCACGCCGCTGAACCTGGGAACCTCGATCCCGGTGATTATCCTGTGCTTTGTGCTGGACGACCTGCGGTACTACTGGGTGCATCGTTTTGGCCACCGCATCCGCTGGGTTTGGGCCAGCCACGTAAACCACCACAGCTCGCAACACTACAACCTGACCACCGCATTGCGGCAGACATGGACCTATACGTTCACCTTCATGATGGTCGTGCGCGCGCCCCTGATCCTGCTGGGCTTCCACCCGGCAATGGTCCTGTTCTGCGGCGGCTTGAACCTGATCTACCAATTCTGGATTCACACCGAAGCCATCGGCAAGATGCCCCGCTGGTTCGAGGCGGTAATGAACACTCCCAGCCACCACCGTGCGCATCATGGCCGCAATGCGCGCTATCTGGATTGCAACTATGCAGGTGTGTTCATCATCTGGGACAAGATGTTCGGCACCTTCGTGCCCGAACAGACGCACGACCGTGTCGATTACGGGCTGGTCCACAATATCGGCACATTCAACCCCCTGCGCGTGGCCTTCCACGAATGGGTCAGCATCTGGCGCGACGCGACCCAATCGGGGCTGACCCTGCGCGAGCGTCTGGCCTATTGCTTTGCACCGCCGGGTTATAGCCACGATGGCAGCCGCGACAGTTCAGAGCAGATCAAAGCCAAGCACCTTGCCCGGCACCCGGAAGATCGCGGCACGCCCGGTTTCGAGCATTTCGAGGCCAAAGCGCTCAATACGCGGGCAAAACAGGCTTAAATTCGCCGACCCGGTGCCCCCTTGCCTTGAAAGCGGGAATTCACATTCCATATTCAGCGGATGTGACCCGTATCGAGTAGCCGGAGGCCGAAATGCCCAGATTGACAACTTTTTCAACCGTTCTTGGTCTGGTCGGGCTGGTTCTGGCAATGATGTCGGCACTGGCGGGAGGCGCGCCCAGCATCATTGCGCTGGGATTTGCCATGCTGGCACTGGGCTTCATGGGTGCCGTGATCGGCGCGGCAGCCACCTTGGGCCGCGTTTGGGAAACGGTGCGCTGAACCGCATCAATTTCGCGCCCCTTAACCGCAGATTCATAGTTTTGCTCTGAAATCAATTCCCAAGCGGCGACGTTATGGGAATGGCAAGACTATGCGGGGAAAAGATCAGGCAGATGTGCCCGAGGGTGCCGAAAGCCCTCTGAACGCGGCTGTTACATCCCGCGACACCTCCACGGTTCAGATGGCGACCGAGGCGGTAAAGCACAAACAATGCAAACTGGCCTTTCAACCCGTAATGCAAGCTCATCCCCCGTTTGGCGTGGCCTTTTACGAAGGGTTTATCCGGGTGCTGGATGAGACCGGGCGGGTCATTCCCGCGCGGGATTTCATGCCTCAGCTGGAAAACACCCCCATCGGGCGGGATCTGGATTGCGTTGCGCTGGAAATGGGGCTGCGGACGCTGGCCGGGAACCCCGATATCCGCTTGTCCATCAACATGTCGGCCCGCTCGATCGGATATGCGCGGTACTCGCGGGTACTGGAGCGGTTCCTGAAAAAAGACGCCAATATCGGTGAACGACTTATTCTGGAAATCTCGGAAAGCTCGGCGATGACAGTGCCGGAACTGGTGATTGATTTCATGGACCGGCTGCAACCGCGCGGCGTGGCCTTTGCACTGGACGATTTCGGTGCCAGCAATTTCAGCTTCCGCCATTTCCGCGAGTTTCTGTTCGACGCCGCCAAGATTGACGGGCAGTTCATACGTGGCATCAGCAACAACCCCGACAATCAGGCGCTGGTCCGCGCTCTGGTCGCTGTGGCACGGGAATTCGAAATCCTGGTGACGGCCGAATCGGTTGAAACCAAGGCAGACGCGGAATTTCTTGTCGCCAATGGCGTGGACTGTTTGCAGGGTTTTTTATTCGGCACCCCCACCGTCTCGGCCCCGTGGAAAGACCAAAAAGCCCAGCAAACCGGCAGTTAGACACGCAAGAACTGCCGTTAGGGCACCCTGAGACAAGGTGACCGTTGCTGCATTTGCAGCATTGCGCTATGCCATGTTCAGTTGGAGCGGGGGATCAGGAGGCGCTCTGGTTCACAGGGGCTTTGCCTTTGCGATCCGCGCCGTTACGGTTCCCACAGGACCTTGATGGTAAAGGATTGTCTATATGACCAACGTAGTAATCGCATCCGCAGCACGCACCGGTGTCGGCAGTTTTGGCGGCTCATTTGCAAACACACCCGCACATGATCTGGGTGCCGCCGTTCTCGAGGCTGTCGTCGAACGCGCCGGTGTCGAAAAGGGTGAGGTCAGCGAAACCATCATGGGCCAGGTGCTGACAGCCGCGCAGGGTCAGAACCCGGCGCGTCAGGCGCATATCAATGCCGGTCTGCCGCAGGAAAGCGCGGCCTGGGGCATCAACCAGGTTTGCGGCTCGGGCCTGCGTGCCGTCGCTCTGGGCGCTCAGCACATTCAGCTGGGCGATGCCGAGATCGTTGCCGCCGGCGGTCAGGAGAACATGACCCTCTCGCCCCATGCCGCTGCTCTGCGCGCCGGTCACAAGATGGGCGACATGAAGTATATCGACACGATGATCCGCGACGGCCTGTGGGACGCCTTCAACGGCTATCACATGGGTCAAACCGCCGAGAACGTCGCCGAGAAATGGCAGATCAGCCGCGACACGCAGGATGAATTTGCCGTCGCTTCGCAGAACAAGGCCGAAGCCGCGCAGAAGGCTGGCAAGTTTGCGGATGAAATCACGCCCTTCACCATCAAGACCCGCAAGGGCGACATCGTGATGGACAGCGACGAATACATCCGCCACGGCGCCACCATGGAAGCCATGGCAAAACTGCGCCCGGCCTTCACCAAGGATGGCTCGGTCACCGCAGCCAACGCCTCGGGCCTGAATGACGGCGCGGCAGCGACCCTGCTGATGTCGGCCGAAAACGCCGAGAAGCGCGGCATCGAACCTCTGGCCCGCATCGCATCCTACGCAACTGCCGGTCTGGACCCGTCGATCATGGGCGTCGGCCCGATCTATGCCTCGCGCAAGGCACTGGAGAAAGCGGGCTGGTCGGTTGACGATCTGGATCTGGTCGAAGCCAACGAAGCCTTTGCCGCGCAGGCCTGCGCCGTGAACAAGGACATGGGTTGGGACCCGTCAATCGTGAACGTCAACGGCGGCGCGATTGCCATCGGCCACCCGATCGGCGCCTCGGGTTGCCGCGTCCTGAACACGCTGTTGTTCGAAATGAAACGCCGTGATGCGAAGAAGGGTCTGGCAACTCTCTGCATCGGCGGCGGCATGGGTGTCGCCCTCTGTGTGGAGCGTGACTAAGTGTTTTGACAATTAGACATAAAGGGGCGTCCGTCGGGCGCCCTTTTTGTTACAATTACCCCTTACCCGACAGATGCGACAATATCGCCGGAAAGAAAGACGAAATCGAACGCGAAACGATATTGCGCAACAATCTCTCTCAGAGTAACAGAATTACCAAGCAGACTAAATTGGAGGAATCCTCAATGGCACGTACAGCACTCGTAACCGGCGGCTCCCGCGGCATCGGCGCAGCAATTTCCAAGGCGCTCAAGGCCGAAGGGTATAACGTTGCAGCCACCTATGCCGGGAACGACGAAGCGGCGGCAAAATTCACCGAGGAAACCGGCATCGCCACCTACAAGTGGAACGTGGCCGATTATGGCGAATCCAAAGCGGGTATCGAAAAGGTTGAGGCCGAGGTTGGCCCAATCGACATCGTAGTCGCCAACGCGGGCATCACCCGTGATGCTCCTTTCCACAAGATGACCCCCGATCAGTGGAAAGACGTGATCGACACCAACCTGACCGGCGTGTTCAACACTGTCCACCCCGTCTGGCCCGGTATGCGCGAGCGTAAGTTTGGCCGCGTGATCGTCATCAGCTCGATCAACGGTCAAAAAGGGCAGTTCGCTCAGGTAAACTACGCCGCGACCAAGGCGGGCGATCTGGGCATCGTGAAGTCGCTGGCGCAGGAAGGTGCGCGCGCGGGGATCACCGCCAACGCGATCTGCCCCGGTTACATCGCGACCGAGATGGTCATGGCGGTTCCGGAAAAAGTTCGTGAATCCATCATCGGCCAGATTCCGGCCGGACGTCTGGGTGAGCCCGAAGAAATCGCCCGATGCGTGGCTTTCCTGGCATCCGACGAATCTCAATTCATCAACGGCTCGACTATTTCGGCCAACGGTGCGCAGTTCTTCGTCTGATCCGACCATCCAGCAAGAAATCGGGCCGGTCCATATGGACCGGCCCTTTTGTATCCCGTAAGAACGCGCGCGCTGCGCTCAGCGGGAACCGAACAACCAGTTCAGCACTTCATTGATGACACGGGCCCGTTCCTGATGGGCGCGCCGAAAAGCGCGGGCGGCGGCGGGATTCGTAGTCGCTTCGATCATGGCGATTTCCTTTTTTCAGAACAGTTCATTTGACTTGATCCCAATATGAAGCCTACAAAAATAGCCGACAAACGAGCTTTATAACCGTCTCAGTTAAGTAAATCTTATCCGAATGAGTGACTATCTACCCCCTCTTACCGCCTTACGCGCCTTTGATGCAGCTGCGCGGCACATGTCTTTTGCCAAGGCCGCAGAAGAGCTGCACGTCACGCCCGCCGCTCTGTCCTTTCAGATCAAATCGCTGGAAGAGCATCTGGGTCGCCCCTTGTTTCACCGCCTGAATCGCGCAGTGGAACTGACCGAGGCGGGGCGCACCTTGGCCCCCGGAGCGGCCGAAGGGTTCGCCACTCTGCAGGCCGCGTGGCAGACGACCAGACGGCAAGGCAACGACACCAGCCTGACGGTGACCGCAGGCCCAGCCCTGACGGCCAAGTGGCTGGCACCACGGCTCTATGACTTTGCGCGGACGCATCCTGAGATTGACCTGAAGTTTTCGGCCACCCTGCGGATCATGGATCTGGAACGTGATGATGTGGATGTGGCCATTCGCTTCGGCTATGGCCCGGATGAGGGGTTGTACTCGGTTCCCGTTCGCAAGGAATGGCTGACCCCGGTCATGACCCCGGAACTGGCCGAGCGCTATCCAACCCCCGAGAGCCTGAAGGACGCTCCGTTGATCCATGACGACTCGATTGCGTTCCTCAGGCCACGCTGCGACTGGCCAACATGGTTCCGGGCTGTGGGGATCGATTTCACACCCGAACATGGAGCGAGATTCTCGAACGCCGATCACGCGATTGATGCCGCTGTTGCGGGGGTTGGCGTGGTGCTGGGCCGCCGCGCCATGATCCTGAAGGACATGACCGAGGGGCGACTGGTTGCCCCCTTCAAAGTTGCCATCGAGACTCGCGGACGATTCCGATTTCTGTGCCTGCCCGGTGCCGAAAACCGGCCCCAGATCGCGGCCTTTCGGGATTGGTTCGTTGCCGAGATCGAGAAAACCGCGCATATCTCGAACGAATTCAAGATCATTCCGGTGGAAGATGTCCCTGCCCCATGACCAGAACACGCGCAACAGCCATCGGGTTTATCGCCGTTTTGCTGTGGGCCTTGCTGGCCTTGTTCACCGTCGGATCATCTCCGACCCCGCCCTTGCTGCTGAACGCCATCTGCTTTTCGGTTGGAGGTACTCTGGGCCTGATCTGGACATGGGCCAGCGGCGGGTTGCGCCAGTTGCGCGCTGTACCGTGGACGACATACCTGTTCGGCACCATCGGGCTGTTCGGGTACCACGCACTGTATTTCTCGGCCCTGCGTATGGCCCCCGCAGCCGAGGCCGGATTGATTGCCTATCTCTGGCCATTGCTGATCGTGCTGTTTTCCGGGCTGCTGCCGGGTGAGCATCTGCGCATCGGGCATTTAATCGGTGCCTGCCTTGGTTTTACCGGCGCTGCTGTGATCATTGCGGGGGGCGGCAGTATGGGGTTTCAGTCCGATCACCTGCCCGGCTATGGGCTGGCGCTGCTATGCGCGCTGACATGGTCAGGCTATTCGGTCCTGTCACGCCGTTTGGGGGATACGCCAACCAGTTCTGTTGCCGTGTTCTGCATGATCACAGCCATCGCCTCGGGCCTGTTGCATCTGGCCATTGAGGAGACCGTCTGGCCAAGCACCGTCATCGGCTGGGCCTCGGTTGCAGCACTAGGGCTGGGGCCGGTTGGGCTGGCGTTCTATGTGTGGGATATCGGGGTCAAGCAGGGCGACATTCAGATGCTGGGCACGGCGTCCTACGCGGCACCCCTGTTGTCTACGCTGGCTTTGGTTGTGGCCGGGATCGCCGCCCCGTCCTGGGGTTTGGCGATCGCGGCCGTGTTCATCACTGGTGGCGCGGCGATTGCCGCGCGGGCCAGTATAAGACGCTAGTTCGACAGTCGCTCGATCTCTTCCTTAAGCCTAAGCTTCTGCTTTTTAAGCTGAGCAATATGGAGATCGTCGATGCCAGGCGAGCGTTGGGCTTGTTCAACTTCAAGACCGAGAGATTCGTGTTTTTTCTTCAGTTCGGTCAGGTGTGCGCTCACGCTCATGGCGATACTCCTCTGTTGGTGTCTGAGTTTCACGTAAGAAGTTGACCACATCGTTTCCACCCTGTCACGCTGCATACGCACAGATTCTGTCACAAATCCGACAAATTCGGCTGGTTACTGCCTATCGGTCGAAAATGCCGCAGATCGCGGCCCCGTCGCGTAGCACGGCAGAGACCTGAGTCGTATAGCTTTCACCGTCTTTTTCGTGCCGGTCGCCCGCGTGTAAAATCAGTGGTGCGTGTAGCCGAAATGCTGCCCGCCCTCCCTTTCTGGCCCGTAAAATCACCAATTCGGCAGCGCGACCGGTACGGGCGGCCAGGGGCAGCACCTCGACCGACCCCAGAAGCCCTGCACAAGCTGCCAGCATGTCGGGTAAACGGTCGGACTTTTGGATCATATGCAGGTACCCGCGCGGTGCGAGGCGTTTGGCGGCAACGTCGAACCAATCGGCCAAAGGAGTCTCTTCCCCCAAAGCCACGCTACGCCCTTTATCCGCGGCACGGCTATGCGCCCCGGCGCGGTAATAGGGCGGATTGGCAATCACGTGGTCGAACTGTCTCTGTTTCAAGTCGGCAGGAAGAGCACTTAGGTCTGCTTCGATCACTTCCAGCGACGCACCGTTTTCCACCGCGTTTCGGCGCGCCAGGTCGGCATAGGGCGCTTGCAGCTCCACCCCGACACCTTGCAGCCCCGACACACGGGCCAACAGGCACAGGATTGCAGCCCCGGCCCCGCAGCCCAGTTCCAGCACGGTGTGACCACGTGTCGCCGGAACCGACGCCGCCAACAGCACCGGATCCACCCCGGCGCGATAGCCGGAACGCGGTTGCCACAGGCGCACACGCCCGTTTAAAAAGTCGTTACAAGTCAAATCACTATTGGGGAACAGGTTCATCGTCCCAACGGTATCTCGTTGTCGCGCATCACTCTTTCAGCGCGGTTCAGGTCATCCGCACGCACCATCAGGCGGCGCGGGAAGATTCCGATGCCGCCCTCGAGGATGCTCATATTTACGTCCATCTGAAAGCAGTCTATATCCTCGCCCTCAAGAAGGGCCGAAGCAAAGGCTAGGATCGTTGGATCGGTGCTGCGCAAAAGTTCTTTCATGGGACGGATGTAAGGGCAAGGTACGCTGAAAGTCGAGCCTTGTATCAGGAGTGTGATGGAAATCGACACGATCACGAAACCGCATGAACGGCTGGCGGAAATTCTGGCTGGTGAAATGGGCGCAGTCAACGAGCTGATCCGCACGCGCATGGCCTCGGAACATGCGCCGCGCATTCCCGAAGTGACCGCACATCTGGTCGAGGCCGGTGGTAAGCGCCTGCGCCCGATGCTTACGCTGGCGACGGCCCGCCTGTTTGGTTACCCGGGCGACCACCATGTGCGGCTGGCGGCGACGGTCGAATTCATCCACACCGCCACACTGCTGCATGACGACGTGGTGGATGAAAGTGCCCAACGGCGTGGGCGACCCACGGCGAACCTGCTGTGGGACAATAAATCCAGCGTTCTGGTCGGCGATTACCTATTTTCCCGCAGCTTCCAATTGATGGTTGAGACCGGATCGCTGCGGGTCCTGGACATTCTGGCCAATGCCTCGGCCACGATCGCCGAGGGCGAAGTGCTGCAAATGACAGCCGCCTCCGATCTGGGCACGGATGAGGCAATTTACCTGCAGGTCGTGCGCGGCAAGACGGCCGCCCTGTTCTCGGCCGCGACAGAGGTAGGCGGCGTCATCGCCGGAGCATCCGAGGAACAGGTCAAGGCGTTGTATGACTATGGCGACGCGTTGGGTATTGCCTTCCAGATCGCGGATGATCTGCTGGATTATCAGGGCGATAGTAAGGCCACAGGCAAGAACGTCGGTGACGACTTCCGTGAGCGGAAACTGACCCTGCCGGTAATCAAGGCCGTGGCGCAAGCAACCCCCGAGGAACACGCCTTTTGGGAACGCACCATTGGCCGGGGCCGTCAGGAAGATGGCGATCTTGATCACGCATTGAGCCTGATGGGTAAATACGGCACTCTGGACGCTACCCGCGCGGATGCGTTCGGATGGGCCGCCAAAGCCAAGGCTTCGCTGGACGCCCTGCCCGATCACGAGATCCGCACCCTGCTGCGCGATCTGGCCGACTACGTGGTCTCGCGCCTCAATTAAGCTGCGTCGCGCGGCACCACCAATTAGGATGGGCCGCACCGATCTCATAAGCCGCAAAATGCGCGTCTTTCATCGTTGGATACAAAGCGAAACAGGTCGAGCCTGAGCCCGACATGCGGGCCAGAAGAGCTTGTTTGGTCTCCGCCAGTTCCTCAAGCACACGTGCCACATCCGGGGCCAGCCCCGTGGTGGGCGGCTCAAGATCATTGCGCTGATCCCGCAACCACGCAGCACAGACCTCAGGCGTGTCGAATGATGGGATCATGCCTGGCATGGACGAGTTGTCACAATTGTCCAAAGCCGAGAACACTGCGCCTGTGGGCACTTCGACGCCGGGATTCACCAGCAGGGCGGGCAATGGGGGCAATGTGATCGGATTCAAATGCTCGCCAATACCGCGCATCCGCACGCCGGAAGCCAACATGCAGACAGGAACGTCCGCACCCAAAGACAATGCTACGTCTGCCGAGACGGTCGCTCCTTGATCCGCGATCATTTTCAGCGTCGCCGCAGCGTCCGATGACCCGCCTCCGATCCCACCGCCATGGGGCAGCACCTTTTTCAAATCGATATGCCCGGTCCAGCCCGCGGCCTCGGCGGCTTTCCAGACCAGATTGCGGTTGTCCGCGGGCACGCCCACCGCGTGTTCACCGGTGACCGTCATTGACAATTCGGAGCCCGGTGTGAACGCCAGCATGTCGCCGACGTCTGCAAAGACCACCAGAGAATCCAGCAGGTGATAGCCGTCCGCCCGTTGGCCGGTCACATGCAGGGTAAGGTTGATCTTGGCTGGCGCGAAGGCCTTAATTGCCATTGGCGACCTTCAGCGGTTCGGCCCCCTCTTCGGCCAGAACCGCGTCTAGCCCAATTTCCAGTTTGCGGCGGATGCGCTCGGGGTCGGCCTCGCCATCCGTATCTGACGGGTCGATGAAGGACAGGGCGCGGCTCCATTGGAATTCGGCTTCACGCCCACGGCCGACGGCCCAGTAAACGTCACCCAGATGGTCATTCACTACTGGGTCAACCGGCATCAGTTCGACCGCTCGCTCCATATGCTCGACCGCCTCGTCATAGCGGCCCAGACGAAACAGGACCCAGCCCAGACTGTCGACGATATAGCCACTGTCAGGTCGTGCGGCGACGGCGCGTTCGATCATATCAAGCGCCTCATCCAGCTTTTCCTGCCGTTCAACCAGCGAGTACCCCAGATAATTCAGCACCTGAGGTTGGTCCGGATTCAGTTCTAATGCACGGCGGAAATCGCCCTCGGCTTGATCCCAGTTCTTCAGCCGCTCGTGCGAGATACCACGGGCATAATGCAAGAACCAGTTGCCGCCCGAGGCGCCCTCGGTCAGCTCGATTGCCCTGTCATAGGATGCGACGGCTGCCGCGTATTCCTCTTGCTGGCGCTGCAGATCGGCCAGCGCCACATGCACGCTGGGCAGGTCCGGGCTCTGGCTGGCGAGCGTCTGCAGCACTTCGGCCGCAGCATCTTTCTTGCCCCACCGGCTGAGCACTTCGGCCCGTCCCAGTTCGGCGGCGTGGTAATCGCTGCTGCTGGGCGGAACTTTGCGATAAGCGTCCACCGCCAGATCATATTGCTCCAGCCCGTCCAGCAACTCGGCGCTGAGCAGGATTGCGTCCACGTGGCCGGGCCGTAGAAACGCGGCGATGCGCACGTAAAGCAAAACGTAGTTCTCGGCAGCCTCATTGCTCAGCGCGGCGCCCACGGAAAAGAACACTTCAGCCATGCCATCCTGTGCTGATTGCGCATGGGTGAACGGCAGCGTTTCACCGGCACTCAGTCGTGAGGCATAGCCTTCGATGGACGGGTCGCTGCCAGCGGCAAAAACCTCTGCTAAAAATTGCAGCGCCTCATCGTGGCGATCCAGTTGCGAAAGAACCTCGGCCCGGGCCAGGGCCGCGCGGCGTGAAAAGCGAGACACAGCACCGTTATGCGCCGTGAATACCTCTTCTGCGCCTTCGAAATCACCCGCCGACGCCAGTGCCAACGCTTTGTGGTACAGCGCAAAGTCCCGCAGCCCGTCCTGCGTGGCAACCTCATCGAATTGCTCCAAAGCGCGGGTCATGGCGCCCTGCCCCATATAGGCCCAGCCCTTCATCAGACCATCAACCAGAGGCCCCACGCCCTGTGTTTCATGATCCAGAGCCAATAGGTCGTCCAGTTTGCCCTCGGCCACCAGGTTGGCAGTAATCACCATCCGCGCCGCCTGGCTGGGCAGGCCCATATCCTCGATGGCCTGTGCAACCGGAAGCGCGCGCTGCACTTCGCCCAAGGACAAGCGCGCGACGACAACGCTTTCCAACAACGTCGCATTTTCGGGATCGGCCTGCAGGGCCCGGGCATAGTATTTCTCGGCCGCGGTATAGTCGTTCTCGTAAATCGCCTGACGGCCGGCCAGATAAGCGCCAGACCCCGTATCCGCTTGAACCGGAAAAACAAAAGACGAGGTGAACAGCACAGCCAGCGCTGCGCGACGAACCAGAGAAACCACCACAATCCTGCCTTGCTATTCTTGTCTGCGCAACAAGCTAGGGCTTTGGTAGGCAAGAGGCAATGGCAGAGCCTTCACGACCCTGCCAGTGCCCGGATTTTCGCTTACATGTTGGGATAGTTCGGGCCATCCCCTCCCTGCGGCGTGGTCCAGGTAATATTCTGGCTGGGGTCCTTGATGTCACAGGTTTTGCAATGCACGCAGTTCTGGAAGTTGATGACGAATCTCGAGCCGTTCTCATCTTCGACCATCTCGTACACACCCGCCGGGCAATAGCGCTGCGCCGGTTCGTCGAACTTGGGCAGGTTGACCTTCACCGGGATGTCCGGATCGGTCAGTTTCAGATGGCAGGGCTGGCTTTCCTCATGGTTGGTCATCGCAAACGAGACGTTGGTCAGACGGTCGAAGGACAGCGTACCATCGGGTTTGGGATAGTCGATGGGCTGGTGCTTGCTGGCCTCTTCGGTCGATTGCGCGTCGTTCTTGCCGTGGCCCAGCGTGCCCAGCAGCGAGAAGCCCAGTGTGTTGGTCCACATGTCCATGCCGCCCAGCACCAGCGAGGCAGTCAGGCCGTATTTCGACCAAAGCGGCTTGACGTTGCGCACCTTTTTGAGGTCGCTACCAATGGGGCCATCGTGCACGTCGGCCTCATAGGCAGTCAGTTCATCACCCGAACGATCGGCTTTGATAGCGTCATATGCGGCTTCAGCAGCTGCCTTGCCCGACAGCATGGCGTTGTGGTTGCCCTTGATGCGTGGCACGTTGACCATGCCCGCCGAGCAGCCTAGCAGCGCCACGCCGGGGGCGACCAGTTTAGGCATCGACTGATAGCCACCTTCGGTGATTGCACGGGCACCGTAAGCCACGCGCTTGCCGCCTTTCAGCAGCTCAGCCACCATCGGGTGATGCTTGAAGCGCTGGAATTCCATGTAGGGATACAGGTGCGGGTTCTTGTAGTTCAGGTGAACCACGAAACCGACATAGACCTGATTGTTTTCAAGGTGATAGATAAACGATCCACCACCCGCGTTGCTGCCCAGAGGCCAGCCCATGGTATGCGTGACCGTGCCTTCCTTGTGCTTGGCCGGGTCGACCTCCCAAATCTCTTTCATACCGACGCCGTATTTCTGCGGTTCTTTGCCCGCAGACAGGTCGTACTTGGCGATGACTTCTTTTGACAGCGAACCACGGACACCTTCTGACAGGAAGACGTACTTGCCGTGCAGTTCCATGCCCGGCTCGGTGCCCGGACCGTAGGATCCGTCTGGTTCCAGACCGAACACACCGGCCACCACGCCTTTGACCTCGCCATTGTCGCCATAGACCAGTTCGGAACAGGCCATGCCGGGGAAGATTTCCACGCCCAGCTCTTCGGCCTGTTCGGCCATCCAGCGGCAGACATTACCCATCGAGACGATGTAGTTGCCGTGGTTATTCATCAGCGGCGGCATAGGGAAGTTGGGGATGCGGATTTTACCCGCCTCACCCAGCATATAGAAATTGTCTTCGTGCACCGGCACGTTCAGCGGCGCACCTTTTTCCTTCCAGTCCGGGATCAGAGCGTCCAACCCGCAGGGGTCCAGAACCGCGCCCGACAGGATATGCGCGCCCACTTCCGAACCCTTTTCCAGAACAACAACGTTCAGGTCGGCATCCAGCTGTTTCAGACGGATGGCCGCCGACAGGCCCGCGGGGCCTGCACCCACGATCACCACATCGTATTCCATCGCTTCGCGTTCAATCTCGGCCATCGCGGGCTCCTTAGCTAACTTTCCGAATTGGCGCTTTCACTGCGTGGTCTGCGCAATATTGTTTCACGGCTGATTACATGGTCTGAAAGACCTTGGTCAATCAAAACACGGCGTAACATTGCTGCAATGCGGCAGTTATGCCTCGGGAGCGTCCCCCATGAGGTATCTGGGACCGCTACCATGGGATTTGGCGCGGTCATCGGGATTATAAAGGGCGCATTTCGGCAAGCTCAGGCAACCACACCCGATACAGCCGTCCAGATTGTCGCGCAACCGCATCAGGGTATCGATTCGCTGGTCCAGATGAGACCGCAGGCCGATACTGATCTTTTGCCAGTCTTTCGGTGTCGGCGTACGGTTTCCGGGCAGGCCAGACAGTACCTCGCGAATCTCGGGCAGGGTCAGTCCGAATTGCTGGGCGATCATGACAAAGCTCAGCCGTCGGATATCGGCACGCTGATACCGCCGCTGACCGCCTGCGTTGCGCCAGGGCGAGATCAGCCCCTTCGCCTCGTAATAACGAATGGCGGAAACCGCCAATCCGGTGCGCTTTGCCAATGCGCCGATCGCCAAGCCTTCGGATACCGCCATTTCGCCCTCGCAAAATATCTTGACCTAAAGTTAGGTTTAGAAATTACTGTGAGTCGGGACAAGCCTCAATTCGCAAAGGAGATCCCATGATGGCGACGCTTGAACATACCAATTTCACCGTCCGCGACCCGCAGGCTTCAGCCGCGTGGATGCATAAGGTGTTCGGCTGGAAAACCCGCTGGGAAGGTCCGGCCATCGCGGGCGGATACACCGTGCATGTGGGCAGCAAGCATACCTATCTGGCGCTCTATGCGCCCAGTGATCCGAAACCTTCGGGCGAAAGCAGCTATGACATCGTTGGCGGCCTGAACCATGTGGGCGTGCTGGTCGAAGACATTGACGCCACCGAACAGAAAGTGATCGACGCAGGGTTCACCCCCAAATCCCACGCCGATTACGAACCGGGCCGACGGTTCTACTTCAATGACGACAATGACATCGAATTCGAAGTGATTAGCTACGATTAAGGTATTCCGGGAAACCCCTGACAGATTCTTCATCGCCAATGTCCCGCGAGCGCGAAACGCAGCAGGGTGTTGGCGATTCAGACTTTTCCCGCACACCATAGGCCGTAATCCGCGCGTCGCGCGACCAAGCCCCCTTGCAATTCACGCCTCATTTAGGTCAGGTATTTGACGACCCATCAAATCGCCCCGACGCTTGTCTCATGCGGCGGGGCGCATCACTTTTTGCGTGGACGACAATAGTATGGAAAAGATTCCCATGACGCCTGCGGGCAATGCCGCGCTCGAGGCAGAGCTGAAAAAACTGAAATCCGTTGAGCGCCCCGCGATCATCGAAGCCATCGCCACAGCGCGCGAACTGGGCGACCTGAAGGAAAACGCTGAGTATCACTCGGCGCGCGAGAAGCAGGGCTTTATCGAAGGTCGCATCAAAGAGCTGGAAGGCATCCTGTCGCTGGCCGATGTGATCGACCCCGCCAAACTGTCTGGTGCGATCAAATTTGGCGCCAGGGTCACGCTGGTCGATGAGGACACCGACGAGGAAAAGACGTGGAAGATCGTGGGTGAGTACGAGGCCAATATCGAAAACGGTTTGCTCAACATCAAGTCGCCCATCGCCCGCGCCCTGATCGGCAAGGACGAAGGTGACAGTGTCGAGGTTCGCACCCCCGGCGGCGTGCGGTCTTACGAAATTCTGAGTATCGAGTACGCCTGACCGGAGCGTCCCAATGTCCGAGCCCTCACCTGAGCAGGAACCCGAGCGACCGACCTCGCTGGGCATCTACGACAAGCCTTCGCGCCCGGTGGTGACCGAGATCGAGATCGCGGCCATCGTGCTCAGCGTGATCTGGCTGGTGGTTTCGGTGGTATTTCTGGTGCTGCCCGGCAAGACGCAGGGCGGTGGGTTCGTCGTGACCCTGCTGGCGGTGTTCATGCCGGTGGCGATGATCTGGGTTGCCGCCACCGCGATGCGGGCCAGCCGTGTGATGCGCGAGGAAAGCGAACGTCTGCAAACGGCGATCGACGCAATTCGGCAGACCTATGTCATACAGCAACAGCGTGCGGCCAGTTCTTATGAACCGGCAGTCAGAAAGAAACTGGAAGAAATCGCCCAAGCGGCAAAAAAAACTGAAAGCGCTCTGGCGACGTTCTCGACCAAACGCACGGAACCTGCGCGAACGGCGGCATCCAACAGCACTGGCGACCAGACAACGCTGGAACTGGGCACGCAGGCCGGAGATATCGCGCCGCCACTCAGCACCGATGTCTTCATCCGCGCGCTGAACTTCCCCGAAACGCAGGACGATACCGAGGGGTTCAACGCCCTACGTCTGGCGTTGAAGGACCGCAAAACCGCGCAGCTGGTGCAGGCCTCGCAAGACGTGCTGACCCTGCTTAGCCAGGAAGGCATCTATATGGATGATCTGCGTCCCGACATGGCCCGGCCCGAGGTCTGGCGGCAGTTCGCGCAAGGCGCGCGCGGGCGTTCGGTGGCCGCATTGGGCGGCATCCGCGACCGGTCCTCGCTGGCGCTGACAGCGGCACGGATGAAACAGGACCCGATCTTTCGCGACGCCGCGCATCATTTCCTGCGCCGCTTCGATCACATGATCGTGACCTTCGAGCCCGAGGCCAGCGATGCCGACCTGACCGCCCTTGGCGAAACCCGCACGGCACGGGCCTTCATGCTGTTGGGGCGTGTGGCCGGGACGTTTGACTAAGGCGCGGTAACCGCCCAGCTCATGCGCGTGGCGCTGTTGAAGCCGAACAAGAACTGGAAAGGTCCGGTCTCTTCATTGCTGACGGCACTGAAGCCCTCGCGTTCGTACAAGGCCTTTGCGCGCGGGTTGGTATCAATTACGTCCAGCTGCACCACTGACATACCCGATTTGCGAGCCTCATCCTTGATCGCAGAGAGCAGCGCGGTTCCGACCCCCTGTCCGCGCGCCTTTGCAGCGACAAAGATACCGTCCATTTGAAACACGCCGGGTTGTAAATCGCGCTCCAGAACGCTCAGCGCCAGACCGCGCCATGTGCCGCCAAACCAGCCATAAATCTTTGCCATATCGGACAGGCTGCCTTCGACCAGCCCACCGTCCTTGGTCTTGAAACCGGCCAACCCCAGCATCTGGTTTGAACTGTCCCGCACGACAAGAGCAAATTGCGGGTTTATGACAAGTTCTATGAAGGCCAGACCCTTTTTATCCGGCCCCATGACCTTGTGCAGCTTGGCTGAAAAAGCCTGCCAGAACAGGGCGGCGGCCGTTGCCCGTTCCGTCTCAGAGAAGCCCTGCTCTACTCTGAATGTCACAACCCAAAGCTCCCGTAGGGAATGAACCGGACCATATCGCCGGGCTTGATATGGCGCGCGCCGTCCTCGATCTCGACCAGCCCCTCGGCCCAGCTGAGCCCGCTGATCCGGCCCGACCCTTCCGAGGCGAACACTTCGGCCTGGCCATCGCGGACGCGGGCGCGCAGATATTCGCGGCGACCCGGTTTCTTGCGTTTCTCGAACGCGGCGGGCAGATCGAAGCCTTGCGGATCCTGCCAGCCTTCACCCGCCATCAGGCCCAGTGCGGGGCGGGCAAAGATCAGCGTGCAGACCATGGCCGCCACCGGATTGCCAGGCAAGCCGAACACTGGTGTTCCGTCCCACATCCCCAACGCCAGAGGCCGTCCGGGTTTCAGCGCGATCCGCCATTCCTGCATTGCACCCGCCTGCCGCAACAGGGCCGAGACGTGATCTTCGTCCCCCGCCGACGCCCCGCCGCTGGTCAGGATCACGTCCGCCTGCTTTGCCGCCCGATTCAGGCGGTCGCGCAAGGCATCGCGGTCGTCTTCAACACGCCCCATATCCACGGGCTGAAACCCCATGCGGGCGATCAGCGACAACAGCATCGGGCGGTTGGCGTCGAATACTTGGCCCGGACCGGCGGGTTCTCCGGGTTCGACCAATTCGTCCCCTGTGGACAAAACGGCCACCCGCAGTGTTTCACGGACGCGCACCTCGGCAAGACCCGTCGCGGAAAGCAAGGCCAGATCGGCGGGTGTCAACCTGCGTCCGGCGGGCAGGACCGGATCGCCCTCGGCCACATCCTCGCCTGCGCGGCGCGTGTTGGCGCCGTATTTCAATGGGCCGTGAAAGGCGATGTGGCCCTCTTTAACGGTTACGTCTTCCTCCAGAATGACCGTATCCACACCCGCAGGCAGGGCCGCGCCGGTCAGCACGCGCAGCGCATGGCCGTCGGGTACCGTGCCGTCAAACGGAATGCCCGCCGCTGCACGCCCCGGATGCAAGGGCATCACCTGCGGCCCCTCGGGCGCGGCACCGGTGAAACCATAGCCGTCCACCGCCGTATTCGGCAGCGGCGGGTTTGAGCGTTTGGCAATGACGCCTTCGGCCAGAATGTGTCCCGTTGCCTGCTCCAGCGGCAGGGTTTCGGCACACTTCACCACCGTCAACCGCTTGCGCAGCAGACCGAGCGCGTCGTCTACCGGGGTCCAGTTCACACCGGCGGGCAACGCAAAACAATCGTTGCGCAGGGGCGGCGGTGCGATGTTCGGTTTGGTCATAATCCGACCTCCTGCAGGATGAAATCCGCGATTGCGGCGGTGTCATCCAGATCGAAGACAGGGCAATCCGCGGTCAGCGGCGTATCACTGGCCACAGCGCGGATGGTTGCGTTTTCCGGTGCCATCAACGGATTTCCAGCCTCGGCCCGAAATGCCTCGACCTTGGGATGGCCTTCGCGTTTGAATCCCTCGATCAGCACCAGATCAACAGGTGACAAGCGCGCCAGCAGCTCGGCCAGAGACAGCTCGGGCGCGCCACGCAACTCCTGCATGATGGCGATGCGCTGGCCCGAGGCCAGCAGCACCTCGGACGCGCCGGCGGCACGGTGGCGATAACTGTCGGTGCCTGGCTGATCGACATCAACCCTGTGATGGGCGTGTTTGACCGTCGAAACCGAGAAGCCGCGCCCGGTGATCTCAGTCACCAGCCGCTCCATCAGCCCGGTTTTTCCCGCGTTTTTCCAACCGGTGACGCCGTAGACTCTCATGCCTGCTCCAGCAGCTTTTCCGCCCGTGCCAAATCGTCGGGCGTGTTGACGTTGAAGAAGGGATCGAACGGGTCGGCCGGAAACAGCGCCTCGCGCCCGCCATGTTTGTCGGTCCACAGCACGACTTTGCGCAGCCCGTCGTTCAACGCATCGCGCAGATCATCGCGTTGCGCCACCGGCCAGAGCCCAAATGTCGGGTGCCGGTTGATGCGTTTGCCCCCGCCTGATTTCAGCGCCTCATCGCCGGTGCGTGGTGTGGTCGCCAGAACCAGCGGATGCGCCTGACCCTCGGCGGCCTGCGTCAGGCGGGCCACCAGATCACGCGGAAAGAACGGCGTGTCAGCGGCGGCGGTGACGATACTGTCCGCCCCCTGCTCTGCCGCCCAATCCAGCCCCGCCAGAACGCCCGCCAGAGGGCCTGCGAACCCTTCAATCGTGTCCGGCAGAACGGGCAGGTTCAGGTCGGCGAACCGTTCGGGATCGCCATTGGCGTTTAGTGCGATGTCCTCCACCTGCGGGGCCAGTCGGTCAATGACATGAGACAGCAGGCTTTGTTCGCCAATCTGCAACAGGCCCTTGTCGCCACCGCCCATTCGGGTCGCAAGACCGCCTGCGAGGATAACGCCGAGAGGTTTAGTCATGTTGTACCCTCAATTACAGGCCATTTCTTGAATTTCTCAAGCGGAAGAAAAACCAAAGTCCCAATGCAGAGGCCGAACAGAATGTACCATATACCTGTAGACACCCCTGTAAATTCGGCCAGAACACGGCTTAGGCGAAAATAGGCAGGTAGAAAAACGACCACGGCACCGACAACAAAAAAGGCGCAAAAGTAACGCCGAAATCTGCGCGCCGATTTGTGTGTCTCTTCAGATAGCTCCGAAGAGTTGGGCAAACCGTGAAGTAAAACCCGTTGAAGGGCGACGTTCTGCTGCTGGACCAACAGCCCCCAAGACTGCCATCCCTGTTTGAAAGAGCTACGAAATCCCCATGCGCTGATATAAGTACTTGGCGTCCAGCCCAGTTTATCAAGGTAGGCTTGATCGAGTTTTGCCATTCCCTCAATGACTGCCCGTTTACTTCTTTCGTAGCTTCTGAATGCAACAAACATCAGCACTATGGCTGGCGCGACTAATATGAGCACGAGGAGATAAGCTGCGAAAATCATCCCGCGCTCTTTCGTCTGTGTTTCTTGTCCTCGATCGCCACCGTTGCCGGGTCCACGTCGCGCAGCAGGCGGTCCTCGCCCGACAGGCACACGAACCGTTGCCCGCGCATGCGGCCGATCAGGGTCAGGCCGACCTCGCGGGCGATCTCGACGCCCCAGGCTGTGAAGCCCGAGCGGGACGCCAGCACCGGGATGCCCATCATTGCTGTCTTGATCACCATTTCCGAGGTCAGACGCCCGGTGGTGTAGAGGATCTTGTCACCCGCCGCCTCGCCCTCGGACAGCATCCAGCCGGCGATCTTGTCGACCGCGTTGTGGCGGCCAACGTCTTCCATATAAACCAGCGTGCGATTCTCGCGGCACAAGACCGTGCCGTGGATCGCCCCGGCCTCAAGATAGAGCGAAGGGGTGCGATTGATCTTGGCGGCCAGGTCATACAGCCACGAGGTGCGTACCTGAACCTGCGGCAGACGGACGTCCTCCAAACCTTCCATCATGTCGCCGAAAACCGTGCCAACGGCGCAGCCGCTGGTGCGGGTCTTTTTCTTCAGCTTGTCCTCATAGGACGTCTGTCGGGCGGTGCGAACGATGACGGTTTCCAGATCGTCATCGTAATCAACGCGTGTGATTTCATCATCAGCCAGCAACATGCCCTGATTGCGCAGGAACCCCAGCGCCAGATACTCCGGGTAATCGCCGATAGTCATTGCCGTCACTATTTCCTGCGCGTTGAGGAAAATCGTCAGCGGGCGTTCTTCGACCACCGAGATCTGGCTGATCTCGCCATTCTGGTCGACGCCTTCAACCGCACGGGTCAGGCGGGCCGCGCCCGGGTCGGGGGCGATGATGTAGTCCGAGACATCCAGTTCTGTGGCCAATTGCAACCCTTTCCCAAGACCGTTAGTGCTGCGGGCAACACCATAGGATTTAGCCATGGCAGACACCACATCCAAGTCATACTTTTGGAAGGGTTTTCGCGACGGGTCACCGTTCATCTTTGTCGCAATCCCCTTCGGTACCCTGTTCGGTGTTTTTGCCACAGAAGCCGGTCTGGATATCGTGCAGACCATGATGCTCACCTCAACCGTCTTTGCCGGGGCTGCGCAATTCGCCGCCCTGCAATTGTTGCAGGACCAGACCCCCACGGCCATCATTCTGATCTCGGCGCTGGCGGTGAACCTGCGGATGGCAATGTACTCCGCCTCACTGACGCCGTTTCTGGGCGCCGCCCCGCTATGGCAGAGGGCCTGCGCGGCCTATCTGACGGTCGATCAGTCCTATGCCTGCTCAATCGTGCAGTTCGAGAAAGAACCGAGGATGACCGTCCCCCAACGCATGGCCTATTTCGTGGGTTCTGTCACTCCGATTACACCGCTTTGGATTCTGGCAACTTATCTGGGCGCGGTGCTGGGGACGCGCATTCCCGAAAGCTGGGCGCTGGACTTCGCCCTGCCAATTACCTTTCTGGCCATGATCGGCCCGATGATGAGGACCCTGCCCCACGTGATCGCCGCGTTGGTTGCCATTGCCGTTTCATTGCTGACGGTGGCCCTTCCGTACAATCTGGGCCTTTTGATCGCAGGTTGTGCCGGGATGATCGCAGGCGCACAGGCTGAACTGGTCACAGAACGCCGAAAGACCGAGACATGAATCAAGTCGATGCCGTGACAATCTGGACCATTATCATAGGTCTGGCAGTGGGCAGCTACGCCCTGCGTTTTGTCTTCATCGGTCTGGTCGGAGACCGCCCGATGCCACCTTGGCTGCTGCGTCACCTGCGCTATACCGCCGTAGCCATCCTGCCAGCGCTGATCGCGCCGCTGGTGGTATGGCCAACCGCAACCGAAGGACAGCCGGACGCGCCGCGCATGGCCGCGGCGGCGGTCGCTTTGGTTGTCGGGCTGATTACCAAGAACGTGCTGGCGGCCATATTCACTGGTGCCGGAACCCTCTACGGGCTACTGTATCTACTGGGTTAGGGCTGCGTCCTGCTGGTTCAGAACGGCATTGTTCGCCGCCAGCCCCTTTTGCAGATCGGCGTCGTCATTCTCGCGGTATTCACTGGTGGCAACCCCCGGAATCTCTCCGAATTGTTCGGACAGTTTGACCGGGTAGAAGGTGGTGCTGATCTGTTCAAAACCCGGCACCTGCTGCAACAGCTGAGATGTCGAGTTGGCGCAGTACGCGCTGGACACCGGCCCCATCTGCTTGGCCAGTTGCAGGGCGATCTCGGCCTGCTGCGGGGTAACCTCGATGGTTTGAATCCGCGCAAAATGCGTCTCGCGCGCATGGCTGCTGCGATAGGCGCGCTCGACGTTTGGAGTGATACCGTAAAGCACGTCATTCTTTATCGGCACCACATCCGCGCGAAACGAACCTGCGGGGTCAAAGATCACTCTCTCACTGCCGCTGATCATCAATGACGTATGTGCACCCGAACCGGTCCGGGTATTGATCATCGTATAAAGGGTCAGCGTCGAGGGGCCGGGGTCACGGTAGGACCGTGCCACGACTTCCGACTGATCTGCCTGTGGGCGCTGCGAACCGGTGCAGCCAGCAACGGTTGCTGCCAAAAGGCAGGCAAGCAAAATCCTGATCACGGTGAACCCCGTTCCGGATTAAGAGGCGAAGACCGCCAGGAACAGGCAGAGGAACGCGATGGCAACCACGCACCAAGTGGTGGCCTTGATGAAGCCGTGGAAGGTTTTTTCTTGGACTTTGATGTCCATTTCGCCGTGCTTGTATTCAGCCATTGTTCAGAGATTCCCAGTTCGCGTGTTTAAGATGTTGGATAATCTAAAATCCGGGGCCTGTCACCACGTCATTCGCGCGCAGTGGGCGTAGGCAGGAACACTGAACAGCCTGGATACCCGAAACCCCAGCGCCAGGGCAGGCCGGAACAGGGCCCACCGCCCAACCGCACCGCCGCATGCATCGCCTCTGCCGTTATGGAATGCGCCGTGCGAATCTGGTCAGGCGTCATGTCATACCGTTCGGCGTAGGCGTCGGCGTTGTCTTTTCCGTGCCGTTTGACGCAAGCACGCAGCGCATCATCCGCTAACAGGCGCGCGTCATAGCTGCCCTCGGCCTGCGTCGCCCCACCCGCATTGTGATAGGCGCGGTCATGGGTCACGCAGCAGTATTCCCATGGAGGGTGTTTTTCGTAGAGGGCGCGGAACTTGGGAAAGGTTTCGGCCACAAAGCGCCAACTGGCCGACAGGCCGCCGGAACAGCCGTCGGTTTCGAACGGTGTTGGTTCCGCGTCCCCGAGCTGTGCGATCAGGGCACGGTGAGCCGGCAGCTCGATGTTGCGCATGAAGTCCTGCGCCGCAGCGGGGGCCGCCATCAGCGCGAGGGCCACGCCCAGATTACGGGCTTTCATCGCGCATCGCTTGTGTGTCGACGGACATGCCGAAGGTGGTCGCCAACCACAGCAGCAGCCGCTCGACCGGGCCCATTTCGGCGCGCACCCGCAGTACCTCGTTGGCCATCGCAGGGCGGTCGGTGATCAGCCCGTCCACTCCCATCGAGGCCATAGCCGACATTTGCAACGGGTCGTTGACCGTCCAGACATAGATATCCTTGCCCGCCGCATGAACCGAGCGCACCAGCCCCGGCGTCGCCATCGCGGCGTTGACGGCGATGAAGTCACCTTCCAGCCCGGTCAAATCGCCCACCGCCGTTGCCGCCAAAACCCCGGCCCGCCAGTCTGGGCGCAGCTCCTTCATCTTCTGCACCGCAGGGTATTTCAGAGACATGGTGGCAATGTCGTCCTGCATCTCCAGCTCTTCGACAATTGCCGCCACGCGGTTTTCCAGATCAACGTCGTGGCCATAGTATTTCAGTTCGATAATGACCTTGGACTTGCCCTTTGCGGCCTCAAGAACCTCACGCAGGGTCGGGGTGCGTTCCTCGGCGTATTCGGGGCCGAACCAGCTCCCGATATCGATCTGGGCGATGTCGTCCATCGTGGCGTCCCAGACCTTGAGGTTCACGCCTGCCAGTTTCATGAAGTCACTGTCATGGGCAACGATGACCATGTCATCCGAAGATTCCTGCACGTCGATTTCTACCCAATCGGCCCCGTCTTCGATTGCCTTCAATACCGAGGCCATGGTGTTCTCGGGTCGCAGGGCGGCAGCGCCGCGGTGGCCGATCACCTCGGCCCGGTCCGGGGCCTGTATGCGTTCCAGCAGGTGTTGCCCGAACCACAATCCGATCAGCACGGCCACCGCCGCGGCGCCGAGGGCAGCAAACAAAGGGATACGAAAACTACCAGGTTCGGGATGCGGCGGTTCCTCGGTCCTGATCTCAAAGAACCCGTCCAGCAGCACCGCCAGCGCACCCAATGCCGTTGCCGCCAGCACAAGGCCCGCCAAAGACCAGATACCGGCCACCATCAGGCTGTAGATCAGCGCCAGCCGCAGATGGCTGGCCCCATGCAGCGGCACGAGAGCAAATAACAACCCCGCCACCCAGGCGATTAGACCGGCAATGATCACGCGCAGGATCAGCCAGATCGCCAGCTCGATCTTGAGGCGACCGCGCTTGCCCTCCATCCGGGTGGCGCTGACGTTGAACGCATGGGCCGGGTGAACGCCTTCGAAAAGGACCAGATGCAGGCCCAGCGCCCATGCCGACAACCGGCGGATCAGCACCCAGGCCATGACCAGAACCACGGCCCCGATCAAAACCACCGCAATCCAGAAGGACGGCGGGTGGAAGGTCAGATAGTAGTTGATGTCATATTCGGTCAGCGTCCACCACGCGATCATGGCCGCGACGACCGCAAAAGGCAGGATCAGTACCAAAACCCGCAGTAAAAAGCGCACCGCAAAACCGAACAGCGCCGGCAGCCGCGACAGGATCAGACCGATCGCGGAACTGCCCGCGCGCCACGGGTCGAATTCGCCCATCCGCAACGATCCGGCCATGACCGAGAACACGAACACCTCGGCCAGCAGAAACAGGCTGAGCACGGCAATCGCCGCGACAAAGCCGACGGGAGACAGGATGAAGGCAGCGATGGCCTGATCCGTCAGCGCGGTCTGGTTCGACAGCGACACGGCCAGATTGACGGTGATGGCCACGCCCGGCGCAATCAGGGCGACCAGCAACAGGCGCACCGCGATATAGATCGGCACAAAGACGCGACGGCGTGCCCATGCGCCTTTGTAGGCACTTGTAACGGCTGAGAAATTGGACACGCGTCACCCCCTTGAATAGTGCACTCATTCAAGGCTGCGCAGACGTGAATTGCAAGTCAGGCTGTCAGCTTTCTTCCAAATCCTTTGCCAACCGGAAGCCAATGCGGTTGGCGGGCTTGTCCTCGACCGATTTGGGCAAAGCGCGCAACATCACGTTCAGCTGGCTGACATGCTGCACCAATTGAGTCCGCGCCCCGGTCGCGTCCGAGCCGTAGAAGGTGATGATATCGGGATCGAAATAGCCCATGCCTTCGATCCGCATGACCCCCGCATCGCCGCCGGTAAAGCCCATGGCGACCTCTTGATCGCCATCCAGCGTCTGCTCAAAATTCTGAATATAGAGGATCAGCCGCTCATAGGCCCATTGTGCTGGGCTTTTGGTGGCGACGGGTTTTTGCAGTTGGCCGGGCAGGTCCTTGGCGCCGGATTTCGCATTCGGGTTGGCATGAACCTCATAGCATCGGGGCAAAGCCGCCGCTTCTGCCGCCTCGGCCGATGTTTCTATCTGGTCCTGCATGCCGTTACCCTTCGCGCTGAAACTCCCAGGCCCCGTCCGCGCGCCGCGTCCGGGTCACGGTTCCAATGTGGTAAAGATGGTTCAGATGTGCAACCGCCTCGACCAGCGCAAGCCCGTATTCGCCCGCGCCAATCTGACGTTTGAACAGGGGAACAAAACACTCGGCCGCGGTTTTCGGTGAATCCAGGTAGCCCTGCAAGCGATCCAACGCGCCGTGGTGATTGTCGATCAGCTGCCGCATCCGCAGCGGTAGGCCGGTGAAGGGCAGCTTGTGCCCACCCAGCGCCAGATGATCGGGACGCGCCAGCCCTTGTAGCCGCTCGCAGGCCTCCAGCCATTCGGCCACCGGGTCGGCCATCGGTTCGGTGACGTAAACGCCCAAATTGGGGCTGATTGAGCTGAGGATCTGATCACCGGTGATCACCAGATTGTCATCGCGGCTCCAGAAGGTGGCGTGTTCTGGAGCGTGGCCATTGCCCATATGCGCGTCCCAGTCGCGCCCGCCCATTCGGATGACGCTGCCCTGTTTGATGCGGGTGTAACCCAACGGCATCGGATAGACCGTGTCGCAGAAATTGAATGGGCGCTCGGTCATCCGTTTAGCTAGAAAGTCGGCCTCCATACCGGCGCTGCGGTAATAGTCCAGTGTTTCTTGCGGCCAGGTTTCCTGCACATCCAGTTGTAGCATCCGCGCGAACAGCCAGGCGGTGCGGGTTGTGACCAGTTCGGCACCGTGCTCGGACTGGAACCAGCCCGCATTGCCGACGTGATCTGGGTGGTGATGCGTGACCACCACACGGGTCACAGGCTTGCCACCCAGCGGCCCGGCCATGAGTGTTTCCCAGACCCGGCGGGTCTTGTTCGAGGAAATCCCCGTGTCGATCACCGTCCAGCCATCGCCGTCATCCAGAGCGTAGATGTTGACGTGATCCAGCGCCATGGGCAGTGGCAGGCGCATCCACAACACACCTTCGGCAACTTCGACCGCCTCACCCGGAGCTGGAGGCTCGGGCCAGGGGTATCGGATCGCCAAAGGAGTGTCCCCGTCCATTATACCGCCAACTCCTCGGCGCTGAGGGAATAAAGGTCCCCGGCCCCGTTCTGTACCTGCGCCAGCAGACCGGCATATTCCGGCAGCAGCGCGTTGATGTAGTACCGTGCCAGTTTGAAGCGCGGGCCGTTGGGTTCGGCTAATGCGGCCTTGAGGTGGTAATGTGCGCCCAGAACGCGAGCGAAGGCGTGCAGATAGGGCACGGCACCGGCAAAACGGGTATTCATGTCGGACTGCGCCACGATCCATTCGGTGGTTTCGCGCAGGCTTTCGGTCGCCTCCCACACCGGGCCAGCCAGATTGGACATAGTGGCGCGAGCCTCTTCGGCGTGATCCTCTATTTCATCCAGCAAGCGCGAGGCCGCCTCGCCGCCGTCCATCATCTTGCGCGCGACAAGGTCCATAGCCTGAATGCCATTGGTGCCCTCGTAGATCGCGGTGACGCGAACATCGCGGTAGTACTGCGCCGCACCGGTTTCTTCGATAAAGCCCATGCCGCCATGCACCTGCACGCCGGTCTCGGACACACGCATCCCGGTCTCGGTGCCGAAAGCCTTGCAGATCGGTGTCAGCAGCGCGGCCCGCGCGCTCCACTCGGCATCCCCAGTAGCGTTACCCATGTCGATCGCGGCCGCATTGGCCAGCATGATCGCCCGTGCGGCAAAGGTGTCGGCGCGCATGCTCATCAGCATCCGGCGTACATCCGCGTGATCGATGATCGTGCCCGAGGGTGTCTTGCCCTGTTTGCGCTCCAACGCATAGGCCAGCGCGTGCTGATAGGCCCCTTCGGCGGCCCCCACGCCCTGTCCGCCTACACCCAAACGCGCGTTGTTCATCATGGTGAACATCGCGGCCATGCCGCCATGTTCCTTGCCCACAAGCCAGCCCTTGGCACCGTCATATTGCATCACGCAGGTCGGCGAGCCGTGCAGACCCATCTTATGTTCGACCGAGACGACTTTCAGAGCATTCGCCGCGCCGGGATTGCCGCTTTCGTCGGGCAGATACTTGGGCACCAAGAACAGAGAGATCCCTTTTGTGCCCGGTACCCCGTCGGGCAGACGCGCCAGCACCAGATGGCAGACATTCTCGGTAAAGTCGTTGTCACCCCACGAGATGAAGATTTTCTGACCCGTCACCGAATAGGTGCCGTCGCCATTCGCCTCGGCCTTCGACGACAAAGCGCCCACATCCGACCCGGCCTGTGCCTCGGTCAGGTTCATGGTACCGGCCCATTCGCCCGACATCATCTTGGGCAGGTACAGCGCCTTCAGCTCATCACTTGCATGATGTTCCAGCGCCTCGATCTGGCCTTGGGTCATCAGCGGTGCCAGTTGAAGCGACAGGCAGGCGGCCGACATCATTTCGTTCACCGCTGTGGTCAGAGTCATCGGCAGGCCCATACCGCCATGCTCGGGATCACCGCTCATCCCGATCCAGCCGCCTTCGGCGATTGCCTTCCAGCCGTCGGCATATCCGGGTGAGGTCCGCAGCACACCGTTTTCCAGCCGCGCGGGCTCCAGATCACCGGGGCGCTGAAGTGGGGCCATCACCTCTTCGCACATCTTGCCGGCCTCGGTCAGGATCGCACCGACGACATCCTCGCTGGCTTCCGAGAACTTCTCGGTCGCGGCAATCTGATCGAACCCGACCACGTGGCGGAAAAGCAGTTCATAGTCGGAAATAGGTGCGCGGTATGGCATGAGTTCCCTCGGAGCTAACTGTATGGTTTTTCGCGGGTGGGGTTGGAAATTGCAATGCCCACCTTTATGCATCCTTGATCAATTCGATTACCTAGCCAGCCAGATGGTACAAGCAATCAAAACGCGGCGTCACCAGATATGATCCCTAACGGCACATTGGACTTGTCCGCCGATCCGGGCGGAATTGCACAGGCGGCCGACTTGCTGCGGCAGGGCCTGCTGGTCGCATTCGCGACCGAGACCGTATATGGGCTGGGCGGCGACGCCCGCAATGGCGAGGCCGTGGCCAGCATTTACGCAGCTAAGGGGCGGCCCAGCTTCAACCCCCTGATCGCGCATGTGGCCTCGGTCGAAGCGGCACAGCGGTATGTTGAATGGTCCGGCCAGGCCGAGGCTTTGGCCGCCGCCTTCTGGCCCGGCCCGCTGACGATGGTTCTGCCGCTGCGCGACGGGCACGGGATTTCTCCGCTGGTCACCGCGGGGCTGGATACGCTGGCGGTGCGGGTGCCCGCCCATGGCACCGCACGGTCGCTGCTGGCGGCGTTCGACGGGCCGGTCGCGGCCCCTTCGGCTAACCCTTCCGGCCAGATCAGCCCCACAACCGCCGACCATGTGCGCGCCGGGCTGGACGGGCGCATTGCGGCGATTCTGGATGATGGCCCCTGCGGTGTCGGGCTGGAATCCACTATCGTCGGACTGGCCGGAGAGCCTTCGCTGCTGCGCCCGGGTGGCGTCGCGTTGGAACAGGTCGAATCCGTTTTGAATGCGCGCCTACACATCCATCAGACCGGAGACCTGCTGACCGCGCCAGGCCAGTTGCAGTCACACTACGCACCAGACGCTCCGGTGCGGTTGAATGCAATAAACCCGCGAGGCGATGAGGTGTTTCTGGGGTTCGGCTCTGTTTCTTGCGATCTGAACCTGTCGGAAAAGGGCAGCTTGACCGAAGCCGCCGCCAATCTGTTCTCGGCCCTGCATACGCTGAACGCCACGGGTCGCCCGATTGCGGTGTCACCGATCCCGGATCAGGGTCTGGGCGCCGCCATCAACGACCGCCTGCGCCGCGCTGCTGCGCCGCGCGACAGCTGATCAGGCGCGCCCGGCGCTGGCCGACAGGGTCAGCGGGTCAACGCCCAGCGTCGCCAATGCGGCTCCCCATTTCTCATCATCGGGCACATCGAACACCAGTTTGGAGGTTGCTTCGGTGGTCAGCCAGCCATTCATGGCAATCTCATCCTCCAACTGGCCGGGACCCCAGCCGGAATAACCTAACGCCAGTGTCGAATTCAGAGGCCCACGGCCCGAGGCGAGGTCCTCAAGCACATCCAGCGTCGCGGTCATGCTGAAATCGTCTGAAATCTGCATCGAATGCAGGTTGGCCTCGTAATCCGAGCTGTGCAGAACAAAACCGCGCGACATCTCTACGGGGCCTCCGAAATGCACCAGACGCTCGCCGACAATCGGAATTCGGCAGGCGATATTCAACTGCTCCAGCAAAGCTTTGATCCGCAAGTCCGAGGGTTTGTTGATGATCAGACCCATCGCCCCGTCTTCGCCATGGCTACAAATGTAAACTACCGAATGATCGAAGCGCGGATCACCCATGCCAGGCATCGCAATCAACAGTTTTCCGGTCAGGTCCATGGATTTACATCTCTTGCTTCGTCCCCCTTCAACAATGGCCCCGGTGCATGGGGATTGGCAAGGGAAGAGGCCACATTTCGCCAGATTTCATCCGGGTGACCGGAACGTGACTTGGAATCCCGGCCCAGACCACGCATTTATGGGGTATGAAGCGTTTTCTGAAGCCAACCGCGGCCGTCCTGACCGCCTGTTTCGCCCTGACCGCCCCTGCGCAGGCGCAGGATGTGGACGGAGTTGTGCAACTGGATGTGCTGGACGGCGGGCGCACCGCCAACGGCACTTATCTGGGCGCGTTGCGGCTGACACTGAAGGACGGCTGGAAGACCTATTGGCGCGCACCCGGCGATGCCGGTATCCCGCCGCAGTTTGACTGGCGCGGCTCGCGGAATGTAGGCGATGTGTCGATCACCTGGCCCGCGCCTGAGGTGTTCGTGCAGAACGGCCTGCAATCCATCGGCTATGCCAATCAACTGGTGTTGCCGGTCGAAATCACACCCAAGGACCCCGCCAAACCCGTGCGGCTGCGCGGTGATATGGATCTGGGCGTCTGCAAGGATGTCTGCATCCCCGAGCGGCTGGATTTCGACCATACGCTGAACGCCGATGCCGGTCGCAACCCCGCCATCGCTGCCGCGCTGGCCCAGCGCCCCTATTCCGCGAAAGAGGCGCGAGTGACCGCCGCCAGCTGCCATCTGACGCCAACCTCGGACGGGATGCAGATCGAAGCGCGCGTAAAAATGCCCTCGGCCGGAGGGCGCGAGATAGCCGTGATCGAGCCGGGCAACCCGGCACTCTGGGCTTCACAGCCGGAAACCACGCGGCAGGGCGATACTCTAGTTGCGACGTCTGAAGTGATCAGCGCCTCGGGTGGACCCTTTGCGCTGGACCGGTCTGAGATACGGATCACGGTTCTGGGGACCAACCACGCGGTGGACATTCAGGGCTGCAGCGCGGGCTGAACCATGGAAAAAACGCCAAAGATTGGCGCGCTGGCCGTTGTCGTGCATGAGGCACGTGTGCTGCTGGTGCAGCGCAGCAAGCAACCCGATGCCGGGCTCTGGGGGTTTCCCGGCGGGCACGTGGAGTGGGGCGAAACTGTAATGCAAGCCGCGCAGCGGGAGCTACACGAGGAAACCTCGATTATAGCCGAGCCGCTGCACTACCTCGACAACCTGGACTTGTTACGCCACGACGCGCAGGGCTTGGTGCAGTCGCATTACCTGTTGGTCGGGGTCGCCTGTCAGTATCGCTCGGGTAGGCCGCTGGCCGGGGATGACGCACTGGACGCCCGCTGGTTTCCGATCGATCAGATACGACGGGGCGATCTGCCGATGAGCGACCGCGTCACAAACCTGCTGGAAACCGCTCTGCTTCGGTCTTAAGCAGCCCGTCCCCTGAGGCGCACGTAGAGCAAACCCGACAACACGACACTCAGGACAAGGATCGGCACGGCACCGGCAACGAAAGCCCCCAGCCCCATTTGCAGGGCGGCAACACCTTCGTCTCCTGGGTAGAGGCCCGAAAGAAACCCAACGGGAGAACCCGCGACCGCAGGCCAGACCATTGTCACACCGAACCAGACAAACAGCGCCAGCCCGGTGGCTGTCACCGCGCCCTGCACCACCCTGTCCGGTGCCCGCAGCGCCCGGCGCATTGCAGTCATCGGACGCGACAGGTCGTTCAGAATGGCCAACAACGCGGGCACCAGAAGCAGCACCAGCAACATCCCGAATCCCAGCCCATAGACCAGCGTGATTACCGAGGGTTTGAGGAATTGCGCCTGTTGCGAGCCCTCATAGAGCAGCGGCGTCAGCCCCAGAACCGTGGTCAGCGTCGTCAGCATAACCGGGCGCAACCGATCCGCCGTACCCTCGACAATCGACGGCACCAGACCGCGGTCCTGCTGATAGGCGTCAATGGTTGTCACCAGAACAATCGAGTCGTTGATGATGATCCCGGTCATCCCCAACAGACCGATTACGGTAAACATGCTCAGCGGTACGTCCCAGATGTAATGTCCCCAGATCGCGCCCACCAACCCGAACGGGATGATCGCCATCACAACCACCGGCCGCGTCCAGCTGGCAAAGACCCAGGCCAGCACCAGATAGATCCCGGTCAGACAGAGGATCAGGCCGGTGCGCGCCTCGGTCAGGAATTCATCCTCCTGCTCGCTCAGGCCTGCCATCTGCCATTCTACCTGCTGTTCGGCGGCGATATTGGGCAAAATCTCTTCGCTCAGGGCTCGGGCGATTTCTGCCGCGCGGGTCGGGTCGTCCTCGGAAATATCGCCGATCACCGAAATCACTCGCAGGCCGTTTTCGCGCCGCACGGATGAAAAGCCCGACTTGCGCTCTACCGAGACGATATCGGCCAGCGGCACGTAAACGCCGTCCGGCGTGCGCATCAGCGTGCGTTCCAGGAAATCGGCGGTCAGCTCGCCCTCGGGCAGTTCCACGCGGATCTCGGCGCTGCGCGGGCCGTCGGGGAAAGTTGCGGCCTCGATCCCGTTCAACCGGTCGCGCAATACGCGGCCCAGCGTTTCGATGCGAAAGCCCAGCGCCTGCCCCCTGGCGGTCAGGTCCAGAATGAAGTCTTCCTTGTCATAGGCCAGATTGTCTTCCAGCGCCGAAACCTCGGGGTATTTCGACAACTCGGCCTGCAGGTCCTCGGACGCCGCCTTGAGCGTGTTCACATCAGCCCCATAGAACTGAACATCAATTGCATCTCCGCCCGGGCCGGATCGCCAGCCGCGGAAGGTCAGCAGTTCCACTTTGGGATGGCGCGGCACAAAGTCCTGTAGCTCGCCCACGAACTCAAAGCTGGAATAGGGGCGTAGGTCCGAGTCGATCAGTTCGATCGAAATCCCACCCAGCAGGTCCCGTTCCTTGCCATCCGCAGCACTCAGGTTGAACCATCCGGCATTACCGCCGACCTCGGCCAGAATATAGTCGATGGGATTTCGTCCGTGACGCTCTTCGTAGATCTTGCCCAGTTCTTCAGTGGCGCGCTGCATCTGGTGCATCATTTCCAGCGTATCTTCGCGGGTAGCACCCTCGACCATGATAAAATTGCCGGTGACCGAGCCGCGCTCGGGCGCGTTGAAGAACCGCCAGTTCACGTCACCCTTGATGAACAGGGCAAGCTGGCTGGCCAGGATCACCACCATCGCCGCCACAACCACGTAGCGTGCCCAGACGACCCAGGCGATCAGCGGCCGGAACAGGTGATCGCGCACCCAGCGGAAGCCGCGATTGACGACGCGGTTGGGCCAGTCATACCAGTGTTGCTTGGCCGAATGCGCAATCGCATGGGCCATGTGGTTCGGCAGGATCAGAAAACATTCGATCAGCGAGGCAATCAGCACCGCGATCACGGTAAACGGGATGTCGCCGATCAACTCTCCGAACCGGCCACCGATGGCGGTCAGACCGAAAAACGCGATCACTGTTGTCAGGGTGGCGGCAAAGACCGGCATCGCCATGCGCCGCGCGGCGCGTTCGGCGGCCACCATGGGGGCCTCACCCAACCGGCGCGCGCGAAAATCAGCGTGTTCGCCTACAACGATAGCGTCATCCACCACGATACCCAGCGTGATGATCAGCCCGAACAGTGAGATCATGTTGATCGACAGCCCGCCGATATACATGAAGGCAATCGCCGCAGACATCGCCACCGGAATACCCGCCGCGACCCAAAAGGCAATTCGCGCGTTCAGGAACAGGAACAGCAGACAGACCACAAGGCCCAGCCCCACCAGCCCATTATCGACCAAAATGTCCAGACGTTCGGTGATGGCCTGCGCGCGGGTGCGGATCAACTCGATGGTCACGCCTTCGGGCAGGCTGGCCTGCAACTCGGCCACCACGTCCTCGACCGTGTGCTGAATCTTGATGGCATCGCCCAGATTAGACCGGTCAACCCGCACTGACATGGCCGGATTTTCGCCAACAAAGTAACTGCGGACGCGATTGACGCCTTCAACCCGGATCTCCGCCACATCGCCCACAAAAAGCTTGGACCCATCGGCAAAGTTGCGCAGCGCGATGCCCTCGATCTCTTCTGGGGTGCGCTTTTCGGTGCCGGTACGGATTCGGGCATTGGCCCCGGTAACATCGCCCGCCGGGTTGGCCATCGCCTCAGCCGCAATGGCTTGTGCGATTTCCGAGAGGGTGACGTCATTGGCAATCAGCTGCACTGTCGGCACTTCGACGACTACGCGGGGGGCGGCAATGCCCCGGATGGTCGTGCGGGTCACGCCGACCGCAAACAGGCGGTTGATCATTTCGTCGGTGAACTTGGCCAGCTGGTCCGGATCAACCGGGCCGGTCACCACCACATCGGTGACCCGATCCCGCCACGCCCCGCGCTTGATCGAGGGCTCCTCGGCATCATCAGGCAGGTTGGTCACCCCATCAATGGCAGTACGAACCTCGTCCACGGCGCGCGACATGTCCCAATTGGGCTCGAACTCCAGCCGGATATTGGCCTGCCCCTCGCGCGAGGTCGAGCTCGTGCTTGCCACCCCTTCAACCGCCAACAGGGCCGGTTCAAGTAACTGAACGATGCCGTTATCCACATCCTCGGGGCCAGCGCCTTCCCAGTCGATATCCACGTCCACACGTTCGAGGATCACGTCCGGGAAAAACTGCGCCCGCATCGACGGGATCGCTGCAGCGCCAAGAACCAGCATCACCAGCAACAGCAGGTTGGCTACCGTCCGGTGGCGCGTGAAATAGCTGAGGATACCGCCCGCCGTACCGGGGATTTCGCGCATCATGGCGCCTAGCCCCCTGCCCGGTTCTCGATGCTGCGCACCAGAGATGCTGGAACCTTGGGCGCGCTGAGCTGGCTCAAGGCGCTGGCTTTGGCCTCATTCGACATCTGATCGCTGGCTTCGACCTGCGCCACCAGTTGAGCGCGGAGTTCGTCGGAAAGTTCGACCATGCCCGGATCGACTCCGGCATTGGCCTCATCCCGCAGCGGACGTACACGAACCCCGCCGCCCAACAGAGGAGTTCGACCTATAACAACTTCGCGCCCGACCAGACCCTGCCCGCGCAACAGAACCTCGTCGCCCTGCCGACGGATCAACTGCACCGGCAGCGCCTCGAGCCGGTCATCGGGGCCGAGAACCAGTACCGTTCCCGTCGCATCCAGAACCGATGACGGCAGCCGCACCACATTGTCCAGCGGCTGCTCCTCGACCGTTACGGTGACGAAATCGCCGGGCTTGAACCCCGGCGCGTCCTCCAGCCTTGCATAGATCAGCCGCCCGGTCTGCCCTTCGCCCGCCGAACCGCTGTCGCGGTTGATGCGGCCATGGGCAATCAGATCGGTGCCCGTCACCTCCAGCGAAACCGAGACCGGCGCGTTGATCAGGCCGCCCTCTGCGTCCAGCAGACGCACGAACTGTGCGGTCGAGACGCGAAACGCCACCTCAAGCGCGGTTGGATCGACCAGTTCCGCCAGCTTTTCATTGGCCGAAACCAGTCGCCCTTCGACCAGGGTCACATCAGTCAACGTGCCGGCAAACCGCGCGCGAACGGTCATGTCGTCCAGATCGCGTTCGGCGGCTTCCAGTGCAATGCGGGCCCGGGCCAGCAAGGTGGTCGCCTGATCGACCCGCGATTCCGCCTGCGCCAGAGATATGCGGCGCGCCAGAACCGATTGCTGTGCCGCAGCCTCGGCCAATTCCGCTTCTTCCACGGCGGCAGGCGTTCCGACCCCACGGCCCTGCAGATCTTTCTGGCGCTGCAGGGCACGTCCGCGCAGATCCGCCTGTGCCTCGGCCGAATTCAATTCGTCCTGCGCCAACAGCAAAGAGCGTTCGGCGTCGCGTTCCTCGAATTGGGCATCCAGCAGGTCGGATTTGGCGCGATCCAGCGCCGACTGTGCGTCAGCTGGGTCAAGCTCCACCAGAACCTCACCCGCGGTGACAACGCCGCCATCCTCGAAATCTTCGGCCAGAAATACCACACGCCCGCCAAGCGCCGCGCGCAATTCCAGACGGCGGCGGCTTTGCACTTCGCCGAAGGCTTCGAGATAGGGGGTGACGGTTTCAAGTTCCGCTGGCCGCACGCTGACGGCAAAGATGCGTTCGCGCGGTTCGGGCGGTTCACTATCGCGATTCAGCGCATCCTGCACAGCACCGGTTATCAGTTGCGCCGCAATAAACAGCAGGGCCAGCGTCAGAAACGCCAGAAAGACACCTACAAGGCTTTGCCTCAGAAATCGCATCAATCACTCACCCCGGTCGCATCAGGCTGCCACGTGCAAAAGGTAGCCGGGCACAGAAAAATGCCAAGCCACAAAGCGGTTACGAACAATTAAACGTGCAACCAGTCTACTTCCGTCGCAGATGTTCGTCCAATCGCGGCATTATTTCCACGAAATTGCAGGGACGGTGGCGGTAGTCGAACTGTTTTTCCAGAATCCCGTCCCAGGCGTCCTTGCAAGCACCGGGACTGCCGGGCAATGCGAACAGGTAGGTGCCACCCGCCACGCCGCCCGTAGCGCGGGATTGCACGGAGGATGTACCGATCTTTTCCATTGAAATGATGGTGAAAACGGTGCCGAACGCCTCGATTTCCTTTTCGTAGACGTCGCGATGCGCCTCAACCGACACGTCGCGGCCCGTCAGGCCGGTGCCCCCGGTCGAGATCACCACGTCAATCTCGGGATCACCAACCCATAGCCGCAGTTGGGCTGCGATCTCGCCTCGTTCATCCCGGATGATCTTGCGGTCGGCCACCGAGTGGCCAGCGCGCTCGATCCGGTCAACCAGCGTCTGACCCGAGCGGTCCTCGTCCAGCGACCGTGTGTCCGACACGGTCAGAACGGCGATCCGAACCGGAATGAATTCCATGCTTTCATCAATGCGCGACATATGGCGTCAGGCCCTTTCCATGATGGCAAGCCGGACGGCAAGGGCGGTGAATATCCCCCCCGTCACCCAGCCCATGATACGAGAGGCGCGCGGGTTCGAGATCAGAACCTTGCCCGCGCCACCGGCAAAAATACCCACCAGCCCGTTAACCACAAACCCGCCCAGCGCGATGATCGCGCCGAAGATCAGGAATTGCGGCAGGATCGGGCCGGTCGCGGGGTTCACGAATTGCGGGATGAAGGCCAGTACAAACAGGATGACCTTGGGGTTGGTCAGATTTACCAACATCCCGTCACGAAAGGCATAGCTTGCGGGTTTCGCGGGCGCATCACCGGATACCGCCCCATTCCGGATCACACCCCACGCCAAATACAGCAGGTAGGCCACACCCATCCAGCGGATGACATCAAACAACCACGGCAAGCTGTTCACCGCAGCACCCAACCCCAGCCCGGCCAGCAGCACGTGAACCATCAGCCCCAGCGATATACCCGCGCTGGCAACCAACGCCGGTCGGGCACCGGACCGCAGACCCTGACCGAAGCAGAACATCATGTCTGCGCCGGGGGTGAAATTCAGCGCCAAAGCTGCTGGGATGAACGCCAGCAGAGTGACCGTTTCTATCATAAGGCGACCTCGAACCAATTTACCTTGGGTCCCAGATTGGCAATCTGTGTACGGCCTATGCTGCCGCGATATCCCCAGCTGTCATGGATGTGGCCGCACAACGCGTATTGCGGTTGCAGGCGCTCCACCGCATCGCGCACGGCCACGGACCCGACCGCTTCGCCCTGTGATGTGACATCACCATAACCCTTGGGCGGGGAATGCGCGATCAGAATATCCGCTCCATCACAGCGATCCAGTAACTCGGTGGCTTCTGCATCGGTCAGGTCGCAGGACCAGTCGCCAAACGGCGTGACCGGCACGCCGTAGCCCAGCCCGAACAGGCGCAGCCCGTCCAAGGTCATGCCGGTGCCGTGCAGCACATGGCCGCCTTCGGGCGCGGCGTCTGCCAATTCCTGTGCGCTTTCCGCATTGCCGGGCACCATGACAAACGGCGCAGAGATGCCGGCCAGCATCGCCATCGCCTCCTTCAGCCCTTGCCGCATGTTGCAGAAATCTCCGGCCCCGATCACCAGATCTGCCTCGGCACTGGCCTCGACAACCTCGGCCGCGCGGTTGCGCGCCATGTGCAGGTCTGAGAAGGCCAGAACGCGCATTACTTGCCCTCCAGCCGTGCCTTGAGCTCCAGCAGATCGGCCCAGGCGTGGCGTTTCATCTGCGGTTGGCGCAGCAGATAGGCCGGGTGGAACATCGGGATGACCGGCAGGTCCAGCGCCTGATCCCATTGCCCGCGCAGCCTTGTGATCCCACGTTTGCCCAGCACCGCCTGACAACTGATATTGCCCATGATCACCAGAACCTCGGGCTTGGCCAGTGCCACGTGGCGTTCGAGAAAGGGCTTCATCATCCCGATCTCTTCGGGTTTGGGGTCTCGATTCTGCGGCGGTCGCCACGGCAGGACATTGGTGATATAAACATTCTGGCCGCGATCCAGATCAATCGCCGCCAGCATCCGGTCCAGCAATTGTCCGGCACGGCCCACGAATGGCTTGCCCTCGCGGTCTTCCTCGCGGCCCGGAGCCTCGCCGATGATCATCACCCGCGCACCCGGCGTGCCGTCGGCGAACACCAACTGACGCGCACCGCGTTTCAGTTCGCAATGATCGAACCCATCCATCGCCGCCCGCAACTGATCCAGCGACCCGGCACTTTGGGCGGTGGCCTTTGCCACCGCAAAAGGGTCCACCTTTTTCGGCATTTCGGACGTGGCCTGCACCGCAGCAGGTTTCCTGGCCCTGGGCGCAGTATCAGGCAGCGCATAGCGATCCACCGGCGCATCACCGATCGCATCCGTTGCGCCCAGTTCGATCTGCCAGTCCAGCAGCGCCCGCGCAGTATGATAGTCCAAAGCCGATTCCATACCCCTCAATCTAACCAGCTTTTGAACGAGGGAAAGCGAATAGGCCTTGATCGGACCGTTCATCGCACCGACGATTGCGGCATTCATGATGGTTCTGTTGCGATTCCTTTTGATTTCCCTGCTGCTGATCCCGCTCAGCGGCCCATCCTTTGCGCAACTGTTCGACCGCAACGGCCAATGTCACCCCGGGCAGTTTCAATGCGGTACCCGATGCTGTTCCGGTGGTCAAAGATGCAGCTTTGACGGCCACTGCATCCCGTTGGGTGGCACCTATTGCGGCGGCGGCCGCACCTGCGGACCATTCGAACGCTGCGTGGCCGGCGGTACCCGCTGCGCCCCGGCGGGGGCGAACAAATGCACCTCGCGCCTCGATTGCCCGGGTGGAACCACATGTAATGCACGAGGCGAATGCGAACGGATCGGACCCGGAAATGAGACGGAGACCGACACGCAGCGTCTGAAAACCATCTGCGACGACGGCTTGACCTGCACCGGGGGCACATCCTGCCTGCCGGGTGGCGGATGCTCGCGTCCCGGTTGGTTCTTGTGCGAAGAAACCGACTCTCAATGCCGCCCTGGGTTCAAGTGCTCCGAGCATCAGGGCTGTGTCCCGGTCAAGGCGGTCGATTGCGGCTATGGCAAATGGTGCAAACCCGGCGAACAGTGTCTACCCGAGGGTGGATGCGAGAAACTGCCCGAAGGGTCTGATCCTTAGGTTGCCCTCGCGCGCGCGGCTTCTTATAAGCGGCTCGATTGTCGGACAGGAGCCCGCCCATGCGTTTCGCCCATCGTCACCTTCTTGGCATCGAGCATCTGTCACAATCCGATATCACCGCCATCCTCGATCTGGCCGAGAAGTATGTCGACATGAACCGCCAGTCGACCAAGCATTCCGACGTGCTGTCGGGGCTGACACAGATCAACATGTTCTTCGAAAATTCGACCCGCACGCAGGCCAGTTTCGAACTGGCGGGCAAGCGGCTGGGTGCGGATGTGATGAACATGGCGATGCAGGCGAGCTCAATCAAAAAGGGCGAGACCCTGATCGACACCGCGATGACGCTGAACGCGATGCACCCCGATCTTCTGGTGGTCCGGCATCCGCATTCCGGCGCGGTCGACCTGCTGGCGCAGAAAGTGAACTGCGCCGTACTGAACGCAGGCGACGGGCGGCACGAACACCCGACGCAAGCCCTGCTGGATGCGCTGACCATTCTCCGCGCCAAAGGGCGCCTGCACCGGCTGAACATCGCGATCTGCGGAGACGTTGCCCATTCCCGCGTCGCACGGTCAAACCTGATCCTGCTGGGCAAGATGGAAAACCGTATTCGTCTGATCGGCCCGCCAACACTGGTTCCCAGCCAATTCTCCGAGTTCGGTGCCGAGGTTTACGATGACATGAACCAAGGCCTGAAGGACGTCGACGTTGTCATGATGCTGCGCCTTCAGAAAGAGCGGATGGATGGCGGCTTTATCCCCTCGGAACGTGAATACTATCACCGCTATGGTCTGGACGCCGCCAAGCTGGCACTGGCCAAGCCCGACGCCATCGTCATGCACCCCGGCCCGATGAACCGCGGGGTTGAAATCGACGGCACGCTGGCCGATGACATCAACCGCTCGGTCATTCAGGAACAGGTTGAAATGGGCGTAGCCGTCCGCATGGCCGCGATGGAACTTCTGGCCCGCAATCAGCGAGACGCCGCATGAGCGATCTGACTGTCGCCCCCCATGAACGCGGCGTGATCCGCCTGTTCACGCTGGATATGCGCTCGGAAGAGGCGAAGTTCCTGCGCGAACCCGGTGCAGCCGATCAGGTTCTGGGTGTGGCCGGGCTTGACCCGAAACAGATCGACGTCTTTCCGGTCTCGGACCTCGAAGACCTTGGGCTTTTTGGCTATCTGAACGAGGGCTGCGGCGTCTCGGCCGATCAACTGGACCGCGCCGCGCTGGAGGCCATCGAAGGCTGGGTCATGGTCGTGCGCAGCGCCGCCTTTGGCGACCGCGCGGCAACGCTGACGCCGGACCCGAGGCTGCATCTGGCCGGTCTTTATACTGAAGAGGCCACCAACTGGATCGGCGGCCCAATTGAGACCAAAAGCGCCAGGCCGTTCTCGGCGCCTCAATCCGCGCCGCAGGATGGCAGACCGCACCGCGTCGGTTCCGCCGTTCTGGCGCTGGTGATCCTGCTGGCTATCGGAGGTGCCCTGTGGCTGATCCTGTGACCTTCTCACCAGACAAAGGCGCCTATATCCGCACCAACGCATGGCTGGCCGCCTTCGCGATGGCGGGCGCGATGATCATCCTCTGGCTGATCGGCAACCCCTATCCCTGGACCGGCGCGCCGGCGGGTCTTGCCGCCATCGGCATTCGCGCGTGGTATCTGGCCTCCGAAGAGCTGGTCACCACGTGGGAGATGTCCGACACCACCCTCACCGGCCCCGGTCCGCGCAAAGTGGCGCTGAATCAGATCGAAGCGATCAATGTATTGGGCAGCTTTGTCCAGATCGTCACCAAGGGCGGCGACAAGCACCTGATCAAATACCAGGCGGACCCCGCCGCCACCAAAGCCGCGATTGAAAGGGCAATCGAATGAAGCCAAGAGATGAGTGGGACAACATATTAGATCCCGGTGAGCGGATCGTTTGGCAAGGTCGTCCAGACGCAAAACTCGCATTGAGCCCTTTCAACATGTTTGAAACTGTCTTCGGTGTGTTCTTTGCAGGCTTCGCCTTGTTTTGGATGACTCAAGCCGCAAAGAGCGGAGGCACCTTCTGGACGTTCGGGATAATCCACTTTTTCGCAGGTGTCGGCATTATCCTTCATGCGCTTTTTTGGAACTCTTTTAAGCGCGCCCGCACATGGTATTCACTAAGCAACAGGCGCGCATTCATTGGAACCAATTTACCTTTGCTGGGTAAGAAATTGGCGTCTTATCCGATTGATGAAAGCACGCCCCTTCAATTGGTAGACGGGTCGCCGGCAAGCGTTTTCTTTGCCTCTGAAACACAGACCCGGCACCGTACCACACGGACAGTTCAAATTGGCTTTGAACGCATACAGGACGGAAAGACTGTTTATCGCAGGCTCAGGGATATCCAGTTGAGCGACTCAGGGGGGAAGTAGAAAACATGAACTCTTTGATGTTTACCAACGCCCGCCTGATTGACCCGGAAACGGGCACCGACAGCATCGGCTGGCTTAGGGTCACGGACGGCCGGATTGCGGCGCGCAGCGAGGGTGATGCCCCGGGACAGGGGGCTCAGATCGTCGATTGCGCCGGGCACTGTCTTGCGCCGGGGATCGTCGATATCGGCGTCAAGGTCTGCGAACCCGGTGAGCGGCACAAGGAGAGCTATAAATCCGCCGGGCTGGCGGCAGCGGCGGGTGGTGTCACAACCATTGTCACTCGACCCGATACGCTGCCTGCGGTAGACACGCCGGAAACGCTGGAATTTGCCACCCGCCGCGCGCAGGCGGACGCTCCGGTCAATGTGCTGCCCATGGCCGCCCTGACCAAAACCCGCGACGGGCGTGAGATGACCGAGATCGGGTTTCTCCAAGATGCCGGGGCTGTCGCCTTTACCGATTGCGATCACGTCATCACCAATACCAAGGTGTTTTCCCGCGCGCTGACCTATGCAAAATCCTGCGGCGCGCTGGTCATCGCCCACCCGCAGGACCCCGGCCTAAGCGCAGGCGCAGCGGCTACCAGTGGCAAATTCGCCGCCCTGCGGGGACTACCCGCCGTGTCACCGATGGCCGAACGGATGGGGCTGGACCGCGATATCGCCCTGCTTGAGATGACAGGGGCAAAATACCACGCCGATCAGATCACCACCGCCCGCGCCCTGCCCGCGCTGGAGCGCGCCAAGCGCAATGGGCTGGACATCACCGCTGGCACCTCGATCCACCATCTGACGCTGAACGAGCTGGACGTGGCCGATTACCGGACCTTCTTCAAGGTCAAGCCGCCGCTGCGATCCGAAGACGATCGACAAGCGGTGATCGAAGCGGTGCGAACCGGGCTGATCGACATTATCAGTTCCATGCACACACCGCAGGACGAGGAAAGCAAACGCCTGCCGTTTGAAGAGGCCGCCTCGGGCGCGGTGGCGCTGGAAACGCTGCTGCCTGCCGCACTGCGCCTGTATCACTCGGATCAGTTGGACCTGCCGACCCTGTTCCGCGCCATGGCGCTAAACCCGGCAAAACGGCTGGGGTTGGACTCGGGGCGCCTGACCCAGGGCGCACCCGCAGATCTGGTGTTGTTCGATCCGGAAGTGCCTTTTGTACTTGACCGTTTCTCGTTGAAATCGAAATCGCAGAACACACCGTTTGACGGCCAGCGGATGCAAGGTAAGGTCACCGCAACTTATGTAGCAGGCCAAGAAGTTTACCGGAGACCCTAATGCCCCCATTTGACGCGACGACGACCCAGCTGATCCTCTGGGCCGTGATTGGGTATCTGATGGGCTCGGTCCCTTATGGCATGGTTATCGCCAAGGTCATGGGCTTGGGCAATCTGCGCAACATCGGGTCGGGCAATATCGGTGCCACCAATGTCCTGCGCACCGGAAACAAGACCGCCGCGGCGCTGACCGTCATCTTTGACGCTGGAAAAGGTGCGGTGGCCGTACTGCTGGCGCGCGCGCTGGCCGGAGAGGACGCCGCCCAGATCGCCGCCCTAACCGCGTTTCTGGGTCATTGCTTCCCGGTCTGGTTGGGGTTCAAAGGCGGTAAGGGCGTGGCTACCTTCCTGGGCCTCTGGCTGGCGCTGGACTGGCGCGTGGGAGTGGCCTGCTGTCTGAGCTGGCTGGTTGCGGCCGCGATCTGGCGGATTTCCTCGCTGGGCGCTTTGGTTGCCGCGGCCATGTCGACCATCTGGGTGTTGCTGCTGACGGATGGTTCGACCTTTTTCCTGGGCATCGTCCTGACCCTGTTGGTCTTTTGGCGCCATAGCGCAAACCTGGCGCGGATCAGGGCCGGGACTGAACCCAAAATCGGTCAGTCTTGATCGCCCCGGACGCATTTCTGTCCGCATTTTTCGCCATCCCGCTCGGCTCGTCCACCGGGCACTGCCAAGGCAGGCGGTATATCGTCAGCCGATTGGAACTGGCCGGTGGAAAATCCCACAAGCTTGTCGCGCATCAATTGGGCGGCGGCGACTACATCAGCCTGAACCTTTATCTGACCAACACCAGCGGCACATTGCTGCGGCCCTGCGAAATGCCAGCTGAAAAGGTCCTTGCCTTCGTGGTTGCGTTCGAACCCGACACCTGAGGCGGACATGCGCGAAATTGAACATCGCCCCTTCGTCGACGCACATTCACAATTGATTGTTTTGAACGTGATGGGGCGATTGCCCACTTCGGTTGCGTGACGGCCAATTTCCGGTCGCACGGACAAAAATCCCAAGGGGTGTCCTGGCGTAATTTCAGCGCCGCCGGATCGCCCGTTTCACGAAAGGTGAAAACAATGAACAAGATCAAATCCATCATTGGCGGCGTCGCGCTGTCCGTTGCAATCGCAAGCTCGGCTCTGGCCGCAGGCGTTGAACTGAACGCAAGCTCGACCGGTCTGGCGTTGCAGGGTTACGACCCGGTAGCCTATTTTACTGACGGTGAACCGACCAAGGGCGATTACCGCATCACCGCGCTGCACAATGATGCGCTGTATCGCTTTGCCAATGAAGAAAACAAAGCCACATTCGAAGAAAACCCCGAAGCCTACCTGCCGGCCTATGGTGGTTACTGCGCATTCGGTGCCGCGATGGGCTTCAAGTTCGACGGTGACCCGACCTATTGGAAGATCGTCGACAACAAGCTGTACCTGAACCTGTCGCAGGACATTCAGGAACGCTGGGAAGGCGACATTCCCGGCTTTATCGAGAAAGCCAGCACGAATTGGGAAACCATAGCTGAAAAAACTCCGGCAGAACTGCAGCAATAACCCGCTGACGGAAAAAGTCAGATCGGCGGCGGATCACTCTGCCGCCGATTGTCGTTTGAAACAGCCCTTTTGCGGACCTACATTTAAAGGAAAGAACGTGCCCGGTTTCAACGGGCCGATGCCGCCGCAGATTGTGAACGTGGCGCATCTTTTGGGTCGGAATGCTTGAACGAACTGTGATCCGGTCGTCAAACCGGACCGTAGTAATCAATACAGTCGAACAGGCAGCGTGGATTTGCTGCAAGCCATTTCCGATGAAAGGATACAACATGAAAGGTAAGTTTCTTCTCGCCTCAGTGATCGCGGTCTTTTCCGCAGGTGCAGCCGCAGCGCAGTCCTCGGGCAATTGGACCGGTTTCTACGGCGGCTTGCAGCTGGGTTACGCCGATATCGACACCAATGTTTCGGGCGTGGACGGCGACGGTGTGATCGGCGGCATCATCCTTGGCTATGACTACGACCTGAGCGATTGGGTTGTCGGTCTTGGTTTTGACTATGATTGGACCGGTATCGGGCTTGCCCCCGGCGTCAAGGTCGAGGATGTCTGGCGTATCAAGGCGCGCGCGGGCTACAAGGTGACGTCCACCGGATTGCTGTACGGCGTCGGCGGCTTTGCCGAAGCCGGAACCGACAATCTTGGCAGCGAAGACGGCTGGTTCATCGGAGCTGGCTACGAACAGATTGTCGCCCCGAATATCAGCGTGGGTGGCGAGATCCTCTATCACGAATTCGACAATTTCGACCGCACCGGCATCGACGTGGACGCAACCACCGTTCAGGTGCGCGCATCCTATCGGTTCTGATCGGGCGACAGATAAGCCATAGAACCCGGCCCCGGAGGGCCGGGTTCTATGTGTCAGGGTTCCAGAACCGTACTGCCGGTGGTCTGCCGGGCCTCGAGCGCGCGGTGGGCGTCAGCGACCTGATCCAGCGGAAAACGCTGATCGATATGGACTTTGACCTCTCCGCCTTCGACCTTTCCGAACAGACGCCGGGCCATCGCCTGACAGACAGTATGATCGGAAATATGAGTGAACAGCGTCGGCCGGGTGACCTTGAGCGAACCCTTCTTGGCCAGAATCCCGATATCCATCAGCGGTACCGGCCCCGACGCATTGCCAAATGAGATCATCATTCCCAACGGCTTCAGACTGTCCAACGATCCGTTGAAGGTATCCGCCCCGATCGAGTCCATCACCACATCCACGCCTTTACCACTGGTGATCTCGGCCACGCGTTCGGCAAAGTTCTCTTTTCGGTAGTTGATGCAATGGGCGGCCCCGTTGAACTGCGCCAGGCTGCATTTTTCATCCGTGCCAGCCGTGCCGATCAGGGTGATCCCTTCGGATTTAGCCCATTGGCAGGCAATCAGGCCGACGCCCCCAGCCGCGGCGTGAAACAGCACGGTATCACCACGTTTCAGCGGCGTGGTGCGGTGAAAAAGGTATTCCACCGTCATCCCCTTGAGCATCATTGCCGCCGCCGCATCAAAGGATATCCCGTCAGGCAAGGGACAGACCTGCGCTGCAGGCATCACCCGCGCATCGGAATAGGCACCCGCGGGCGCGGCGGCATACGCGGCACGCTGGCCGGGTTCCAGATGAGTCACGCCCTCGCCGACGGCCTCGATCACGCCTGCAGCCTCCATGCCCAAAGCGTGCGGCAGGTCCATCGGGTACAGACCCGTGCGCTGATAGACATCGATGAAATTCAACCCACAGGCATGGTGGCGGATGCGCACCTCTCCGGGTCCGGGATCGCCCAGCGGCCTGTCTTCGATCTTCAGAACTTCGGGGCCGCCGTGTTCGTGAATGACGACGGTTCTTGCCGTTTGCTGCATGCTGACCTCCTGTTACCTGAAGCCAAGCTAACACGCCTGTAAATAAGGGCAATCGGCACGAATCCGCGCCACGCAACCGCAACGCGAAAAAATGTGCTATACTGGCGCTCAGGCGTTGCCGGCTGGTCCGGCCAAGGGCAACCGATGCCGGAACCACCCTGCTGCGCGGATACGCAAAGGGAGGGGAAAGACGATGGCCAAGACAATTGGAAATCCGATCAGCTGGACGGCTCGGAACATCGGCGCGACCGGCGATCATATTGCAGAAAGCGTGAACCGCATTGGCAGCGCCGATACAAAGCACCTGCCAAAGGTACAAACCCTGACGATGCAGGACCTGCGGGCCTGTCTGCGGGCAGGTTACAACGATTTTCTGGAAACACGGGCCGATGCCATATTCATTGTGCTGATCTACCCCATCGCAGGGCTGCTGATGTTCGGGTTCGGCCTGAACCGCAACATGGTGCCGCTGCTGGCGCCGCTGATCCTTGGGTTTGCACTGATTGGCCCGATCGCCGCTGTTGGCCTGTATGAAATCAGCCGCAAACGCGAACAGGAGGGCGAGGTGCACTGGCTGGACGCGTTCGCAGTGTTCCAGTCGCCGTCCTTCGGGGCAATCCTGATGTTAGGATTCTATCTGGTCATGTGGATGCTGATCTGGCTGATGGTCGCGCAGAGCATCTATGTCCACACACTCGGTCCCGACTTGCCCACATCCCTCGGCGCCTTTGTCACGCAGGTCTTCACTACGGGCGCTGGCTGGACGATGATCATCTTCGGCAACGCGGTCGGTTTCCTGTTCGCTCTTGTCGCGCTGGCCATAAGCGTGGTCAGCTTTCCGCTGTTGCTGGATCGCAAGGTAGGGCTGCCGGTGGCGGTCGTGACCTCCGTCCGGGTGCTGCGGCACAATCCCGGAGTCATTCTGGCATGGGGTTTCATCGTCGCTGCCCTGTTGGTTCTTGGCGCGATCCCGATGATGTTGGGGCTGATCGTGGTGATGCCGGTTCTGGGTCACGCCACGTGGCACCTGTATCGCCGCGCGGTGACCTGATGGACGGCGCGCGGGACAAGCCCGCGCTGCCCGGTTAACCGGCGACCATCAGGACGATCTTGCCGATATGGCCCGAGCTTTCCATCCGCGCATGCGCCGCTGACGCCTCTGCCAGAGCGAACTCGCTGTCCAAAACGGGGGCAACCTTCCCGGCCTCCAACAACGGCCAGACCGCTTCACGCAGTTCCTGAGCTATTTTCGCCTTGGCCAGATCGCTTTGCGGGCGCAGGGTGCTGCCAGTCAGGGTCAGGCGCTTGACCATCATCAGGGCAAAGTTCAGTTCAACCTTCGGACCCTGCAAAAAGGCGATCTGCACCAAGCGTCCATCCTCGGCCAGCGTTTTGACATTGCGCGGGATATAATCGCCGCCCACCATATCAAGGATCAGGTTCGCGCCGCCTTCTGCCCGCATGACCCCGACGAAATCCTCATCCCGGTAATTGATCGCCCGCTCAGCACCCAGGTTGATGCAGGCCTCGCATTTCTCATCCGATCCGGCGGTGGCAAAGACCCGGGCCCCAAACGCATGGGCCAGCTGGATCGCCGTGGTACCGATCCCGCTTGAACCGCCATGCACCAGAAACCGCTCACCGGCCTTCAGCCCGCCGCGCATGAAAACGTTGGACCAGACGGTGAAGAAGGTCTCGGGCAGACAGGCGGCCTCTTTCATTCCCATTCCCGTCGGAACCGGCAGGCAATGCGCGGCAGGTGTGGCCACGTATTCGGCATAGCCGCCACCGGGCAGCAGCGCGCAAACCTGATCGCCGACCGAAAGCCCCTCGACCCCTGAGCCTACGGCAACCACTTCGCCTGACGCTTCAAGCCCCGGCAGATCACTGGCGCCCGGAGGCGGATCATAGGCCCCGGCCCGCTGCAACGCATCGGGGCGATTCACCCCTGCATAAGCAACCTTGAGGACCACTTGGCCGTTTTGCGGCTCGGGGATCGGGCGTTCGGTCAATTGCAGAACATCCGGGCCGCCGGGCTGCGAAATTTCTACGGCGCGCATCGTCTGGGTCATGGGCAAATCCTCCTTTGCCCAATGCCTAGCAGGCAATTTCCGGAAGGCCCAGATGCTTACTTGCGCGGGTTCAGCATCCCGGGCAGATCAGCGCGCATTTTCATCGGTGGCTTCACCTGGCTGGCGAACCAGTTCGGCACCGCAAGGAACGGCTTGAACAGCGGATTGTCGTTCACCTGCGCCTTGAGCTTTTCGAACTGCATGACGTTGTCGATGCGGCGGTCCAGAAACTCCCACGTTCTTTGATGATCCGGAGAATCATCGCCCAGCCAGAACAACAGGGTCGAGGAATACACCCCCGACAAGGTCGCGCGCTTGGTGTACCAGTTCACATCGTCCGAGGTATCGCCCAGCGTGTCCCAGATCAGATCGCAGGTCTGCCACAGCGCCTTGGCCCCGTCCGTCGCATGGGTCGGCAGGGAAAACAGCGTCATGCCCCGGCGCACCAGTTCCTTGTCGGGCACAGCCTCAAGCCGGAACCGGACGCCGGCGGCCACGCGGTCGCGGAACTTCATCTCGCTCAGGTCCGTGGATTTCAGGCGTTCCACCATGGCCGCATCGCCCCGCGCGTGGAACGCCAGCGCCAGATCGACCGCACCACGGGGGCAGATCGCCCGGGCCAAACCGTCATCCAGATCGCAATCGTTGATCGCGGCGCGAAAGCTGGCCTCGGACCAGCCATCAAACGGCACATGGATCAGAATCGCGTCCAAAAGCTGTTGTTTTGCATCTTCATAGGTAACGGTCATGGCGGTTCTCCGGTTCTCGGGGCCAGTACTAGACAAGATACATCGGCTTTGCTATACGGCCAACTCCTGCAATTTCCTTGCAACTCTATCTAGAAAGGTGGTGACAACCACATGCAGGTTAGTGTTCGCGACAATAACGTCGATCAGGCGCTTCGTGCCCTGAAGAAAAAGCTGCAGCGCGAAGGCGTGTTCCGTGAAATGAAGCTGAAGCAACATTTCGAGAAACCGTCCGAGAAAAAAGCGCGCGAGAAAGCTGAAGCGATCCGCCGTGCCCGGAAACTGGCACGCAAGAAAGCCCAGCGCGAAGGTCTGCTCTAAGAGCTGCCTGAGTCTCGTCCAGCTTTGGATGACACTATTTGACGACCCCCGAGGCCCCGCCCGGGGGTTTGTCGTTTCTATACAATCATTTCGCTGGTCGAACCCGGCACGCAATAAAGACGCGGCTTGTATTCAGCGCGTCCACAACTTGGCCACATTCGCCTAGAATAGAAACTGAAATGCTTAGCGCATCATTCGTTGGCCAGTTTTCAATGATTATTCCCCGATGACGGCCAATATAAAGTCAGAGTGCTTTCCGTCATGGTACTCGCCTGCGCGGCAGGCCTTTTTCAGTTCAATCCTGTGAATGGTGGAACCGACAACCCTGTTTTGACGGCTTGCATCGACGCCAGGGACAAGCCGACCAGAATTGAAACCTGCACCAAAGCCTTGGAATTGGATGACCTGCACGACCGCGAGCGGGGTGATGCCGCGTTTTACCTTGCACGGGCAGTCGCCTATGATGACGCGGAACGGGCCAGGGCAAATGGCTATCTCGACAGCATCGACGGCGCGTTTGAGGACATCGAAACGGTATTCGAGATGGGCGATAACTCAGCTTGGGCTTGGTACTGGCGGGGCCGGTTGCACGAGGAAATCGACAACCGAAAAGCGGCCTTTGCCGATTTCCACGAATCTCTGACGATCAAGCCACATTACTGTCGGTCTATCTGGGCAATGAAAATGTGGAGCAATACGCTTTTGGAAATGGTCGAGTCCCAACCTTTGCCAGCGCGCGACATCGTTGATGACATCCTTGCCGAGCGCCCCGAAAACCTCAGACTTCTGCATCTCAGAGTCCGGGCGAGCACACACGCCGAGGAATTTGAAACCGCCCTGCAGGATATCAACCGGCTGATTGAAGTCGAAGACTATCCTGATTCGTCGATCTACGTTCGTGCAAGCGTGTACAAGGCGCTCGGGCAAAACGATCTGGCGCTGGCGGATTTGAACATGCTGATTAACAAAGAAGATACGCGCATGGAATTCCTTCGCCAGTCGACTCAGGAAATCGAAGAACTGGTAAAGGCTGGGAAGCGATGTCTCACAAAAGATATGGTTTCAAGGGACTTGGACCTGATGGTGCTGTACAGATTTGCGCTGAAGCAAAAGATGATCATTCATGCTGAGGCTAGCGATTGGACGTCGACCTTGGCAACTCTGGACCTGATGATCAAGGACGATCCTGACGACGTCGATCATTTGCGAAAACGGGGTATCGTTTTGGAAGAGCTTGGGCGCCCGAGCGATGCTCGAGCAATGCTCTAGCAGCTTATGACCAGGCCATTCGATTGATCGAAACCGAAGAAGGCGACAGATCAAATTCGGAAAATGGCTATGCGGACACGTATGACTATCGCGCTTCGCTTCATCAGTCGCATCATCGGGCGGACCAAGCACGGTTGGATTTCGACAGGGCTCTCAAATTGGGTGACAGTGCGTTTGTCGAAGCTTTTCAACTCAGAATGCAGGAAGCCGGTCATTACAAAGGCCCGTTAAACGGTACCTATGACGGGGCGACCAAAGACGCGATGCACCTTTGCGCCTCAGATATTCGCTGCATCGATCCCGATGTGTAGGGCAATCATCCCAACACGCATCAGCGCCGCCACAAACCACATCAAATCATCCCAACTACCTCAGCAGGTTTAAAACGACCGTTTTGGTCGGTTGGTTCTTGCCATTTGCCACTGTCGCAATTGCGGTAATCTGCCGAGCCACATTAAACCGGTTTGGACCGGCATGTTGCAGCGCAGCGAATCTCGTTCCGGTAGCACGGCCCTGCCGGATTTCGCCTGAATCTCCACCTCCTCTGTCCGTCCGTTCGGTGCCCGCTGTAACTGGCCCGGTCTGAACAGACGACCACACAAACGGAGGCTACCATGTCTACTGCAAGTACATTCGAGCAAGAAATGCTGGCGCTGATTAATGATGAGCGCACATCCCGCGGGCTGAACCCGCTGAAGCTGGAAACCCGTCTGAATGACTCGGCCGAGGATCACAGCACCTGGATGCTGAACGCCGATACATTCAGCCACACCGGATCGAACGGTTCCAGCGCGACCGAGCGGATGCGGGACGCCGGGTTCGACTTTTCCGGCAACTGGAGGTCGGGTGAAAACATCGCCTGGCAATCGGAACGCGGCGCCGAGGGTATCAGTGACGATGTCGAACAACTGCACCAGAGCCTGATGAACAGCTCCGGCCACCGCGCCAATATTCTGAACCCTGACTACGAATATATCGGTATCGGTATCGAGGAAGGCGACTATAACGGTTGGGACGCCGTCATGGTGACCCAGAACTTTGCCACCACCGATGGCACCGTCGTGCTGGACAACGGCGCTGCGCCGACCCCGCCGGTTGAAGAGCCTGTTGCGGAAGAGCCCGTGGCGGAAGAGCCCGACACGGACGTTACCGAGACTGAAGAGCCGGCAGACGAAACGCCCGACACCGACGTCACCGAAACCGAGGAACCGGAAGACGAAACGCCCGACACCGATGTCACCGAGACCGAGGAACCGGAAGACGAAACGCCCGACACCGATGTCACCGAAACCGAGGAACCGGAAGGCGAAACGCCCGACACCGATGTCACTGAAGCCCCGGCGAGCGATTGCTTTGACGTGGAAGAGTTCCTTGCGGCGATCGAAGGTTTCGTCAACGACCTTCTGGTTCTGGTCGATGACTTCAGGCTGAACGATTCGCCGGCCACCGATACAGCGGCGGTTGAGGATGACTTCAGGCTGACCTCGGACATGTGTGATGACGCTCCGGCCGAAACCGATGTCACGCCGGACATGGGCGCGGACATGCAGGACGATTTCTTCACCTTCATCTCCATCGACAATTTCTGCATGATGGACTTCGCCTAACCTCAGAAACGGCCTGTGGGGCACCTGTTTGGTGCCCCGTTCCGATACGCAGAGGTATTCTGCGCGATTTTTTGCACAAATGAGGCAAAACCGGCGGTGACAATTCGCTCAGAAGGCCGGGGCGTCCAGTTTGCGACCTTATCCCGCCAAAGTCTCGCCATTAATGTCCCGCCAAAATAACGCAATCCACTGGAGGCAGAATCATGTCAACCGCTAGCGATCTAGAACGGCAGATGCTTGCATTGATCAATGCAGAGCGCGCGCGGGCGGGGCTGGCCCCCGTCCAGCTTGAACTCAACCTGAACGAGGCCGCCGAAGACCACAGTCAATGGATGTTGAACACCAATCGGTTCGACCATACTGGTGTCGGTGGTTCGCAACCTTGGGACCGGATGGAAGATGCCGGGTTCAATTTCGCGGGCAACTGGCGCGCAACCGAAAACATCGCCTGGCAGAGCGTTCGCGGCGAGCCTGGCCTGTCCGACGACGTTGTGAACCTGCACAACAGCCTGATGAACAGCCCGGGCCACAAGGCGAACATCCTTGACCCGAACGTCACCCTGGTTGGGATCGGCATCGAGGTCGGCAATTTCAGCGGCTACAACGCGATCATCGTGACACAGAACTTTGCCCGGACCACAGGCACGGTTCAACTGGATACAGGTGGCTCGACACCCGCACCCACGCCCGTCCCCGCGCCTGCACCCGCACCAGTTGAGCCGGGTCCTGAATATGTAAACGCCGGCACAATCGGAGACAGCGGGGATAACTGGTTCGCCCTGAAACTCGACCAGGCCGGGGCACTGGAAGGACGCGGCGGTAACGACACGCTTACCGGCGCAAACGGCGGCGATTTTCTTCACGGCGGTACGGGCAATGACACGTTGATCGGCTATGGCGGCAACGACGCCCTCATCGGCGGTCAGGGAACGGACCTTCTGAGAGGCGCGGACGGAAACGACTTTATCCAGGGCAGCCGGGGCAACGACAGGCTGCATGGCGGTAACGGCAATGACCTCATGCTGGGCGGCACCGAAAACGACCGGCTGCAATCCGGCAACGGCAATGACGTCTTGCGGGGTGAACGTGGCGAAGATGACCTTTTTGGCGGAGCGGGAAAGGACATTCTGTACGGTGGCCGCGACGACGACAACCTGACCGGCGGGTCCGGTTCAGACCTGTTCGTGTTCACCACCGGGAAGGACACCGTTTTGGACTTCTCCAGCGACGATTACATAGACCTCAGAGGCCCGGCCTCGATCACCGGGTACAGCGATCTGATGAACAATCACGTTTCGCAGTCCGGCAGCGACGTAGTCATCGACGACGGCAACGGCAACAGCCTGATTCTGGCGAACACGCAGGTGTCAGACCTGGCACAGGAGTATTTCCTGTTCTGATGTTCCCGACAGTCCAATCTGAAAACGCCCCCGGTTTCTGGGGCGTTTTTTCGTGATCAATAGATTTTGGGTACGTGCAACTCATCCGGCAGGACGCGGCGTTCGTACTCCGGGTTGTAGCGCCTGTCTGGCAGATTGACCTTTTCCTGCGGCACATCGGTGTAGGGAACTTTGGTCAGCAGATGCTCGATACAGTTCAGGCGTTCGCGTTTCTTGTCATTTCCTTCGACAATGTACCACGGTGCCTCGGGGATATTGGTGCGGAACAACATGTCCTCTTTGGCCTTGGTATAGGCCTCCCAGCGGATGCGGGATTCCAGATCCATCGGTGACAGTTTCCACTGTTTCATCGGGTCGTGGATACGCATGAGGAATCGCAGCTGCTGTTCTTCATCGGTGATCGAGAACCAGTATTTCAGCAGGATTATACCGGACCGCACCAGCATCCGTTCGAATTCGGGAACGTCCTGAAAGAACTGCTCAACCTGATCTTCGCTGGCAAAACCCATCACCCGCTCGACCCCGGCGCGGTTGTACCAGGAGCGGTCGAACAGAACGATCTCGCCCGCCGCAGGCAGGTGCGGAACGTAGCGCTGGAAATACCACTGACTCTGCTCGCGCCGGCTGGGCGCAGGCAGGGCGACAACGCGGGCAACCCGCGGGTTCAGGCGCTGGGTAATCCGCTTGATTACCCCCCCTTTGCCGGCACTGTCCCGGCCTTCGAACAGGATGCAAACCTTGGCCCCGGTATGCTGTACCCAGTCCTGAACCTTGATCAGTTCGGCCTGTAGGCGCAGCAGGTTGCGGAAGTAGACCTTGCGGTCCAACATGTTGGGGTGCTGGTCCTTGTAGATCTTTCGGATTTCCATCGAGAGCATAGGCTCGCTGAATTCAATCTCAAAATCTTCGTCCAGCGTGTCTTCCAACTCGGCTTCCAGCCAGTCTTTGGGGGCGTATTCGTTTTCGTAAGCCAAGGTCACATCCTTATCGTCTATCGGGTCCGGACCGTACAGGGCGTGTGTAACCGCCTGATGTCATCAGAGAAATTGATGAAACCCTCGCCAAGTATGCGCTGCGGACGCTGATACATGCAACGCAGGCGGGCGTTCGGCCTTTCCCTATTTGAACCCGCAAGCGACGGGACACAAGCGTCAGAATTGCCGCATTGCCAACGGGTTGGCATAAAACTGCCGTTTACGCCCTTGCCACGGACCACAATCCAACGGCAAAAACGGCCTGTCAAAGCATGAGACGACCGTGGCGCAATTTCTGTCCCTTCTGCCCGCTATTTGGCCCTGGTTCATCCTGATTGCCGCGCAAACAAGCGCCGTGTCGGGTCGACAGGGACTGGGCCTGACCCTGCTGGCCTTGCTCGGCTGCATCGCGCTGGCGCTTGGTCTGGTCACACCACTGGCGGTGGGGGTTGCGGGCCTTGGGATGCTGAGCGCGGCGGGGCTGCGGCTGCTTTACGGGCCTGTGGCTTTGGCCGGGCATCTGGCACTGATCCTGTGGTGCCTTGGGTTGGGGGCCCATCTGTTTCCCGGGTTTCACAACCTGCTGGTGCTGGACCGGGTACAGGCCGGGCCAGACAGTACCGACTTCACCATGTACCTGAATCTGGACAAGCCGCTGGTATTGTTTGCCGTTCTGCTGGCGTGGCCCGGAATGATCCAAGGTGCGAAACCGACCAAAGCCAAACCGCTGGTGGGTGGCCTGCTGCTGCTGCCTGCGCTTTTCCTGTTGGGGCTCACCACAGGCGCGGTCCGGCTGGAGGTCGGCCTGCCCCATTGGTGGATGGTTTTCGCGTTGTCGAACCTGTTTCTGACCTGCCTGACGGAAGAGGCCTTTTTCCGCGGCTATTTGCAATCGCTCCTCATCTCGAAAACCGGGACCACCTTGGGTATTGCAGTTGCCAGCCTGCTGTTCGGTCTGGTCCACGCGAGCGGAGGGCTGGCGCTGGTGGCGTTCGCATCGATCCTCGGGGCGGCCTGCGGGTTGGGCTACCATGCAACCGGGCGGCTCTGGGTTCCGGTTTTGATGCATTTCGGGTTTAACGCCCTGCATCTGACCCTGTTCACCTATCCCGGCCCGGTCTGATCGTCACACCGGCAGGGCGGTGGTCTTGAAGACTGTGCGCAATGCGAATGAGCTTTGCATCTGCGCCACCCCTGGCAAGCGCGACAGGTATTGGCGGTGGATGCGGGCAAAATCCTCGGTGTTTTCGGCGACGACCTTCAGAATGTAATCCGCCGTGCCCGCCATCAGATGACATTCAAGCACATCGGGAATGCGTGCCACGGCCTTTTCGAACGCGTCCAGAAGCTCTTCGGCCTGCCCCTGCAAGGTGATTTCGACAAACACCGTTGTCGGCACATTCATCTTGCGCGCATCCAGCAGTGCCACGTAATTGCGGATATACCCGTCCGCCTCCAGCCTCTGCACCCGTCGATGACAGGCCGACGGAGACAGATTCACCTGCTCGGACAGTTCAGCATTCGACATACGACCGTCACGCTGAAGGGCCGCCAAAATCTTTCTATCCGTCGTATCCAGGCTCATCGGCGCAAGTCCATTGCAAGTTTCCGTTAGAATACCGAAGATTCTCCCGAAAAAAACCCCAATCGCGGGCAGAGTTTCACAGAAATTGCGCTCCGAAACGCCCATTATTTATGCAGTTTATGAATGGAGGAGCGAGAAATGAAGATCGGTTGCCCCAAGGAAATCAAACCACAGGAATTTCGCGTCGGCATAACGCCCAACGCGGCGCAAGAGGCCGTCGCACGCGGCCACGAAGTTGTAATCGAGACCGGTGCCGGAATCGGTTCGGGATTTGACAACGACTCCTACATCGCCGCTGGCGCCCAGATCCTGGACACCGCAGAAGAGGTGTTTGCCACCGCCGACATGATCGTCAAGGTCAAGGAACCACAAGCGGTCGAGCGCAAGATGCTGCGCGAAGGTCAACTGTTGTTCACCTATCTGCATCTGGCACCGGACCCGGATCAGACCCATGATCTGTTGGAATCGGGTTGTACCGCAATCGCATATGAAACCGTGACCGACTCCAAAGGTGGCCTGCCGCTGCTGGCGCCGATGTCCGAAGTTGCGGGCCGTCTGGCACCGCAGGTCGGATCGTGGACTCTGCAAAAAGCCAATGGCGGCCGTGGTGTTCTGATGGGCGGCGTTCCGGGTGTTGGTCCGGCCAAAGTCATCGTGATCGGCGGCGGTGTCGTTGGTACTCACGCAGCCAAGATTGCCGCCGGGATGGGTGCAGATGTCACCGTTCTGGACCGCTCGCTGCCGCGCCTGCGCTATCTGGATGATGTTTTCGGTGGTACTTTCAAGAACCAATACTCGACAGCCGGCGCAACCGCCGAACTGATCCAGGATGCCGACCTGGTCATCGGCGCGGTTCTGATCCCGGGTGCTGCTGCTCCGAAGCTGATCAGCCGCGAACAACTGTCGACCATGAAACCCGGCGCGGCTCTGGTGGACGTGGCCATCGACCAAGGTGGCTGCTTTGAGACGTCGAAAGCCACCACTCACGCAGACCCGATCTACGACGTAGACGGCATCATGCACTACTGCGTCGCCAACATGCCCGGCGCGGTTGCCCGTACGTCCACCATCGCACTGGGCAACGCGACCATGCCGTTCATGTTGTCGCTGGCAGGCAAGGGCTGGAAACAGGCCTGCAAGGACGATGAGCACCTGTTGGCAGGTCTGAACGTCCACGCAGGTAAGTTGACCTACGAAGCTGTCGGCACTGCCCTCAACATCGACGTTGTCGATCCTACAACTCTACTAAACTAAGAGCACTCCTGCCTCTGAAAGCGTCCTTTTCCAAAGGGCGCTTTACAGACTTGGGCTGGGCGACGTGCCAAACGTGCAGCGCCCGGCCCAACTGGAGGAGGGCATTTCAATGCCCGATCGACGAGCGGAAGGCTTACGCCTCTTTGTGGATCTCCACCGAATGCGGATACGGGATCGAAACGCCCTTGGCATCGAACGCCTCTTTCACCGCCTTGGTGACTTCGAATTTCACATCCCAGTAATCCGCTGCGGCACACCACAGGCGCGCGGTCAGATCGACCGAGCTGTCGCCCAAGTTGGTCACCCGCACCCAGGGCTCAGGATCGCTGTGAATCCGCTCGTCTGCCTTGGCGACATCCAGAATGATCTTCATCGCCTCGTCCGCGCTGTCGCCATAGTCGATGCCAAACACCAGATCGACACGCCGCGTGTCATGCGCCGAGTAGTTGGTGATGATCGAACCCCAGCTTTGCCCGTTGGGCACGATGATCTGCACATTGTCCGGCGTCACCAGTTCGGTGGTGAACAGGTTCAGGTCCTTCACCGTTCCCGCAGTGCCGCCAATATCAACATATTGGCCCAACTTGTACGGGCGGAAAACCACCAGCATGACACCAGCCGCCAAATCGCTGAGTGTCCCCTGAAGCGCCAGACCAATTGCCAGCGACGCGGCACCCAGAATGGCAACAATGCTGGTGGCCTCGATCCCGAAAATCCCCAGAACGGCGACCAGAACCATCGCAAGGATGACCCATTTGACCAGACTGGCGACGAAATTGCCCAAGGTCGGGTCAATCTGCGGCGTCGCGTTGATCCGCCGACGCACCATTCCTGCAATCGCACCTGCCACGATCCAGCCTAGGATCAGAACGATCAGCGCTTTGACCGCGTTCATGATCAGCGGGGCAAACGCACCCACCTGTGTTACGACCTCATCCACGCGACTCTCCTTTCAACAGTCGGAAACCCGCGTCTGTCGCGCGGGATTCGCCAAAGTTTTAGCAAAAACAGCGGTTGGGTCTAGGTGCCAGTTTCCCCGGTTTTCCCCGTTATTGACCGACGAACGTCCACCAGTTGACGGGGCCAACAAGACGGCTGCAGATCGCACGGGCTGAGCACAGCCCTTGTTGCTGGCTGCTTAGCCCGGCAGCCTCCCGGTCAGAACGTAGCGCAACACCTCAACAACCTGAGAGGGCCGCTCGGCCACGGCCAGCGCAGCGGCGTCAACCTCTTTCAGCGCGTGCTGGTGGTCGGGGCCGTGTAGCACGATCAATGACTTGCCCAGCGCCGCCGCATAGCCCGCGTCAAAGGCTGCGTTCCACTGTTTGTACTTCTCGCCAAACCGGACAACGACCACATCGGCATCCGCAATACCCTTGCGGGTGCGGATCGCATTGACCATCGCGCCCTTGTGGTCGTGCCAGTACTTGTTTGGTTCGGCCCCCAGAATGGCAACACCGCAATCATCACTGGCGTCATGATCGGTGACGGGGCTGTTGAAGGTGATGTCCAATCCCTGTGCTCCGTCGATGATCTGTTCGCGCCAGTCAGTATGGATTTCGCCAGAGAGGTAAACGTTCAATCCCATGGGTGTCTCCTTAAACCTTTTGCGGCGACCCTAGTGCTATTGCTGCGACAACCCAAGAGAGGGATCGGGCAAAGGGAGTGGTTTTTCCCCTGCACCCGCAGGAGCTGAAAGGTCGTTGACCACTCTCGCAAATTCGACGACGTGCGAGTAAAGCAATGATTTTAAACAGTTTCCGACGACCACGGTTCGACCAGAGAAGAAACGGTTGGGACAGAAGAGGCAAGAATATGAGCAAGTTCTTGGACAGGTTCGATCGCGCCGGGCTGACGAAGAAAACTCAGGTACGGGACAAGCGTAGCCGTCAGCAAAACCGCGATATGGAAGATATGGCCCATATGCTGGGCGCCGCAGTCGCGCAGAAGATCAAAGCCGAACAGAAAGCAGCGACGAATGAGGAGCTTCGGGAAGAGATATTCAGACTTCAATAAGAAGTCTTGGACTTGAGATACAGCATCTACAAAAGAGAATGCCATCGCCTGGCGGACGAAGCCCAAACTCACTACTTAATGTTGTTGCGGGATCAAATCTGCCAAGATAACAGAACCAACAACCCAGCACGTCTACCAGCTTACAAAGACCCTGACACATTGCGCATTCCGTCGGGTGATCGCAAAGGGGAAGCAATGTCGCCAGCGGATCACGCTTACATCGATGCGTTCGCCAAAAAGTTTGTCGAGCGCTTCGCGAAAAAGTGGATCCACATTGATAGCTGGAAAGACTTTCTGCACGAAAATATCTCGTACTGAACAGGCGTCTACAAAACTAAAAAGGGGCTCCGATTTAGGAGGCCCTTTTTCTTGGAATGGTCATACAACCAGTCGGCTTAACCGCGCAGAACCCCGCCGGTGGCCTTGGTGACCTTGGCGATGATTTTCTCGGCCACCGCTTCGATGTCTTTTTCCTTCAGCGTCGCATCCGTCGGCTGCAGGCGCACAGTGATGGCCAGAGATTTCTTGCCCTCACCCAGGCTACCGCCGATGAATTCGTCAAAGACGCGCACACCCTCGATCAGTGCCTTGTCGGCTCCGGCTGCGGCGTTCACCAGTGTCAGCGCTTCGACACCTTCATCGACGACGAAGGCAAAGTCACGCTCGACCGCTTGCAGGTCACGCAGTTCCAACGCCGCCCGGGTCGCACCGGATTTCCGGGGCAGAGGCACCTCGTCCGGCCAGATGGTGAAGGCCATTGCCGGGCCTTTGATATCCATCGCCTGCAGGATACGCGGGTGCAGTTCACCGAACACGCCCAACACCTTTTTTGGGCCCAGACAAATCCTACCGTGACGGCCCGGATGCCACCAGGCATCACCTTCGCGCAGGATCTGCACCTTGGCGGGCGCACCGATAGCGGCCAGCACGGCCTCGGCATCGGCCTTGGCGTCGAAAACATCGACCGGGCGCGAGGCGCCATGCACGTCCTTGGGACCGTTGCGGCCAACCAGCAGGCCGGTGATTTGGGTTTTCTGGTCGCCGGGCTCTCCATCGTGGAAGACGGGGCCGACCTCGAACAGCGCCACGTCAGCATAGCCGCGCGCCTGATTGCGGGCGGCAGCCTGCAGCAGGCCGGGCAGCAGATCAGGGCGCATATGGCTCATCTCGGACGAGATAGGGTTTTCCAGCTGAGTCGCCGCGTCCCCACCACCGAACAGCGCCGCCGAGGCCTGATCGATGAACGTATAGGACACACATTCGTTGTACCCCAGCGCCGCACAGGTGCGCCGTGCCATGGATTGACGGCGCTGCGTCGGGGTCATCACCGGTTTCGGGATACCCTCGGAAATACGCGGCAGAGGTTTACCCTGCAGCTTGGTCAGCGAGGCAATCCGCGCGACCTCTTCCACCAGATCGGCCTCGCCCATGATATCGGGGCGCCAGCTGGGGACATGGGCCATCTCACCTTCCAGACGGAAACCCAGACGGGTCAGGGTCTGGCGCTGCTCGCTCTCGGGGATGTCCATACCGACCAGAGACTGAACCCGCTCGGCATCCAGCTTATAAGCGCGCGCGTGGTTCGGGGCTTTGCCGGCCTCGACCACCTTAGACACCTCGCCACCGCAGATATCCAGGATCATCTGTGTCGCCTGCTCCAACCCTTCCAGGGTGTATTCAGGGTCCACACCGCGCTCGAACCGGTACCGCGCGTCCGAGTTGATCTTCAGCGCACGACCGGTCAGCGCGATCTGCACATGATCCCAGAACGCGCTTTCGAGGAACACGTTCACCGTGTCCTCGGTACAACCGGTTTTCTCGCCGCCCATGATACCGGCGATGGATTCCGGGCTCTTGTCATCCGAAATCACCATCATGCCGGGCTGCAGGGTGTATTCTTTCTCATCCAGCGCTACCAGCGTCTCGCCTCCCTTGGCACGGTGAACGCGCAGGTTGCCCTGCACCTTGTCCGCATCAAAGACGTGCAGTGGGCGGTTCTGGTCGAAGGTCATGTAGTTGGTGATATCCACCAAAGCCGAGATCGGACGCAGACCGATTGCCTTCAGCTGATCCTGCAGCCATTGCGGGCTGGGGCCGTTCTTGACGCCCTTGATCAGACGACCGGTGAAATGCGGCGCCCCGTCCAGAGTATCCTCGTCGATGGTCACCTTTATCGGGCTTTCGAAATCGCCCGGCACCGGCACATAGTCACGCTCTTTCAGCGTACCCACACCCCGCGCCGCCAGATCGCGTGCGATGCCCGTCACGCCCAGCGCATCGGGGCGGTTCGGCGTGATCGCGATCTCGATCATCGGATCGACCTTGGACGGGTCATTCTCGGCCAGCCAGTCGATGAACTTGTCACCCACCTCGCCCGAGGGCAGCTCGATAATGCCGTCATGCTCGTCCGACAGCTCCAGCTCGCGTTCCGAGGCCATCATGCCAAAGCTCTCGACGCCACGGATCTTGCCGACGCTGATGGTCAAGTCCAGACCGGGGATATACATGCCCGGTTTGCAAACCACGACGGTGATGCCCTCACGCGCGTTGGGTGCACCGCAGATGATCTGCAGCTCACCTTCATCCGTGACCACCTTGCAGACGCGCAGCTTGTCGGCGTCGGGGTGTTTCTCGGCATGTTTCACATAGCCCAGCGTAAAGCCTGCCAGCCGGTCCGCCGGGTTCACAATCTCTTCGACCTCAAGCCCGAGATCGGTCAGCGCTTCGGCGATCTCATCAACCGAGGCGTCAGTGTCGAGGTGGTCTTTCAGCCAGGACAGAGTGAATTTCATTGCACGGGGCCTTTTTTGGCAAACATCCAGTCGGCACAGGCAATGGCAAAGATTGCGCCGGGGTGCAAGCGCTGCGCGTCACGGATAGGTGGGGGTGCGGCCCAAAAGCTCGTCCAATTGCCAGCCGATCCAGCCATGGGGGATGAAATGCCCGCCGGGATGGGTGTCCAGCACCACCTGCCCCTGCGCGCAATCGGTCCATTCCACACGGCTGAGCGTCAGGAACGGTTTCACGCTCCAATCCCCGCGCGGGGTGGCGCCGTTGCAGTTGTACTTCTCGCGCCATAGCGTCACCGGATAGGTCGTGTCACCACCCGCGCCATAGGGGAAATCCATCACCGTATCGCTAAGACCGTGCACATGGCGCACCTCGCGCGGGGCTTCGGGGCAGGCTTCGGTCTGGCGGATGCTGCCCGCAACGGCCAACAGCGCCGCCGTGTCATTGCCGGACTGGCAGACATAGCGCCACGCCATCGCGCCGCCGAAGGAATAACCCGAGACATAGATGCGGTCCGGGTCAATCGGATAGCGTCTTGCCACATCCTCTAACACCCGATCAGCAAAGGGCACGTCGCCAGTCTCCGACGACCAGAAATCCCAGCTTTTGCCCAGCCCGTTCGGGGCCACAAGCAACACGCCACGCAGTTTCGTGGCCCCGGCAATGCGTTCATGGTTCACCACTACCGTCCCCTGCCGCGACCAACCATGGAAATGCAGCAACACCGGCAGAGGCGTTTCGCCATCCCACCCGTCCGGTTCCAGCACATGATACGAGCGGTCACCAATCCGACAAGCGGCATCGCCATGACACTTCTGCGCGGCCAGCGCCGGAGAGGCTATCAGCATCAGAAAGAAAATCAGTCGGTACATCATAGTCCGGAGCCTACCGACCCCACGCTCGCTGTCACTTAACAACCCCGTGGGGGCGTGTAACAAGCCGCGCGATCGCCAGACCGCGGGATGGTGATCCTCGGGTAGTGGTGGGCAGTTTATGTTGGCCAAACCCGTGTATCGTTCAAACGTTGTGCCGACGGAGACAAATCGCCAGCCCGTCCGGGCGGTCTGGCGATGGCGCGGTGGCCTGTCGGCCTTTGCTCCGCGCTGCTAATTCGACCGTTTTTTCGCGAACTCATCAATGAACTTCTTAGCCAAGGCTTTTTGATCCTCGGTTTCTTTACTCGGATTCAGCTTCTTAGAAACGCCTAAGAGCGCCGCCCACATTCCCGGAACTAACGCTACTGCCACGATCAGCAAGACCCACGCAAAGGACGATCCGAACAAACGGATTACCGGAAACTGGAGAACGTTTGCCGCAACAATTATTCCGATCAGCCATAGAAATGGAGCCTTGGCCACGCGAAGGTGCCACCAATCGATGTAACGAGCCAGATAAAAAACCAGCGGATACACTTACCGGCTCAAACCACCATGCAGGTTCGGCATATCCAGCGCTGCAAACCCGTAATGGCGCAGCCAACGTAAGTCAGAATCAAAGAACGCCCGCAGATCCGGGATGCCGTATTTCAGCATCGCCAGACGGTCGATGCCGATGCCAAAGGCAAAGCCCTGATAAACTTCCGGATCAATCCCACCGGCGGCGATCACCTTGGGGTGGACCATGCCCGAGCCCAGAATCTCCATCCAGTCGTCGCCCTCGCCGATCTTCAGCTGACCGTTGTCCCAGGAACAGCGGATATCGACCTCGGCCGACGGCTCGGTGAAGGGGAAGTGCGAGGCGCGGAAGCGCAGTTCGACATCGTCGACCTCGAAGAACGCCTTCACGAACTCTTCCAGAACCCATTTCAGGTTCGCCATCGAGATGTCCTTGTCGATGGCCAGACCTTCGACCTGATGGAACATCGGCGTGTGGGTCTGGTCATAGTCGGCGCGGTAGACGCCGCCGGGACAAATGACGCGGATCGGCGCGCCCTGTTTCTCCATCGAGCGAATCTGCACCGGCGAGGTATGGGTGCGCAGCACATGCGGCGGGCGATTGTCGCCCTCGGCGCGGTGCATGTAGAACGTATCCATCTCGGCCCGCGCAGGATGGTGGCCGGGGATGTTCAGGGCGTCGAAATTGTACCAGTCGTCTTCGATCCGCGGCCCTTCGGCCACCGAGAAGCCCAGTTCGGCAAAGATCGCGGTCAGTTCCTCGGTCGCCTGGCTGATCGGGTGGATCGAGCCCTGACGGTGCGCGCGGGTCGGCAGGGTGACGTCCAGCCATTCGGTGCGCAGACGCTCATCCAGCGCGGCATCGGCCAGAGCGGCTTTCTTGGCGGACAGGGCCGAATTGATCTCATCCTTCAGGGCGTTCAGCGCGGGGCCTGCGACCTGACGCTCTTCGGGGGTCATTTTGCCCAGCTCGCGCATCTTCAGCGCGACCTCGCCTTTTTTGCCCACGGCAGCGACGCGGATCGCCTCAAGCGCGTTTTCGTCGCCGGCCTCGGCGATTTGGCCCAGATATTTTGCCTTAAGATCGTCCATGACGCCCTCTGAATTTGGTCGGGAACCTGCTATCGGGCCAGCCCCGCGAATGCAAGCCGGACTGAACGGATCAGTAGCTGTATTCCGGGAACACCCGTGTCAGATCGCCATTCCAGTCGCCATTGTAGTGTTCCAGCAACTCATCGGCCGGAACCTTGCCGGTCTCAAGGCTGTCTTTCAGCGCGTTCAGAAAATGCGTTTCATCGGGCACCAGACCGCCTGCACCGGGGAAGGCGCGGGATTTCAGACCAGCCTCAGAGATCGCAACCACCTCGCGCGCCAGGTCGTGCATGTTGATTTTGCCGACCTGAGCTTGCAGCCCGTCTTTGGCAGCCTCAATGCGCAAGGCTTCACGGGTTTCGGCATCCCAGCCTTTGACCAGATCCCATGCCGCATCCAGCGCGCTTTGGTCATAGGTCAGGCCAACCCAGAATGCGGGTAGCGCACAAAGACGACGCCACGGGCCCCCGTCGGCCCCGCGCATCTCCATGAATTTCTTGATCCGCGCTTCCGGGAAGGCAGTGGTAAGATGATCGGCCCAATCGGACAGGGTCGGCGTCTCACCCGGCAGCGCGGGCAGTTTGCCCTGCAGAAAGTCGCGGAAGGACATGCCCAGCGCGTCGACATATTGGCCATCGCGATAGACGAAGTACATCGGCACATCGAGCGCGTATTGCACGTAGCGCTCGAACCCGAAGCCCTCTTCGAACACGAAGGGCAGCATCCCGGTGCGCGCATCGTCCAGATGCCGCCAGATATAGCTGCGCCAGCTTTTCTGGCCGTTGACCTTGCCTTCAAAGAAAGGAGAATTTGCAAACAGCGCCGTCGCCACCGGCTGCAGGGCCAGCGCCACGCGCAGTTTCTGCACCATGTCGGCCTCGGATCCGAAGTCGATATTGACCTGCACCGTACAGGTGCGCCGCATCATGGCGCGGCCCATGGTGCCAACTTTCTCCATGTAGTCGTTCATCAGCCGATAACGCCCTTTGGGCATCAATGGCATCTCGTCATGGGTCCAGATCGGAGCGGCACCCAGACCGATGAAACCAACGCCGATCTCGTCGGCGATGTCCTTCACCTCGCGCAGGTGGGTATTCACCTCATCGCAGGTCTCGTGGATCGTCTCCAGCGGAGCCCCCGACAGTTCCAGCGCGCCACCGGGTTCGAGGCTGACGTTGGCGCCGTCCTTTTCCAGACCGATCAGTTTGTCGCTTTCGCGCACTTCGGCCCAGCCATGACGGTCCCGCAGACCTTCAAGGACGGCAACAATGGATCGCGTTCCTTCAAACGGCAGCGGTTTCAGGGTGTCCTTGCAATAGCCGAACTTCTCGTGCTCGGTCCCGATGCGCCAATCCTGCTTGGGCTTGCAGCCCGATTCCAGGTATTCGGCCAGTTGCTCATGACGTTCGATCGGCCCGCCGCCGGATTGGGGGATGGACATGAATTGCGCTCCGATCCTGATGTGTCTGTTTAGTTGGTCAGTCGTGGGGGCAAACCGCGTCAGTGTCAATGCAGCCTAAGGTGGGCAGGACGGGATGGTGTGCGTTCCCAAATCACTACCGGATGCGCCGCCCCGCTGTTCAGTTCGGCCAGCATTTGTTCGGTTTTCAACCCCGGCAGGGCCGAGAAAACATCGAACAGCGCCTCGGCCCCTTCGGCATTCACAGGAATGTGAAGCACTGGCTGACCCGGCTGTTCCAGCACCCAATGCGCCGGAGACGCGGTCGGGTCCAGCGCCAGCCGTACGATTTCCCGCGCGGCAACCATGCCGCCGTCCAGCGGGCCAAGATATATGATCTGGCCTTCGTCGATGGTCACCACACCGGGGCCGCCGACGCCCGTACGAAAACGGGCACGCTGAATTCCGATCACGGCCAGCGCCACCGATACTGCCACCAGCACCCAACCCAGCCATCCTAGCAGCCCGCCGGGGCCGCTGATCCAGCTGAGACCGACCAGCAGCACTAGCCCCGCCGCCAGCACTTCGCGCCAGCGCCACAGGGTCAGTTTGGCTTCGGGTCGGATGAAACTCATGCCGGGTCCTCGGGGTTGGTGAACAGGATCAGAGAAAACTGCCCTGCGGGTTTGAAGCCAATACCCATATAGGCACGCGCCGCGGAATCAGAAGCCGCGAACAGAACCGCGCGGGACGCCCCGCCGTTGCGGGCCTCAACCAGATGCAGCGCGACGGCCAGCCGGGCATAGCCGCGCCCGCGTTGGTTGGGAGGGGTATAGACCCCTCCGATCTGCACGACCTCGGGCAGGCGGGCATTGAACCCGGTCATTGCGACGGGTCGGTCATCGATCTGCAGAACCCGGTGCGAGTCGCGCTCCGCATAGGTCGCAATGTCTTTTTTCGCCTGCACCTGCGCGCGCCCTGTGGTAAAGTCCATTGCCTCGACCAGGTAGCTTTCACGCCAGGCTTCGGGAATGGAACGATCAACATCACTGAGCGGCACCAACTTCGCTCCGGTTGTGTACGGCAGGACAAGGTCGCTCAGTTGCAGGGTAAAGCCGGGCTCATCGCTGTTCAGGGTGGCGGGACGGTTTTTCCAGCCTGCGAGTTGCATGATTCGGCGCGCCTGCGTCGCCTCGGATGCCACTCCGAACAGTTTGTGACCCCGGATCAGATCGATTGCCCCAGCAAGGTCCTGGTCCGAACAATCGGGGCATTGCGCCATCACCATGCCTTCGTTGGTGACGGAGAATACAGCGCGCGGACCATCCCCCAGCACCCACATTTCCACCGAGCGCGGGTCATCGCCGCGCAGGCCGAAATCACGCAGGTTGGCCAAGGGGAACATTGAGGTCTGGATGTGCTGCGACAGGAATATGTCGATCTTTGGTACGTCTGCATCCGTCGCCAACCGCCACGTCACGACCAATCCCCCAGCGCCTGCTGCCACATTGTCAGCGATGCCACCGCCGCCGTGTCTGCCCGCAGAATGCGCGGGCCAAGGCTGACCACATGGGCATAGGGCAAATCGGTCAGACGCGCGCGCTCACGATCCGAGAAACCGCCCTCGGGGCCGATCAGAATCGCCCAGGGCAGACCCTTTTCGTTAGCCGCCAGACGCAGGGCCGAGCCGACCTCGGCCTCGTTGCAGAACATCAGCTGTCGGCCTTCGGGCCACACGTCCAGAACGCGGTCCAACCGTTGCAGATCAGCAACCTCGGGCACGAACGTCCCGCCGCATTGCTCGGCGGCCTCGACGGCATGGGCCTGTAGACGGTCCTGACGAATGCGTTCGGAATTGGTGAACTCGGTCTGCACCGGCAGGATACGCGCCGCGCCCATTTCCGCCGCCTTTTCGACGATGAAATCGGTACGCGCCTTTTTGATCGGCGCGAACAGGAACCACAGGTCGGGCGGCAGTTGCAAAGGTCTGGTCTGTTCCACGCAGGTCAAAACTCCGCCGCGCTTGCCGACCTCGGCCACCTCGGCCAGCCACTCTCCGTCCTTGCCGTTGAACAGGGCCACCTGCCCCCCCACGGTCAGACGCATGACGCCGAACAGGTAATGGGCCTGCTCGCGCGTCAAATCTACCGATTGCCCCTGACCCAGAGGGTGCTCTACATACAGTCTGATCTTTGCACTCATGAGACGTTACATATGCAAGGCAACGCCCCAACACCAGACGGTCAGGTCGCAGATGCGGTATCCGGCAACTGGGTCGACACACACGCACCCGCTTTCGCCCGCCCCTACCTGCGCCTCAGCCGCGCGGACCGGCCCATCGGCACGTGGCTGCTGCTGATTCCCTGCTGGTGGGGTCTGGCGCTGGCGATCCTCAGCGATGGCAATCCACGGTGGGAGGATCTGTGGGTCGCAATCGGTTGTGCCATCGGCGCCTTCCTGATGCGCGGCGCGGGCTGCACCTGGAACGACATCACAGACCGCAAATTCGACGGTCAGGTCGAGCGCACACGATCACGCCCGATTCCCTCTGGTCAGGTCAGCGTGCGTCAGGCGGTGCTCTGGATGGGCCTGCAATGCCTGCTGGCACTGGGGATACTGCTGAGCTTCAACCAGGCCGCTATTGCAATGGGCGTGCTGTCTCTGTTGCCGGTGACAATCTACCCCTATGCCAAGCGGTTCACGTGGTGGCCGCAGGTGTTTTTGGGGCTGGCCTTCAACTGGGGCATCTTGCTGGCTTGGGCGGCGCATACGGGCACGGTCGGCCTGCCCGCGATCACGCTCTATCTGGCGGGCATCGCCTGGACGCTGTTTTATGACACGATCTATGCCCATCAGGACGCCGAAGATGACGAACTGATCGGCATCAAGTCGACCGCCCGGCTGTTTGGCACCGACACTGCGCGCTGGCTGAAATACTTTCTTGTGGCCACGGTCTTTCTGATGGGGCTGGCGATCATCGACGGGGTGTTGGCACAGGCCTCGGTACTGGCGCTGGCCGTTGCCTTGGGTGGACCCTGGGCGATGGGCTGGCACATGTCGTGGCAGCTGCGCGGTCTGGATATCGAAGACAACGCGAAACTGCTGCAATTGTTCCGTGCCAACCGGGATACCGGCCTTATTCCGCTGATCTTCCTCTGCGTCGCGCTGTTGCTCTGATTGCACCTTGGCGCGGGGCTAGGTAAGAGTTCGCACATTCGCTTGAGGAGTCGATAACCCGCACATGCGTTTGCCCTATTTCTTTGCCGTAGGTCTTATCTTCCTCGCGTCGGCGGGCTTGTGCCTGCTGGCCGCCAGTTTTGCGGTAACCAAGGTCGAAGAATCCTCAGAATTTGCCGTGCGCCGGGCGCTGGACCTGAAAGGGCATGACTGGGCCGAGGTGCATTCAGACGGTTTGCGCGTGGTGCTGACGGGGACTGCCACGGACGAGGCCACACGCTTCAACGCGCTGACCGCGGCGGGAACCGAGGTCGATACCTCGCGGGTAATCGACGAAATGCAGGTGGCCCCGACAACAGAACTGGCCGCCCCCCGGTTCTCTGCCGAGATCCTGCGCAATGACAGCGGCATTTCGGTGATCGGCCTGATCCCTGCCAGCGAGGACCGCGAGGCGTTGATGGAGCGGTTAAGCAATCTGGACGGTGGCGCTCCGGTTTCGGACCTGATGGAAACCGCCGACTATCCCAAGCCCAAAGGGTGGGATGCCGCGATCACCTATGCCGTCGACGCGTTAACGCGCCTGCCGCGCGCCAAAATCTCGGCCAGCCCAGGGTTGGTCAAAATCACCGCAATTGCCGACAGCCAGCGGGAAAAGGAAAAGCTGGAACAGGATCTGACCCGCACCGCACCGCCAAGCTTGCGGATCGGACTGTCGATCTCGGCCCCGCGCCCGGTGATCACACCCTTTACCCTGCGCTTTCTGATCGACGCGAATGGCGGCCAGTTCGATGCCTGCTCGGCCCAGGACGAAAAGGCCCGCGACGCGATCATCACCGCCGCACAACAGGCGGGTATGACCGGCCCCTATAGTTGCACAATTGGGCTGGGCGTGCCGTCGCCTCGCTGGTCCGAAGCCGCAGTGCTGAGTATCAACGCGCTGGCCGAGTTGGGCGGCGGTTCTGTGACCATGTCGGATGCGGATATCACACTGGCTGCAGCAGAAGGCACCGAAGCCGGGGCGTTCGACCGCGTGGTGGGCGAGCTTGAGAACGCCCTGCCCCCGGTCTTTGCCCTACACGCCATTCTGCCCCCCCTCGATACCGAAGGTGAGGAAGGCCCGCCTGAATTCAATGCCACGCGCAGCCCCGAAGGGTTGGTGCAGATGCGCGGACGTCTGGGCGACGAGACACAGCGCGACATGGTAGACAGCTATGCCCGCGCCGCCTTTGGCTCGGAAATGGTCTACACCGCGACCCGCATTGCCCCGGACAGTTTGCCGATGGGCTGGCCGGTTCGTATTCTGACCGGGCTGGAAGCGCTGGCACAGTTGCACAACGGTGCTTTGACGATCACGCCGGATAATCTGGTCCTGAACGGCATCAGCCACGACCCAGATACGAAAGCGCAGATAGCGGGTCTGCTGTCAGAAAAGTTAGGTGACGCGCAGGAATTCACCCTGTCGATCACTTATCAGGAACCGCCCGAGCCCGAGGACAAACTGCCCGACCCCGAGGTGTGTGAAGAGCGCATCGCCGAGGTTCAGGCCGGCACCAAGATCGCCTTCGAGCCGGGCTCGGCCACCGTCGCCGCCGACTCGCGCGATACGGTGAACCAGATTGCCGACATCCTGCGCAAATGCGGCCCCATCCGGTTGGAGATTCAGGGCCATACCGACAGCCAGGGCCGCGAGGAAATGAACCAACAGCTCAGCCAGGCGCGGGCACAATCCATCCTGAACGAGCTGCGCGGGCGCCGCGTGCCCACTGCCAGCTATACCGCCATGGGCTATGGGGAATCGCAACCAATCGCCGACAACGACACAGAAGATGGCCGCGAGGAAAACCGCCGGATCGAGTTCCGCCTGATCCGCCCAGAGCCGGTGGAAAACACGGAAACCGGTCTGGACGCGATCGAGGCGGAAACGATCGAGGCCGAACAGACGGACAGCACCGCCTCAGACGCGGATGCAGGGGACCAGTAAAGTGAACAGAATCGAATTTATCATCGCCACCGCCATCATCCTGTTCGCGGCCTTCTGCATGGGCTGGTTCGCCAACTGGCTGGCGCACCGCCTGTCCCGCGTCCGCCAAAGCGATGTGGCCGATCTGGACCGCATGAGCCAGGAGTTGCACGAGGCCGAAGAAACCCGCGATCAGGCGATCACTTACCTGCAACAGCGCGAGGCTGAACTGACCAACCAACTGACCCAGACCGAGGCCGAACTGGCCGCCGCCATGGACGGCCTGCGGGCCGCCCGACAAGAGGCCGAAGAAATGCGCGGCCGCTTAAACAACGCGGATTAAACCCTACCAGCGGGTCAGCGCATCCTCGTCTTCTTCCTTCGCGGCAACCCATTCTTCACCGGTTTTGGTGATTTCCTTCTTCCAGAACGGCGCACGGGATTTCAGGTAGTCCATCAGGTACTCTGCTGCCTCGAACGCGTCCTTGCGATGCCGGGCGGCCGTGGCAACCATCATGATCCGATCCCCCGGCGCCAGTCGCCCGTGGCGGTGGATCACCAGCACATCACCCAGAGACCAGCGTGATCGCGCCTCTTCGGCGATCTTTGCAAGGGCGCGTTCGGTCATGCCGGGGTAATGCTCGATCTCCATCACATCCAGATCGCCCGAGGCCAGATCACGCACGACACCGGTAAAGGTCACAATCGCCCCGTTGGCTGCGTTGCCCGACGCAAATGCGTTGGCTTCAGCCCCCAGATCGAACGCTTCTTCCTGAACCGCAATACGCATCCTAGCCACCGGTCATCGGCGGAAAAAACGCGACCTCGCGCACGCCTGCCAGCGAGGCGTCAAAATCCGAAAGCTCCTGATCCAGTGCGACCCGCAGCGCAGACAGATCGGCGAAGGCCGCCGCATACCGGTCTTCGCGCGCGCTGAGTTCGACCACCAGATCAGAGACCGTTGCGGCCTGTGTTTCGACCTTTTCTTTCGGCAGGCCGATGCGTTCGCGCACCCAGGCGAAATACAGCACGTCCATCGGTTAGCTCTCCTTCAAATGGGGCATGGCTTTACGTAGGTAGTCATAGCCGGTGATCAATGTCAGTGTGGCGGCAATCCACAGCAGCCACAAACCGATACGGCCGGACCAGAACATCCCTTCCAGATGCCAGCGGATGTGGTTCAGGTCCTCGACTTGTCCGGTCAGAACCTGATCCATCGTCACGGCGTCCATACCGAAGGTGGCCATGACGAAATTATGCTCGAAGATACCTTGCGAGAACAGAACCGCAATGGCGACCATCTGCGCAGTCGTCTTCCACTTGGCCAGCTTGGTCACCTTCAGCGTGCCCGCCGTATCGCCCAGGTATTCACGCAGGCCCGAGACAAACACCTCGCGGAACAGGATCACGGTGGCGGGCAGCACCAGCCATGGTGTCCAGTGCTCGGTCGAATAACCCACAAGGATCATCAGCGCGATCACCACCATCGCCTTGTCAGCAATCGGATCCATCATTGCGCCGATCTTGGTTTCCTGTTTCCACGTGCGGGCCAGGTAGCCATCGAACCAGTCGGTGATCGCCGCTGTCATGAACAGGATCAGCGCGAACCAGTCTGCGTAAGGGCGGCTGAAATATAGAAACATCACGGCCAGACCGGGAGCTGCAAGAAGGCGCAGCACTGTCAGAATATTGGGCAGGTTCCACTTCATGGTTCGACACTACATTGCCGGTTCGGGACAGAAAAGACGGGCAGGCAAAAAACTGACCCGATCACAGGCGGTTGCAGGGCTAAAAGGCAAAGGGTCGCAACCGGGAACTCTCAGTCAGATACAGCTTGGCGCACGGCGTCTTTGCAGTCAGATTGGCGGACGGTTCAGGAGCAAAGGCACGTCGTGACTGCACATATTCAAACCGACCCCCGATCCAACCTGATCGGCAGCGCGTGGATGATCGCCGGAATGGCGTTGTTCGCGCTGGAGGATGCGCTGTTGAAGGGTGCATCCGCGGCCCTTCCTATCTGGCAAATCCTGCTGCTGTTCGGTGCGGGCGGGTCGGTGATCTTTGCGGTTACAGCCGTGCTGCGCGGAACATCATTGTTTCACCCCGATGTGTTATCGCGCCCCATGAAAGTGCGAGTGCTGTTCGAAATCCTCGGGCGGCTGTTCTATGTACTGGCCATCACGCTGACGCCTTTGTCCGCGGCCACGGTGATCCTGCAGGCCACTCCGCTGGTCGTGGTCGCAGGGGCCGCGTTGTTCTTTGGCGAAACTGTCGGCTGGCGCCGGTGGAGCGCCATTCTGATCGGCCTCATCGGTGTGGTTGTGATCATCCAGCCGACCGGTAACAGTTTCTCGGCCCTCTCCATCCTTGCGGTGCTGGGCATGCTGGGCTTTGCCGGGCGTGATCTGGCCAGCCGTGCCGCGCCGGCAACGCTGGGGACCGAGGTGCTGGGCTTCTACGGCTTTCTTTGCATCATCGTCGCCGGGCTGGCCTATCGGTTCTGGGAGGGTGTACCGATGGCACCGCTGGACCTGCACACCAGCCTGCATGTGGGCGGCGCGATTCTGATGGGCACGGCAGCTTACTCCGCGCTGATGAAAGCCATGCGGACGGGTGAAGTCTCGGCTGTCACGCCCTTCCGCTATTCCCGCCTGCTGTTCGGTGTCGGCTTGGGCGTGGTCATGTTTGGTGAGCAACTGGATCAGACTATGTGGATTGGCAGCGCGCTGATCGTGGCCTCGGGGCTTTATATCCTGTGGCGCGGACGAAAGACCTAGCCCTTGTCGTGAAAGAAGTCATAGACCTTCTGCGCCAACCCGGCCGAAATCCCGTCGACCGCCTTCAAATCTGCCAAGTTCGCGCGGCTTACCGCCTTAGCGCTGCCAAAATGCGCCAATAGCGCCCGTTTCCGTGCAGCCCCCACTCCGGGGATTTCGTCCAAAGGCGTTGCGCCCACAGCCTTGGCCCGTTTGGCGCGGTGGGTACCAATGGCAAAGCGGTGCGCCTCATCTCGCAGGCGCTGGACGAAGTACAAGACCGGGTCATTGCGTTTAAGCGCGAAGGGTCGCTGACCGATGCGATGGAACTCTTCCTTGCCATGGTCGCGGTCTACGCCCTTGGCAACCCCGACCATCGGAATATCCTCAACCCCATGGGCCTGCATGATCTCATGCACCGCACTAACCTGCCCGGCCCCGCCGTCAATCAGCAGAAGGTCGGGCCACATGCCCTTGTCACGATCCGGATCTTCTTTCTGCAGACGGGTAAAGCGGCGGGTCAGAACCTCTTTCATCATGCCGAAGTCATCGCCCGGGGTCAGATCATCACCACGGATATTGAACTTGCGATAGGCGTTCTTCATGAACCCCTCGGGGCCCGCGACGATCATGCCGCCCACCGCATTTGTGCCCTGAATGTGGCTGTTATCGTAGACCTCGATCCGGCTCGGCGGGTTATCCAGATCAAACGCCTCGGCCACACCGCGCAGCAGCTTGGCCTGCGTCGCGCTTTCTGACATGCGGCGGGCCAGAGACTCACGCGCATTGCGCAGGGCTCCGGCAACCAGTTCCTGTTTCTCGCCGCGTTGAGGAACAAGGATTTCCACCTTGCGGTCCGCCTTTTCAGACAGAGCCTCCTGCATCAGGTCGGCGTTTTCGATCCCATCCGACAGGATCAACTGCCGCGGCGGTTCCTTGTTGTCGTAGAACTGGCCGAGGAACGCTTCCATCACCTCAGCCGGGGACACATCCGCCCCGACCCGGGGGTAGAAATCCTTGTTCCCCCAATTCTGGTTAGCGCGGATAAAGAACACCTGAACGCACGCCTGCCCGCTATCCATATAGAGCCCAATTATGTCCGCCTCGGCTACGCCGCGCGGGTTGATACCCTGAGAGGTCTGTACCTGGGTCAGCGCCCGGATACGGTCTCGCAGACCGGCGGCGCGTTCGAACTCCATCGCCTCGGACGCGGCCATCATCTGCTCGGCCAGCTCTTCCTGCACTTTGGTCGAGCGGCCCGACAGGAAACGTTCGGCATCCTTGACGCTCTCACGGTAATCCACCTCCGAGATCAGTCCGACACACGGCCCCGAACAGCGCTTGATCTGATAGAGCAGACAGGGCCGCGTACGGCTGTCGAACATGGAATCTGAGCAATTGCGCAGCAGGAACGCCTTTTGCAGCTGGTTCAGGGTCCGGTTCACCGCGCCGGCACTGGCGAAGGGACCGAAATAAGCGCCTTTCTCTTTCTTTGCACCACGATGCTTTTTGATCTGCGGAAAGGCGTGTTCCTTGGCGACCAAAATATTGGGAAAGCTTTTATCGTCCCGCAACAGCACATTGTATTTGGGTTTGAGCTGCTTGATCAAGTTCTGCTCAAGCAGCAGCGCCTCGGTCTCGGTCCGCGTGGTCAGGAACATCATCGAAGCGGTCGAAGCGATCATCTTTTCGATCCGCCCCGAATGACCCGGGCGCGTATAGTTCGACACCCGCGCCTTCAGATTCCGCGCCTTTCCCACGTACAGAACCCGGCTGTCGGCATCCAGCATCCGGTACACACCGGGCGAGCTGTCCAGCGTTTTCACATAGCGCTGGATACAAGCATAGCCGGTGGGCTGAATGTCCGGATTCGATTCGTCCTGGGTCGTCATGGGCCTGAGATATGATTCCCTGACCGCGGCTGCAATCTTGAGGGCCGCAGATCAAGAGAAAACAAATCCACGGTTTCTGTGGATAACTGCGCAGATAAGTTTCCGGGGACGGCGAATTTCCCTTGTTTACTTGCGGATTTCCCAATTTGCACAAAAAATAGGCACATGTGTAACTTATTGTTTTTATGTTATATTATTTTGTGCACAAGGCAAGTACATGAAAAACAAGACATTTTTGTAACGAGCAGGTAACAGGAATGCGAGCGGTGCAAAACTTGCAACAGAATTACCTATTCTACCCCCAGAACATCCGGCGTTTGCCAGCCCAGATGCTGCCCGCCATCCACGCATAAAAGCTGTCCGGTAACGGCATGTGCATCCAGAAAATACCCCAAGGCAGCCGTGATATCCGCGGCGTTCGCCCCGCGCTCCAGCACCGTGTTGGCACGCTGTGCCTTAAAGTGATCTGCGGATTGCCGATGCCCCTGAATCGTCGGTCCGGGGCCGATGGCGTTGACGCGGATCGCAGGGGTCAGCGCCTGAGCGGCGGTGCGGGTCAGCGCCCACAGGCCCATCTTGGCGATGGTATAGGACATGAACTCGGGCGTTAGCTTGCGTACCCGCATATCGACCATGTTCACTATCAGCCCGGTGGCGACGGGTTCGCCCGCCTCATCCGTGTCTGGCGTCAGCCCCTGTTCTGCCACCGCCTGCGTCAGCACAAAGGGTGCGCGCAGATTGCTGTCCATATGCCGGTCCCAGCTTTGCCGGGTGGCCGTGCTGATATTGTCGTATTCAAAGATCGAGGCATTGTTGACCAGACAGGTGATCGGTCCGCCCAGCGCCTCGGCCGCACGGGGCAGCAGCGCGCTGACCTGTGCCTCGTCTAGTAGATCGGCCTGCAAAGCCACCGCCTTACGGCCTAGGGCCTGAACTTCGGCTACCGTTTCCTGCGCGGGCTGTTCCGAAGTGGCGAAATGCACGGCAACGTCATAGCCGCGACGCGCAAGATACAGGGCCATGGCCCGGCCAAGACGAATTCCGGCACCGGTCACTAACGCTCGGGTCATGGACGTTTCCTCTTGATCTAATCACACCAGCAACACGACGACGTAGACTGCATATAGCAGGGTCAACACGAAACCCCAGGTGCGTGTGATGTCCTGTTTGAAAAACACGAACGGGGCCAGCAGCAGAGAGGCACCCAGCATGACCCACAGGTCGAACCGCAGGAATTCCGGATCAACAGGAATCGGTCCAACCAGCGTGGCAATCCCGACAATGGCCAGCAGGTTGAACATGTTCGACCCGATCACATTGCCCAGCGCCACATCCGCCTGCCGCCGTAGCGCCGCCATCACTGTTGTCGCCAGTTCCGGCAGAGATGTCCCGACCGCAACCAGCGTCAAGCCAATCACCGTTTCGCTTACGCCGTAGGTGAGGGCGATGACCGTGGCATATTCGACCAACAGATGCGCCCCCATCGGCAGGCCAATCAGGCCCAGCACCAGATATATCGAAATCTTCCAGTAGGCCATGTTGGGGTCGGCCTCTTCCAGACCGTCCAGATCTTCATCTTCGGCGCAGGCCTGACCACAGGCTTTGCGGTGCGCATGCGCCTCGCGGAAGGCGTTCCACAGAACCAGACCCAATGCCGCGAGCAGGATCGCCCCACTGACCAGAGTGAACACACCGCAAAAGGCCAGACCGATGAACAGCACCGAAGCCAACAGCATGAAAACATAGTTCCTGCGGCTGTTGCATTCGCTGGTGTGCAGTGTCGACAGCAAGGCCGGCACACCCAAAACCAAGAGGATATTCGCCGTATTCGACCCGACCACGTTACCAAGGGCGATCCCCGGCGCGTTTTCCTTGATCGCGCTGATGGCGATCAAAAGCTCGGGCGCCGAGGTGCCAAAGGCCACGATCGTCAGGCTGACGATCAGCGCGGGCACGCCAAGACGCAGGCTCAGGTTCACTGCACCGCGCACCAGTGCGTCACCCGCCAGCAACAGGATCAACAATCCAAGGCCGGATAACAGCCATGCCGTCATGTACGGCCTCCTTTTTCGCAGGCGCAGGGGCCTTTGCCGATCCTGAACCGTCTGCAGCGCGGGCATCTTGAGGATTGCAACCTTTTCTGCCCCGGAAAGCGCAGCTTGCCGAACATCGCCAATACACCCATGGCAATCAGAAACAGGGTGACAATCTTGATAATCACGTCACAAACCGAAACGCGCGTAGGCAGCACGCTCCTCAAGCCCGGCGATGGCGTCCTGCGCCAGCGAGGTGCCGAACCGCGACCAGATCGGTTTGCGCAGCCCATAGCGGCGAAACTTGACCTTGTCGCCAAAGCGTTCCTGCATCTTCGGTTTCAGATGCGCGATGCCATCGATCAAGCCCAGTTCCTGCGCCCGCCGTGCCAGCCAGATTTCCCCGGTGAACAGGTCCTGACTTTCGTCCAGCTTGCTGCCACGGCGGGTTTTAACATGGGTGATGAAATTCTCGTGGATGTCGGCCAACAGGGTTTCCAGCCGCGCGACATCCTCTTTCTTTTCCGGCGCAAACGGGTCGAGCATGGATTTCGACTGCCCCGCCGTATGCACACGTCGCTCGATTCCCTGCCGTTTCAGCAGGACATGGGCACCAAAGCCGGACGAAATCACCCCGATTGACCCCAATACCGAACTGTCATCGGCATAAATCTCGTCCGCCGCAGCAGCCAACCAGTAACCACCCGAGGCCGCCACATCCTCGACAAACGCGATGACGGGGACATTCAGTTCATCGGACAGACGCCGGATTCGCGCGCCAATCAACGAGCTTTGCACCGGCGAGCCACCGGGCGAGTTGATCTCTAGCGCGACAGTAGCGGGTTTGCCCTTACGAAAGGCTTTCTCGAGTACCGGGGCCAGCGCGGTGTCGGACATCGACCCACGCCCGGCCATCCCGATGGCACCGGACAGGCGCACAACGGCCACGCAGGGTTGCTTTTTGAGAAACGGCAGGCTGAGTTTCATGGATGCCGATGTAGAGTGCACCCATCCGGTAAACAAGGGACCGCTTGGCCGATAGACGTGACGTGAACACATTTCCCGGGACCGGTGGGCAAAAATGCAACGCCCGATACAACCTAGCTGCGAATGCGCCAGCCGGTTTTGAAGATCCACCAGATAATGCCCAGACACAGGCCGGTAAACGCGACAATAGCCAACAAGCTGAACCCGATCGGCACATCCGCCAGCCCATAGAATGACCACCGGAACCCCGAGATCAGATAGACCACCGGATTGAACAGGGTAATGGTCTGCCACAGCGGCGGCAGCATAGAGATGGAATAGAACGTGCCCCCCAGAAAGATCAGCGGTGTCACTACAAGTTGCGGTACCAGCGACATCTGTTCAAAGTTGCTGGCCCAGATGCCGATGATGAATCCCAGCAGCGAAAAGCTGAGGCAAGACAGGATCAGAAAAGCCGCCATTGCAAACGGGTGTTCGATGCGTAAATCCACAAAGAATGAGGCTGTTACGAGGATGACCAACCCCACGAACAACGACTTGGTCGCCGCAGCCCCAACATAGCCGATTACAATCTCGATAAAGTTCACGGGCGCTGACAGCAGCTCGTAAATCGTGCCCAGGAACTTGGGAAAGTATATTCCGAAGGACGCGTTGGAGATCGCCAACATGACCACCGACAGCATGATCAGCCCCGGCACGATGAACGCGCCATAGGAAACGCCCTCGACTTCTTGAATACGGCTGCCTATGGCGGTGCCGAAAACCACGAAATACAGCGAGGTCGACAGGACCGGCGACAGAAAGCTCTGCGCCAGAGTGCGAAAGAACCGGGCCATTTCAAAGCGGTAGATTGCGGCGATGGCGGACCAGTTCATGCGGGCTCTCCGGACACCAGATTGACGAATATCTCTTCCAGACTCGACTGGCGGGTTTGCACATCGCGCAACACCAGCCCCGCCTGCGCCACGTCATTCAACAAGGTGGTGATGCCGGTACGGTCCGCATGGGTATCGTAGGTATAGACCAGCGCATCACCATTGCCGTTCAGCGCCAGGTTATGCGCCGCCAAACTGTCCGGGATGGTCTGGATCGGCTCGGTCAGCATCACCTCAAGCTGCTTTTTACCCATCTGCGACATCAACATTTCTTTTTCCTGCACAAGCAGAAGTTCACCCTTGTCAATGACGCCGACACGGTCGGCGATGGCTTCGGCCTCTTCGATATAATGGGTCGTCAGGATGATGGTTACGCCGGCCCGTTTCAATTCGGCGACGATCTCCCACATATCCTTGCGCAACTCGACATCTACTCCGGCGGTGGGTTCATCCAGAAACAGCACCCGCGGCTCGTGCGACAGCGCCTTGGCGATCAGAACCCGGCGTTTCATACCTCCGGACAGCTCCTTGATCGCGTTCTTGCGCTTGTCCCACAGGGACAGCTTGCGCAGAATGTCTTCGATCTTGGCATCATCGCGGCCCAGACCGAACAGGCCTCGCGACAGGCGCACCGTGTTCCAGACCTTCTCGAAAGGCTCCAGCGCAATCTCCTGCGGCACCAGACCGATCATCCGACGTGCGGCGCGGAAATCCGTCTGTATATCGTGACCGCCCACCGTCACCTTGCCCGACGTCGGTGTGGTGATGCCGCAGATGGTCGAGATCAGTGTCGTCTTCCCCGCCCCGTTGGGCCCGAGCAGCGCCAGGATTTCCCCCTGCTCGATATCCAGCGAGACACCTTTCAACGCCTCGAACCCATCGGCATAGGATTTGCGCAGATCCTTAATGGAAAGAATGGCTGTCATGCATGTTCCCTGTTCTGGGGCGACCCTACCCCGCCCGCCCAGCGCAGAACAGGCCAATTTCGCACAGGACCCTGCGCTTTTTTGCGGGTGGTTAACGCACCGCCTCAACCGTCTTGGGCCTTGCAATTCGGCAGCGATCCCGAAACCCTGCGGCGAAACGGAGGGGCGCGATGCTGAACGGTATTCGAATAATTGAAATCGAGGGGCTGGGCCCCGCTCCCTTTGCAGCAATGCTGCTGGCGGATATGGGCGCGGATGTGATTACCATTCACCGCAAAGGGCAGGCCGTAACACCAGGAATGCCTGAGCGTTCGATTCTGGATCGCGGCAAACGATCGATTGATCTGAACCTGAAAAACGAGAGCGATCTGCAGGTTGCCAAACGCCTGATCACCTCGGCCGATGCGCTTATCGAAGGCTTCCGTCCGGGCGTGATGGAAAAACTTGGCCTCGGCCCCGCCACATTCCATGAGCTGAACCCCAAACTGGTCTACGGCCGGATGACCGGCTGGGGTCAGAAAAGCCCCTTGTCAAATACGGCCGGTCATGACCTGAACTATATCGCCTTGTCCGGAGCGCTCTGGTACGGCTCCGCCCCTGGCCAACCACCACAAACCCCGGCCACACTTGTCGGTGACATTGGCGGCGGTGCCATGTATCTGGTCGCGGGCCTTCTGGCCGGACTGCTGAACGCGCAGACAACCGGCACAGGCACGGTGGTCGATGCCGCCATTTACGATGGCTCGGCCCATATGATGAACCTGCTGATGAGTTTGGGCCAATCCGGCAATCTGTCCGAGACGCGCGGCCAAAGCCTGCTGGACGGCCCACACTGGAGCCGTACCTACACCTGCGCCGATGGCGGCTTCGTGACGGTCCAATGCCTTGAACCCAAGTTCTACGCCCTGTTTCTGCAAAAGCTGGGACTGTCGGACGATCCTGAGTTCCAACAGCAGTACGATCCCGCGACCTGGCCTGCACTCACCCAACGCCTAACCGAAGTCTTCGCCAGCAAACCCCGGGATCATTGGGCAGACCTGTTCGAAGGCACTGATGCCTGCGTCGCACCAGTCCTCAGCCCAACCGAAGCAATGGGCCATCCGATGAATATCGCGCGCCAGGCGTGGCACGCACCCGACGGCGCCCTGCAAGCCGCCGCCGCCCCCAGATTCTCTACATTCGAATGGCAGCCCAAACCCAGCCCCACGCGCGGAGAACACCGCAAGGACATTCTGAACGAGTTGAACGCGCAGCAAACGCCCGTTTCTTCATCTGGCTGAAAACAAACCGGAGGATGAATCGGCTATAGGCCAGGAAGGGGGTGGCCCCCTTAGCTTTTTACCGGCCGCGCACCGCGTCGATCATCAGTTGTACGTTTTCCGGATTCGCATCCGGCGTGATCCCGTGACCGAGGTTGAAAATATGAGGCCCCTTCGAGAACGCCTCGACGATCCGGCGCGTCTCATCCACCAGCGCCTGGCCTCCGGTCACCATATGCGACGAGGCCAGATTGCCCTGCACGCAACCATCGACCTGCACATGTTCGGCTGCCCATTCCGGCGATACCGAGTTGTCCAGCGCCACACAATCCACTCCGGTCGCGTTGGCGAATCCAACATACCCATCGCCAGCCTCACGCGGGAAACCGATCACCGGGATACCGGGATGGCGCTCCTTGATGGCCTGCGTAATCACGCGGCACGGCTCAACCGCGTATTTCCGGAACGCCTCACCCTTCAGGGACCCTGCCCAACTGTCAAAGATCTTGACCACCTCGGCCCCTGCCTCGATCTGCGCCGAAAGGTATTCGATCGTCGCCAGCGTGATCCGCTCCAACAGCGCTTCAAACAGGGCGGTGTTTTCCTCGCGCAGCGCATGGGCCGGACCCTGATCCGGCGTGCCACGTCCGGCGATCATATAGGTGGCCACCGTCCATGGCGCGCCCGCAAACCCGATCAGAGTCGTCTCGGACGGCAATTCCCGCGACAGGATGCGGACAGTTTCATACACCGGTGACAGGGTCTCGTGGATGTCCTCAACCGGTTTCAAAGCATCAAATTCCGATTGCTGCGTGATGGTCGACAGACGCGGGCCTTCCCCGGTGACGAACCACAGATCCGCGCCCAGTGCCTGCGGCACCAGCAGGATGTCGGCAAACAGGATCGCCGCGTCGAACCCGTAGCGTCGGATCGGCTGCAGGGTCACCTCGGCCGCCAGTTCCGGGTTGTAGCACAGTGAAAGGAAATCCCCCGCCTGCGCACGTGTCGCCCGGTACTCCGGCAGATACCGCCCGGCCTGACGCATCATCCAGATCGGCGGTACATCCTGTACCTCGCCCGCCAGCGCCCGCAGCAGTGTCTTTGTCTCGGCCATCTTTGCCCCCAATCATCCGGTTTGTCGCAACGGGTCTGCCTTCGGCGGCAATTTGTCAAGCCATGCCCCCATTGTCAGGGCAATGTGACGCGACTAAAGCTGTGCGCATGACACTGAACCTGCCCACACCCGCCTCACCGCTCAAGATCGGCACCCGTGGCTCGCCCCTGGCGCTGGCACAAGCCTATGAAACCCGGCAACGGCTGGGCACGGCATTCGACCTGCCGGAAGAGGCATTCGAAATCGTGGTGATCAAGACCACCGGTGACAACCGCGCCATGATCGACGCGGATCGCCCGCTGAAAGAGATCGGTAACAAGGGACTGTTCACCAAGGAAATAGAAGAGGCGATGTTGCGGGGCGACATCGACATCGCGGTGCATTCCACCAAGGACATGCCGGTGGAACAGCCCGAGGGTTTGGTGCTGGACACCTTCCTGCCGCGCGAAGATGTGCGCGATGCGTTCATCTCACCCAGCCTGAGCTCGATCCACGACCTGTCACAGGGCGCGGTGGTCGGCACGTCGTCGCTGCGCCGCCGGGCGCAACTGCTGAACCGGCGGCCCGACCTGAATGTGGTCGAGTTCCGCGGCAACGTGCAAACCCGGCTGAAAAAGCTGGCCGACGGCGTGGCCGACTGTACTTTTCTGGCCATGGCCGGCATCCGCCGCCTGAACATGGACGAGGTTCCAGCCACCGCCATCGCGCCCGAGGACATGCTGCCTGCCATCGCGCAGGGCACGATCGGCATCGAGCGTCGCAGCGACGATTCCCGCGCTGCGGGTATGCTTGAGGCAATCCATCACGTCGAAACCGGCAAGCGCCTCGCTGCCGAACGTGCCCTGCTGGCCGCGCTGGATGGCTCGTGCGAAACCCCGATCGCCGGGCTGGCTGAAATGCAGGGCAACCAGCTGCGCCTACGCGGTGAAGTGCTGCGTCCTGACGGGTCCGAGTCGATCTCGGAAGACATCACCGGCGCGGTTGCCGACGGTGCCGAAATGGGCCGCGCAATGGCACATTCACTGTTAAAAAAAGCTGGTCCAGGCTTCTTCGACTGGAGAAATTGAAAAAAATTTGAGTAATGTGAATTACTTCACTGTAGGTTGCATCCCGATCTGGCATTAAGGTGTCACACCGATGAGATGAAGGAACAATCTCGATAAAGTCGAAAGTTTTTTCAGTTTTTTCGCTTAAGTGGTATTCGAGGGGGCGAGACTGTACCAAATCACTGATCGGTTAGGGCCGCTGTCATATTTCGACAGCGGCCCAATTCTTTTTGTATCGAACGTCAGGAAGCGCTGATAGCTTCTACCGCCTTTTCAACAGCCGCACGGGTCTGATCCAGATCAGCCTTGGTTACAGCCAATGACGGGTAAAGCTTGCCGGGGGATTTGAATATACCGTGCGCACGCAACGTATCGTTGTAAACGACATTCCGGCGCGGGTCGTCATGTTTGGCACTGCGGTAATCCCGGCAGGCTGCATTTGTAAAATAGATATCGAACAGCGTTTCATCGCCGACGACGCGATGGGGAATACCCGCTTTGTTCAGAGCATCCACTTGTATCTGTTGCAACGCGACCCCGGTTGCGCGCAACTGGTCAAAGGTGCCTTCACGCCGCAAAATCTCCATCGTCTTAAGACCCGCGACTGAGGCGACAGGGTTCCCGGACAAGGTACCCAACTGCATCAGCCACCCCTCTTCGCCAACCTGCGCCTTGTCGAAGTGCTTCATAATCTCCGCACTTGCGCCCAGCGCGGCCAGAGGAAAGCCACCGCCAATGATTTTGCCCAGCGTGCAGATATCTGGCGTAACCCCATATCGTTCCTGCGCGCCGCCATAGGCCAGCCGGAATCCGGTGACGATCTCATCGAAAATCAGCAAGACGTTGTACTTGTCGCACAGATCGCGCAGACCCTGCAGGTATCCGGGCAGGGGCGGGACGATCCGTTGCAGCGGCTCGACCATAATCGCGGCGATGTCGTCATGCTCGCCCAGCAAGGCCGCGACGGCCTCAAGATCGTTAAAGGGCGCGATTAGCATCTGCTCGGCCACGCTGTCTGGAATACCGGCACTGTCCGGCACCGCCTGCGGGAAATTGACCCGTCGGCTGGGGGCTAGGCTCATCTGCGCCTCGGCGCTCATACCGTGGTAGCCGCCCTCGAATTTCAGGATCTTGTTGCGTCCGGTATAGGCGCGGGCCAAACGGATGGCGTACATATCCGCCTCACCGCCCGAAGCGACAAAACGCACCTGTTCGCAGCAGGGCACGGCCTCGACGATGGCCGCAGCCAGTTCGATGCCTTTGGAGTTGTTGGCAAAGAAGGTCATGCCCTTGGGCAGTTGCTCCAGCACGGCCTCCATCACCTCGGGGTGGCCATGGCCCAGCAGCATGGGCCCGGAGCCGATCAGATAGTCGATGTACTCAGTGCCATCCTCATCCCAGACCCGGCTGCCTTGGCCACGGGCGATGATGATACCGGGGTCGAAATTGCCAAATCCCCCGGCAGGCAGAACCTTATTCGCGCGGGTGATCCATTCGGATTGAGTATTGATCTTCAGCATCTCACACGATCTCCAATATCGGGGAACCAAGGATTTCGGGGTCTGGCACAACACCTAACCCCGGACCTTCGGGCGGGGCAATTCGGCCATCTTCACGGTTTGGTGCGTTGGGGCAGACGCGCGGGGCCACATAAGACGACAGGTCGCAGGTGTTCAGCAACGAACCGTGCGGGGTCGAAGCTGCAAAGTGCAACGAAGCGGCGGTGACGATATCCGACCCCCAGGTGCATTCGGCGCAAATCTCGGCCCCCAGATGCACCGTCAGGTCCCGTGCCCGGCGCATCGCCGACAATCCACCGAACTTGGACAGTTTCAGCGCCACCGCATCCATGCAGCCCAGTTCATGCGCGCGCAGCAGCGAGGCCAGATCATGGGCGTTCTCGTCGATCTTCATTGGCAAGCCGGTGGCCTGCCGGACGGCCGCGCAATCTTCCAGCGTCTTGCAGGGCTGTTCAAGCATCACATCCAGATGTGCCACAGCGCGACCCGTCCGCGTGGCCTGCAGGCGCGACGCGCCGCAGTTCCAATCGCCATAGACCAACGGCCCCGGCCCCACGGCCTCACGCACTTTGATCAGGCGTTCGGCATCGGCCTGCCAGTCACCTTCCACGCCCAGCTTGACCTGAAACTGCCGGATGCCGGTCTGATAAGCGGTCAGGGCGATGCGGGCCATCTCATCCGGGGCGATGCAGGTGATCGAATGGTAAAGCGGCATGTCCTTGCGCGTCCGTCCACCCAACAGTGCATAGACCGGCTGGCCGGTGGCCTGCCCGAACAAATCCCACAGGGCGATATCAACGATAGACTTGGCGTAGGCGTGACCCTGTAGGAACCCGTCCAGTTTGCGCATGGGCGCGTCGACACCAAACGGTGAAATGCCCAGGATTTCAGGCCCCATATCGGTGATTGCACCCGGCACACCCTCCGCATAGGCGGGCAGGTAGTGCGGAATCGGGCAGACCTCGCCCCATCCCTTCAGGCCGGTATCCGTTTCGAGACGCAGTATATGAGAAGTCACGGTTGCGCAGGTCTTGCCGTCGGCCATGTGATAGGTCTCATGGCTGGTCAGGTCGATTGACCAGAGCGTTATTTTGCTGATCTTCATTGATATACTCCAATCGGACCGCTCAACGCATCTTCGTCCGGATGCACGCCCAGGCCCGGCGTCTCCGGCAGATGCAAGTGGCCGTCGATGTTGCGGGGGCCGCGACCGCCTGCGATATCGACAGTGATCATGTCCTGACAGGCCCAAACGGCGAGGCAATTGTCATCCGGGATGGTAGCGGCCAGATGCAACGCCTCGGCATCGGCAAGAACCGAGCCTCCGGTCGCCATCACGAACATGTCGATACCATGCGCCAGCGCGATATCCCGCATTCGAGCGGCCTTGGTCAGACCACCCACACGGTTCAGTTTGATCCCGAAGATCTCGGCCAGCCCGTTGCGGGCAACACGAGCGGCGTCCTGCAGGGTGACGAGGCTTTCATCCACCGACACGGGCGAGGCATGACGGCCCGAGATCGCGGCGACGTCGTCCAGTGTCTCTCCGGGTTGTTCGAACATCACGTTCAAGTCCTCGCAGGCGCTCATAACCCGCAGGGCCTGTTGTCGGGTCCAGCCACGGTTAACGTCATAGAGGATGATCTCTCCCGGTTGCCGGGTGCTTTCCACATCGCGGACGCGGGCAATATCGCGTTCCACGTTGCCGCCGATTTTCACTGAATGCGCAATGTAGCCACGGCTGCGATAGCGTTCCAGGACCTCGCGGGTTTCTTCGATGGTCTTGGCGCCGACCGAGGAGGCAATCGGGCGCGGCGTGCGTGACCCGCCCCCCATCAGATCTGCAATCGGCAGGCCCGCTGCCTGACCGGCGATATCCCAGCAGGCCATATCGATCGGGCTTTTGGCATAAAGGTGTCCAGGCAATGCCATATCCATTGCGCGCTCCACCTCAAGAACCTTGCGCGGATCGAGACCAAGGATGACCGGCGCCATCGTTTCAATCCCGGCGCGGATACCCGGCCCGTGCGCAGGCACATAGGTATTGCCCCAGGGGGTGCCCTCGCCCCAGCCGGTCAGACCGGTGTCGGTTTCGATCTTCACCAGCGTCGCGTCGAGCGTTTCGAACTTCAGCCGTCCACCGGACAGCCAATAGGGATGCTCCAGCGGCAAATCGACCTGGTAAACAGTGATGGTCTTGATCTTCATAGGGCATACTCCGCCACTGGCGCGCCGAGGCTTTCGAAATCGGGGGTCACGCCCAGCCCGGGCGTATCAGAGGCATAGAGCCTGCCATCCCGCGCAACTGGCCCGCCGATTCCAGTGGATCGGGTGTTATAATTCATCAGGTCGGTGGTGTTCTGCAGGAAATCTTCGGGGGTTGATGCCGCGAAATGCGCGACGACCGACGTGGTGATCTCTCCGCCCCATGTATCTTCGCTGACCACCGGAATGCGGTTCTCTACCAGATAGTCCCGCACCCGCCGCGCCTTGCTGAGGCCGCCGAGGTTCGAGATTTTCAGACAGCAGACTTCGGCCCCACGATCGGCGACAATCCGTTGGGCCATATGTATGCCGGTGACGCATTCGTCCAGCTTCATCGGCTGCTCGGCGACACGCCTCACCTGTTGGCATTCCTCATAGGTGCGGCAGGGCTGTTCCAGAATGAAGTCCAGATCGCGCGTTGCCCGCGCCACCCGGATTGCGTTGTCCACGCGCCAGCCTTGATTGGCATCGGCCATCGCTTTTTCACCCGGTTGCAACAAAGGCACGGTGGCGCGAATGCGGTCAATATCAGTAACCCAGTCGCCACCGACCTTAATCTGGAACTGGCGATAGCCCTGTTTGCGGCAGGCGTTCATCTCGGCCACCGTCTCATCCACCGCCTTCTGCGGTGCCACCCGGTACATCGGGGCACCATCGGTCAGTTTGCCACCCAGCAACATCCAAACAGGCTGATCGCAGGCCTGCCCCAGAATGTCCCAGCAGGCTGCGTCGAACGGAGCCTTGGCGTATCCGTGCCCCTGCACCAGGTGGTCCATCAACCGTTCGATGCGCGCCACCTGCCGGGGATCCTCGCCCAACAGCGAGGGCGCCACCAGCCGTGCCAACGCCGCCACGCCCTCGGAATGGGCAACCATGTAGTTCTCGCCACAAGGCGTGAACTCGCCACAACCTTGGAGCCCGGCATCGGTGTCGACAACAACGACCGAAGCGATGGCCGTTTCAATCGCATTGCCCGCACCCCAGACATAGGCTCCGCCTACATAAGGTAGATCAGTCTGGTAGATGCGGATGCGGTTGATCTTCATGCGGCATCCATCCGAGGCAGATCGCCCATGCCTTCACCCCGCCAGAGGACAAAGGTCAGGATCGGTTGGTCGGTCGTAGTCATCGCGTGGCTTTGCCAGCTGTCATGATGGCGTGTCTGGTTCGGCCCGACAAAGCTGTCATTGCCCGCGACTCGGAACACAGCCCCGCCTGCCAGCGTCAGGTACAGTTCCTCGGCCTGATGGCTGTGCCAGTCATAGTGCAGGCCCGCCCCCCAGTAGGCCACGTAGCCCCGCAACTGGGTCGAGTGAAAATGGCCGGTCGGGCCGAACAGTTCGTAATACCCATAGCGATTAAGGAAATCTGCACCGACTTCATCCTCGGTATAGGTCAGTTTCCAATGGGCCAGATGCGCGGTGGCCTTGATCGCGTCGGACAAGGCTTTGGTAGTTTCGCTGCCGCCTGCATCGAAATTGTGCACCATATCGACTGCGGGAATACGGCACGACTGTAGTTGGGTTGCGGTCAGGTCCGTGGGCCATGGCCCGAACGCTGAAAGATCGGGATGCGCCTGATGCAGCTGCCGTGCGGCCTCTAATACGTCGTCCAGAGTCATGGGATCACCACAATATTCCCGGTGTGCTGTTTCGCGATGAAAGCAGCTTGCGCCTCGCGCAGCTCCTCCAGCGGATAGGTTGCGGCGAGGGCAGGTTTGATCTCACCGGCCTCGATGTATTTCACGAGGTTCCGCATGACCTGCGGGTCGATCACGGTCGAGCCGGTGAAAGTCAGGTCGCGCAGGTAAAAGGTGCGCAGGTCGAAATTCACCATCGGCCCGGCAATAGCGCCGGAACAGGTATAGCGCCCGCCGCGTTCCAGAATGTCGATCAGTTTCGGCCAGTACGGCCCACCCACCACATCGGCCACCACGGTGATCTCTTCACCGCCCAGTTTCGCGCGCAGGTTTTCGGGCGCGCGCGGCAGGATCACGTCCGGCCCCAGTTCCGCCACATCCGCGTGTTTTGCTTCGGACGCCATCGCGATCACCCGCGCGCCACGCCGTTTGGCCAGTTGCACCAGCGCGCCGCCGACACCGCCCGAGGCTCCGGGGATCAGAACCGTGTCGGCGTTGGTCACGTTGGCGCGGGTCAGCATCCCTTCGGCGGTGGAGTAGGAACAGGAGAAGGTAGCCAGTTCCGCGTCCGACAGGTCCGAGGTGATCGGCACCGCGTTTGCGGCCAGCGTCGTGGCGTATTCGGCGAACCCTCCGTCCCGTTCCGAGCCAAAATACCCGGTCTTGTCCATGTTGCCGGGGTCCCCCGGATCGCGCAGCCAGCCATCAGTGATGACACGTTCGCCGATACGTCCGCTGTCCACGCCCTCTCCCACGGCCACGATTTCACCGCAGATATCGGCCCCTTGAATGCGGGGGAACGTGATTGGCGCGCCGCCCCATGTGGGGTCATCTTCTCCAACCTTGTCAAACGCGCCACCGGTCGTCGCGTCGGTGACAGTCTTGGAATACCAGCCCGAGCGCGTGTTCACGTCGGTGTTGTTCAGACCACAGGCGGCGACCTTGATCAGCACCTCTCCGGGCGCGGGGCTGGGGCGCAGCCAGTCTTTGTGCAGCACCATCTGATCCAGACCGCCATGGCCCATCGTGACCATGGCTTTCATCGTATTGGGCAGGGTCATCACATGGTCTCCAATGCCGCGTCGGTGCGCGGTAGCAGGCTTTGTGGATCATAGGCCGCCTCAGCCAGCACGCAGGCCGCGCGGGGTGTGCCATGGATCACGACCTGCAGGGCGGTTCCGGGCGTTGCCGCCTCGGGCTTGATATAGGCAAAGGCGAGGATTTTGCCGACCGTATGCCCGTAGACCACCGAAGCGGTAGATCCTACGACACGGCCGTCCAGCATCACCGCTTCGCCACCATGGCCGTCGATCTCGCCATCCGGTTCGATCTCCAGATAGGCGCAGATCCACGGCAGGTCGGTGTTCAGCGTTTTATCCTTGCCCAGATAGTCCTTGTCAGTGCGGGCAAAGCGCAGCACGTCAGCCTCGGCCAGAGTGACCTCGTTGGTCAACTCGCCCGCACCTTTGAAGCCCTTCTCCATCCGCATCACGTTCATCGCAAAGCTGCCATAGTCGGTGATGCCGAGCGGCTCACCCGCTGCCCAAAGCGCGTTGTAGACATCGAGGCAGGCGGCGTTGGGCATGTGCAGTTCCCAGCCCAATTCACCGGCATAGGACATCCGGAAGGCCCAGACGTTGTGACCTGCGATGGTGATCTCTTGCGCCGAGAGCCAGCGGAACCCGGCATTGGTCAGATCGGCATCGGTGCAGCGGGCCAATACATCTCGCGAGCGGGGGCCGTTCAGCGACAGGGCTGACCAATCCGCCGACAGAGCCGTGATCTGAACGTCCTCACCCACGCGCTGATGCGCCAGATGATCCAGCAGGCGCTGTTCGAAGAAGGCTGCGCAGACCAGATAGAACCGATCTTCGGCCATGCGGACGATCGTTGTCTCCAACTCGATCCGCCCACGCCGGTTCAGCATGTGCGTCAGCGTGATCGAGCCGACCTTCTGCGGCATCCGGTTGGCGGTCAACCGGTCCAGCAGGGCATAGGCGTCCGGTCCCGAAACCTCGACCTTGGTGAAAGCGGTAACGTCCATGATGCCGACGCTCTCACGCACTGCTTTGACCTCCGCTGCGACCATGTCGTCGGCGGGCGTCCGGCGGAAGGAATAGTGGTCGCGCTGCTCAACACCGTCGCGCGCGAACCAACGGGGGCGCTCAAAGCCGTAAACTTCCTCATGCACCGCGCCCTTAGATTGCAGAAGGTCGTACAGCGGCGACGGCTTGATTGGACGTCCCTCCAGACGATTGAAATGCGGAAACGGGATTTCGTGGCGCAGGCAGTAATCTTCCTCGGCCTTGATCACCTGCCAGTCCTTTGTGGCGTAGTTGCCAAACCGGCGCGGATCGAATTCCCTCATCGAGATGTCGGCGGCCCCGTGAACCATCCAGCGCGCCAGTTCGCGGGTCAGGCCCGGCCCCCAGCCTATGCCGATCTGCGTGCCGCAGCAGCACCAGTAATTCCGCACGCCGGGCGCTGGTCCGATCAGAGGGTTGCCATCCGGCGGGTGCGAGATCGCCCCATGCACGTCGCGCTGAATGCCCAGCTCGGCAAAGATCGGCATCCGGTTCAGGCTTTCCTCAAGCCACGGCATAACCCGGTCGTAGTCCGCGTCAAACAGCCAGTTTTCGTATTCCCACGGGCAATGATCATGCCAGACCGAGTTCGGGTTCTCTTTCTCATAAATCCCGATCAGGCCGCGCTGCTGCTCCATCCGGATATAGCCCGAGACCTTGCGGTCATCGCGGATCACCGGCAGTTCCTTGTCGAGGTTTTGGAACTCAGGCACCGGCTCGGTCACGAAGTAATGGTGGGTCATCGAGGTCATCGGCAGTTGCAGCCCCGACCACTCACCCATTTGCCGCGCATAGGTGCCGCCCGCATTCACTACATGCTCGCAGATGATGGTGCCCATTTCGGTCTCGACCACCCACTCGCCATTCTCGGCCTGCGTGATGTTTGTCGCCCGGCAGCTGCGGAAGATACGCACGCCCTTCTGACGTGCGCCAGCAGCCATCGCCATGGTGACGTTGGTCGGGTCCACGTGGCCGTCATCCGGCGTATGCAGCGCACCCAATACGCCTTCGAGATTGTAGAACGGGTGCAGCTCGGCCACCCTTGATGGCCCGACAAGTTCGATATTGAAGCCCAGCGACCTGCCCACCGACAGCGTGTGGCGCAGCCAGTCCATCTCATCCTCGGTATAGGCCAGACGGAACGAGCCGCAGCCATGCCATGTTACCGGCTGGCCGGTTTCGGCCTCCAGCTGACCGGAATAGAGACCAATGTTGTAGTCCACGCATTTGCCCAGCCCGAAGCTTGAGGTCGAATGCGTGATCTGCCCAGCCGCGTGCCATGTACTGCCGCTGGTCAGCTCGGCCTTTTCCAGCAGGACAGTGTCATCGCCCCACCCTTCATGCGCCAGATGATAGGCCAGACCGACCCCCATGACACCACCTCCGACGATGACCACACGGGCGTAGGTGGGCAGATTCTTCTCGGACATGATTTTTCCTCTTCCCGAGTCGCGTTTCTGCTCGACAGGCTAATTCCACAAATGTACCATCGTCAATCATGAATGACACAAATGTATCATCAACCGTACTCGATCGTCTCAGCCAGGAGTGGGACGCCCTCACCCCCGAGGCCCAGAAAGCTGCGCGTTACGTGCTGGAAAACCCAAGCGACGTTGGGGTCTCGACCGTGCGCGAGATCGCCGAAGCGGCGAAAGTGAAGCCCAACACCTTTGTCCGCATGGCGCGCCAGGTCGGCTTCGATGGGTACGAGGATTTCCGCGCCCCCTTCCGCGATGCGATTCGCAAGGGCAGCGTGTCGTTTCCCGACCGCGCCCGCTGGTTGCAGGACATTGGCAAGTCGGGGGAACTGGGCGGGCTCTATGCCGATATGGTCGGTGCCGCGATCCGCAACATTGAGGAAACCTTTGCCGGAATCGACGCCGCCAGTCTGAAATCCGCCGCCGAAGATATCTGGAATTGCCGCCAGATTTTCACGCTGGGTGTTGGTGTCAACAATGCCAACGCACGCAATTTCACCTATCTGGCCTCGACCGGGATGAAGCAGTTCCACGCCATCCCCCGTCCTGGCTCGACTCCGGTCGATGATCTGGCCTGGGCCGATGAGCAGGACGTGCTGATCGCGATCACCTGCCGCCCCTACCGGACCGAGGTGATCGAGGCGATCAAACTGGCCCGCCTGCAGGGTCTGACTGTTGTCGGCATTTCGGACAGCCCGGCCAGCCCGGTCATCCTGAACGCGCAGCACGGCTTTGTCGTTGCCGCCGACACACCGCAATTCTTCCCGTCCTCCGTCTCGACCATCGCGTTGCTGGAAACGCTGCTGTCCTTCGTGATTGCGGTTTCCAGTGACGAAATCGTCGAACGGGTGGAGCGGTTTCACCAACGCAGACACCAACTTGGCCTCTACGCGGAGGAGCCCGAATGAACGCACCCCTGACCCATTCACTGGACGCGCGCTATTACACCGATCCTGCGGTTTTTCGGCAGGAAATGCAGGGGCTTCTGTCCCAAACGTGGCAATTCGCGGGCCATGTGGCGCAGGTGCGGGAAACCGGCGACTACTTCGCGTTTGAGATCGCCGGGCAGAGCCTGTTCTGCATTCGCGGCCGCGACGGAGAAATCCGCACCTTCTACAACGTCTGCCAGCACCGCGCGCATGAGATGGTCACTGGTGCAGGCAACACCCGCGTCGTCGTCTGCCCCTACCACGCCTGGACCTACGAGTTGTACGGCCAGTTGCGCGCCGGCCCGAACATCAAATCTGTTCCCGGCTTCGACCGCAGCGCGATATGCCTGACCTCGGTCCGCACCGAAGTGTTCAACGGCTTCATCTTCGTCAACCTCGACGATGATGCAGCCCCGATGGACGAATGGTACCCCGGCGTGCGCGAGGAAATCGGTGCCTTTGTTCCGCATATCAATGATTTGGAACCGCTTGAATGGGTCGAGATCCCGGAAAACTGCAACTGGAAGGTCAGTATCGAGAACTACTCGGAATGCTACCACTGCCCGACCAACCACCCGACCTTTGCCGAAGGCGTGGTCAAGCCCGAGACCTATGACATCCAGCCTGACGCCAGCGGCGGATATGTCCTCCGCCATACGACCGAGTGTCAGAGCCTCGACAAGATGACCTACCCGGTCGACCTGTCGATACCCCATGCGGGCGACTATCAGTCTTGGTTCCTGTGGCCGATGTTCTCTTTCCAGTGCTACCCGGGCAATGTGTTGAACACCTATCACTGGCGTGCCAGCGACTCCGATCACTGCACTGTCTGGCGCGGCTGGTTCACCGAAGGCGGGTCTGAGAGCGCCGTGATCCGGCAATTGGCCGTGCAGGATCGCGAGACCACGGTCGAGGAAGACATCCGCCTTGTCGAATCCGTCCACCGCGGCCTCAAATCCCGAGGCTACCGCCCCGGCCCGCTGGTGCTGGACCCCGGTTGCGGGGTGATGTCGGAGCATTCGATCGCTAGGCTGCAGCAATGGATGCGAGAGGCGGTAGACTAATGATCTTGGCGATCCGCCCATGCTGATGCCCGAAGAGTGGAGCCCGGAACACAAGCTGTTCCCGCATCAGGTCGGCTTCACCTGCCCGCCATTCGATTTTGACGCGGCACCGTCGGATTTCCTGCGCATGTGCCCTGAAACGGTCGGGGTGCATGGGTGGATGCTGCATGTGCCGGACTATGTGCACGGGCTGGACCAGCGAAAGCAGAATTTTGGGATGCTTGACGATTTCGTCCACTGCATGTCCCGCAACGGTGTCGATGTCTGCGGGCAGATCGGTTCCAATTGGGTCCATGCCTGCGGGCTGGGGGTTGAGGGCGTCCGTCAGCATTGCGCGGATCTGTCCGACAAATTCGGCACGCAGTTTCACATGGCCGGTTACGCCATGGTCGAAGCGTTGCGAGAAATGAATGTCGAAAAGGTCGCGCTGAACGCGGCCTATCACTGGCCGGAATGGTGGCAAGGCACGGTGGGTTTCCTGCGTGAGGCCGGGTTCGACGTGCTCTATGCCGGCAATTTTCACGATCAGGGGTGGTTCGCCAGTCAGGAAGAAGTAAACAGCTATCGCTGGGTCTTTGACAGTGACTTGGCGCTCAAGAGTTTCGAATACGTCGCCGAGCAGGCACCGCACGCCGATGCGATTCTTATCAACGGGATGTGCAATTTCCGAACTGGCCCGAACGGTTTGCCACAGCGCCCGCTGCATCTGGCGGATAGGCTGGAAACGGCCCTTGGCAAGCCGGTGATCGGCCACGACATCGCACTCTATTGGCGCATATTCAAATCGCTTGGCCTGTCGCCGGAAACGCCGCATGGCCAGCTTTTGAAACGGCTCTAGCCCGGAGGTCCCAGACAGATGCACAAAATCCTCGCGCTTTGGGCGGTGCCCCGGTCCACTTCTACGGCCTTTGAATGGATGATGCGGCAACGTGGCGATCTGGATTGTCTGCACGAGCCTTTCGGTGAGGCCTGGTATCAGGGCGAAGACCCGCTGTGGCACCGTTTCAAGACGGGTGATTTGACAACGCCCGGCCTGACATTGGACAGTGTATGGCAGGACATTCAGGCGCGTGCCCACAAGGGGCCGGTCTTCCTCAAGGACTTTCCGCATTACATCAATCACATGTGGGATGCAGAGTTCCTGTCCCATTTCAACCATGCCTTCCTGATCCGCGATCCGGCGAAAACCATCACTTCGATGTACAAACGCTGGCCCGACTTCGCCGAGGGTGAGGTCGGCTTTCCCGAACAACGCGCCCTGTTCGACTTGTTGACGGCGTTGAACGGCACCCCGCCGCCAGTGATCGACAGCGACGACCTGCTGGAAGACCCGCACACCATGACGCAAAGGTTCTGCGACGCCGTGGGCATTCCTTTCATCGAAGACGCTCTGAGTTGGGAGGCCGGCGGCGACCCTTCGGCCCACAGTTGGTGGGATGGGGGATCTTTCCACGCCAACCTTGCGAACTCGACCGGTCTTGCGCCGCAGACCCGCAAGTATGTTGAAATCGACGTCGCGCCGGACCGGGTGAAACAGGTGCATCGCCGGATGAAACCGCATTATGATCACCTCTACAAACACCGCCTGACGCGCTGAAGCACCGGAGACCTCACATGGCAGATATTTTCGACGAAGACCTTTTCCTCAAAGGGTTGGAACAACGCAAAGGCACCCTAGGCGCGGAATACGTGGAAAAGAACCTCGCGGCTGCGGATGATTTCACCCGTCCGTTTCAAGAGGCGATGACCGCCTGGTGCTGGGGCTTTGGCTGGGGAGACGACGTGATAGACGCAAAAACCCGGTCAATGATGAACCTTGCGATGATTGGCGCACTGGGAAAGATGCACGAGTGGGAGATCCACTGCAAAGGTGCTCTGAACAACGGCGTCACCAAAGAAGAGATTCGCGCCATCATCCACGTGGTCGGCATCTACTGCGGCGTGCCTCAGGCGCTGGAGTGCTTTCGGGTTGCGCGGCGGGTTTTGGAGAACGCGTGACTGCGCCCGTCTTCTGCGGGCAATCCTGAAAACCAGAAAGCCTGATTGCGTGTACTTGCCCACACCTCTGTCGTTCCAGTCAGGTAGCAGGATAGCCTATCTGTACCCATCACCGGCGGGCAAGAACACTCACTTCAGCTCTCTCAAAACACGGAACCCCGACACACTTGTTCGGGTGTCTTCCGACCCGCTGCCCCGTCCTGCAACACGTGAGTGATCCATGCCCGCCGGATACGCCCCACCCCTTGTTACGCGTCTTTCACAGTTTGGTTCGCTGGCCTTTTCCAAGTAGAAGCTGGACATCTCCCACCCCTCATAAGTGTCTGTCCAGCAGGACATTGTTCTTTCCACGACATTGCCGCACATGTGCCGCAGACTCGAAGCATTGGCTGCATCAAGCGTGTCTACCGGCACAGGTTTCCCGCGCGAGACAAGGTCTGGGAATTCTTCGCCCAACATGATCTCGGTCGAGATGCCCAGAAAGCTCACCTGATCGGTTGTCACCTCTTCGCCCTAGGCAAAAGGAGTTTGTGTTCCGGCGCGGGCAGTGTATTCCCATTCAGCTTCGGTTGGCAGGCGATGAACATCCGCCCCCACCTTGCTGTTCAACCAATCTGTGTACAAAGCCGCGTCCAGGTTAGAGACAGTGATGACCGGGTTTTTCCCAATGACTTTCGCGCGCTGCAATTTTGGTAACCGAATGAAATCCTCAGGCTCGTACCCACCGCACCCGCCATCACTCACACAGGCCATCCATTCATCGTAAGTGACTTCGTTGCGTCCCATTGCGACAGGCAAGTCAATCTTGACAGAGTGAACCGGTCCCTCATGAAACGCTATGTAAGGATCATCCGGGGTGACAAGTATCCAGTTTCCAGCGTCATCAAATTTGGCATTCTGCTTGGATTCACCCGGAGGACCACCCATTTACATAAGTTATCCGTCGTCAGGTGTATTTGGACAGATGACAACCTGATCTGTTCCAGTCCCTTCCAGCCGACCGCACATCCTACCCCCTTGCCCGATCCAGCCAATCGGCGCACAATAAAGGCTCACACACACTTGCGCCCTAGTTGCGCACCGCCACACGTTTCGCGACCGGGACGCCTTCGATGATACGGAGGGCTAAATGACCATTGCGACTCGTCTGAAACATCATCTGGATGCCCAAGGGCTTCCGTTTGACATCGTTCCCCATCCCTATGCCGCGACCGCCGCCGAATGCGCCGAAGCGGCGCATGTCCCCGGTGACCACCTCGCCAAATCGGTTTTGATCCACATGGAGGAAGGACCTCTGCTTGCTGTTCTGCCCAGCAATCACCGGGTCGACCTCACCGCGCTGCAATCGATGATGAACCGGCGTCTTGGCTTGGCGCCGGAATCCGAAATGGATGGTCTGTTCGATGATTGCGCGCTGGGCGCGGTGCCGCCTGTGGGCGAAGCCTATGATTTGCCGACTGTTGTCGACGACAGCCTGACCGGGCTGGACAAAATCTGGTTCGAGGCAGGGGACCACAAAACCCTGGTCGAGATGCGCGGCAAGGATTTCGACACGTTAATGAAAGATGCGCCTCATGGGGCATTCTGCTGTATGCACTAAGAACCCGGTGCATTCTGGCAAGCCGGTACCGGGCCAACCCAGTAAATGGTGATGACCCCCTTGACCAAAACCACATCGGAGTACTTCATTGAGAAAGAAGTACTCCGTATTTCGACGGGACCTATGGGGGGTCCTGGAAAGACCAAATAAACAGGGGGATGCGAGCTGGCTGGATGCAGGCAAGGGCTCTGCTGAAGCAGCAAGCAAGACAATCAATAATGTCCGATATCGCGGTCTGGCTGGAAAACCACGGTTTGTCCAAATACGCCAGAGCCTTTGAAGAACACGAAATCGAACTCGGTGATCTGACAGAGTTGACCGACGAAGACCTTGTCACGATCGGGCTTCCTCTGGGTCCGAGACGGCGTTTCATGAAAGCCGTTCGTGCCAGCGCGGACGGGGGACATCGCCCGCAAAACACCGCACTCGGCCCCGCCATCGTGGCGGAGCGCCGACAACTGACCGTCATGTTTATCGATCTGGTCGGGTCCACCGAAATCGCCCAGCGTGTCGATCCGGAAGACCTGGCCGAAGTCCTGCGGCTGTTCAAAGAAACATGTGCAGCGTCCGTTGCCGCCTTTGATGGTCACATCGCAAGCTATTACGGCGACGGGATCATGGTCTTTTTCGGATTTCCCCATGCCCACGAAGATGATCCTGAACGCGCGGTTCGTGCGGGCCTGCGGATCATTAAGGAAATCCCGGACATCCGGACCCATGCGAAACTGAATGTCCGAATTGGGATCGCGACCGGCCTCGTAGTCGTCGGTGATTTGCGTGGCGAAAAGATGTTTGAGGATGGAACAGCAATGGGCGAGACGCCTAATCTGGCCGCGCGTCTTCAGACAATGGCAGATCCTGGCACGATGATTATCGCACCCAGCACGCATCAGTTGGCGGGTGACGCTTTCGAGTATGTTTTGCGCGGCGCATTCAAGCTCAAGGGTTTTGCAAAAGAGGTCGAAGCCTGGCAAGTGACCGGAGCGCGAGAAACTGTCAGTCGCTTCATGGCCCTGGACGATGTGTTGCTGAAGCCTTTGGTTGGTCGCGCGGCTGAATATGAGATCCTGAACGAAAAGTGGAAACTGGCCAGTGGTGGTCAAGGTCAGATGGTGCTGGTGTCGGGTGAACCGGGAATTGGCAAGTCTAGGCTGGTTGAAGAACTGCGTCAAAATACTTCGGGCGTGCCGCATTCTCAAATTCGATACCAGTGTTCACCCTATCATTTCGCGAGTGCGTTTTACCCTGTCATTCGCCAATTCGAGGGTGCCGCAAAACTACGGTCTGACGAGTCCAACGAAGCAAAGCTCAAGAAGATTTCCTCGGTTCTGGGTGATCCACCCAGCGGTGTATTGAAGTTGGCAGCATCACTTCTCTCTGTTCCATTCGAAGAGCAATTGGGACCTTTGGATTTGACACCGCAGCAAATCATGGATCAGACGCTGAAGATGTTGCTGGAAAAGCTGACATCTCTGGCTTCGGAAAAACCGGTGCTTCTCTTGTTTGAGGACGCGCATTGGGTTGATCCGACAACCAAGTTGCTGGTGGACCAGATCGTGGATCGGATCAAAGACCTTCCTGTGCTGGTGGTGATGACATTCAGGCCCGAATTCGATCCGGGCTGGGCGCTACAATCGAGCCTTACAAAAGTTGTTTTGCGGCAACTGGATTTCCACCAGGTCAAAAGCATTGTGGATGAAGTTGCTCAAGGTCACACAATCTCCGATGAAATGTACGAATTGATTGCCGCCAGATCAGATGGTGTACCGCTTTACGTCGAAGAGGTGACGAAAGATCTTCTTGAATCAGGCGCTTTGACCAAGGGCCACGTATCTCATCCAATGGGTGCATCTTCTTCGGCAAGCCCGGTGCCCAGCACATTGCACGATGCGCTCATGGCACGTCTCGACCGACTGAGTTCGGCCAAGGAAGTGGCTCAGATCGGGGCGGTAATCGGACCTCAGTTTTCCTATCCGTTGATCGCCGAAGTCTCCCGCTTTGGCGAAAAGGCGCTGCGTTCTAGTTTGGAGCTTTTGGCAGACGCGGGCATTGTTACAACGGCCGCATCGGATGGTTTGGAAATCTTCAGCTATCGTCATGCCCTTATTCGTGACACTGCCTACAACAGTCTTTTGAAAAGCGAGCGACGTGTCCTGCACGCGCGCGTCGCCGAGACGCTCAATCAAGACGCACTTCACATAGGGGATGCCAGTCCGGAAATTCTGGCGCATCACTACACGATGGCCGGAATGGGCAAAGAGGCCATCGACTGCCGTTACCTCGCAGGTCAGCACGCGGTTAAGCGTTCAGCGAACATCGAGGCAAACACACAGCTCTCTCTGGCAATCGAGCAGTTGCGTGAGCAAAGCCAGAGCGACGAACGGGACCAAAAAGAAATTGAGATACAGGTTCTCAGAGCGGGTGTTCTGCGATCAACGGCCGGGATAGCCGCAGATGAGACCGGTTCTGTTTATGAACGAATACGAGACCTGTGTGAACGCATCGAAGAAACAGGGCACTTGTTCCCGGTTTTGAACGGTTTGTATTCGTTTCATTTGGTGCGTGCTGAATATGATCTGGCCAGGAATGTTGCCGGACAATTGCTGAAGCTGGCGAAGACGACCGCTGAAACGCAACATCAGATGGTGGCTCATCGTGCAATGGGGGCAGTGCTGTTTCACATCGGTGAACTGGGTCCAGCTTACGAACACTTGAAACGGGCACTCGAGCTCTACAGCCCGAAGCGGGATGGACATCTGGCTTTTATTTATGGGTCGGACCATGCAGCGATCACCTCGTGTTTCTTGAGCTTGGCCGTTTGGATGCGCGGAGCCCCGGACAAAGCACTGGAAATCCAAATGCAAGCGGTTGCCGCCGCTCGAGAGCTTGAGCATGCACACAGTATCGCACAATCACTTACCTACCTGTGCATGCTTCATCTTCTGCGCCGGGAACCCGAACAGGTAGTTGAGGTTGTGGACCAACTTGAGGAACTGGCTGCAAGGCATTCCTTTACGTTCATGTCCGTGACTGCAACTCTCTGGCGTAGTTGGGTGAATGCCTATGTCTCGCCCGACCCGGCAACGATCCGTGTATTACGAAGTGCGGCAGAAGCTTGGTGGAACAGCGGAGCGGGGAACTACAAGCCGTTTTTCCTTACCTTGATTGCCGAACTTACTCTTGAAACAGGTGATCGGGAAGGCGCCAGGGGTTTTCTGACCGAAGCTCGCAAGCACCAAAGCCTTACAAACGAGGGGTGGGCACAAGCCGAAACGGACCGGGTCTACGCGCTGGCGCGTTCCGGGGTCGCACCCGCCGAAGCAGAGTTTCGTGAAGCTTTGAAGACTGCGCGGCGACAGCAAGCAAAAATGTTCGAACTTCGAACTGCGGTAGACTACTTTAGACAGTGCAGAAAACGCGCGTCGGCGCCTGCCGCGATTTCCGATCTAAGTGCGGCCTTGCGGAAAGTTATAGGTGGAGAGCATACGATCGACGTGAATAATGCCCGTGTAATCCTCGAAGAATCGAAAACCAGTTAAGTGTATGATCTTGGTTTCTGCGTTGAGATAATCCGTAAACGTTGCATCCGATCACCTTAATTGCACCTCATAAGGCTTTTCTGAGCAGTTATTGATGCCTCAAAAAGGATACAGGCATCATGAACTCTCAAGCTTTGGGTGAACTCGCAAGTGACCAGAAAATCGCAAAAGTCTTCCATGCCCACAGCCAACTTGATGCAGCCGAAGCTGTCCAACTCCCTTAGCAATGACAACAAAGGGCTCCTCGCGCCTCTTGCGGGGATTGGGTTAAGTCGAACGAATTTCAGAGTATCGGCCGGCGTTTTCGGCATGATGCACCAAACGGATTATCGTTGCTATCAAGTTGCGATGCGGTAAGTTTGACTGCATAGCTTCCCCATGACTATTGACCGTACAGCTTTTCTTGTTCGCACCCACAAATTCAACTGGCACGTTCAGGAATTGTTGAGTGACCTAAAGAAACACATGTCCAAGAACGTTTTCGTTGTTTGCGATGAAAGCGCGGGCAGTGTCGATATTCTCGATACGCCCAAGATTTCACTTTCTCCTACAGTGATCAGCGATTGGAAGTTTGCCCGGCACGAAAGGAACTGGGGATGGTTTTGTGGCGACTACTGCTACTATGCGGCAGCAGAAAAAGCTGGCGACTTTGACTTCTTTTGTTTGATTGAGACGGATGTTTATCTTGGACGCAAAGGATTTCAAGCGGTCAAGTCAGTTCTGCAAGGAAATGAAGATGCTGTTTTGGCCGCTGATCTTCGACGGTTTGAAGAACCGCCTCGGTTCTCAAAAGATCTTGCTGAGATTGGCGAAAACCCAAACTACGGATGCATTTTTCCGTTTACTCGCGTAAAAAAGGGTTTGATCGAAGACATGTTCAAGCTGAGAAAACGGGTTCAAAACCACCATACGTCGCTACGGGTTAACGACGAAGCGATTTTGGCCACCACCGCATATGCAACTGGTGCAAGCTGCACGAACCTGTATGATTTCGAACGGGTTTTTGACAGAAATTGCTTTGCAACCAATCCCCCGCATTTGTATGAGGCCGTCCGGAACTTCCAAGACAGTGAACGCATTTTTCACCCGGTGGCGACAGTGGCCACTGTGTTTGATCGGATATCGAGTGGAAACAAGAATTACTCGACACACAGGCTTAGACGCGTAATGCGCGAAGCCCCAGATCACGTTGGCAGAGCTTTGGTTAGGGGGCCAGATGCAACGCTTACGCTTTTTCGCACCCGTTTGCTTCCACAGTGCTTCCAGAGAGATTGGCGTAACGCAAAAAGCCTCACGTGATGCGAGGCTAAGTGTTTGATATCTGACTGGAATTATTGGTTGCGGGAGCAGGATTTGAACCTGCGACCTTCAGGTTATGAGCCTGACGAGCTACCGGGCTGCTCCATCCCGCGACACTTAGCGTTG